>JALEOL010000029.1 GCA_022766785.1 Oscillospiraceae bacterium
TATCCTCGATTATTGGGAGCACACAGGATACATTCCCAAAGAATGCAATAACGTACCTTATGTTGCAGAGCATGAATTCTATCATCTGCTTACCCAAGATTTGATTGATATGCCACAATCTAAGATTTCAACATTAGTAAAAAGGGCTTATAAAGATGGTTGCGAGCATATTTCAACTAACGGCAAAAATAATGGTATACATGAGTTTGTAGCTGACCTACTCGCTGGTAGAATATTAACATCAAAGCGACGCGCTTTGAGAAACAAAAAATTGAAACTTATTTAGGAGGTGTTATAATGCTGTCTGAATGCCAATGCCTATCTTGCAAACATAACAAATCAACAGACAATGAAATATTCTGCGATGCTTTCCCAACTCCAACAGAAACAGAATGGCATTATTTACCGTGTGCAATACCCCGCGAAATACTTAGTGGTAAGTTTATACACACAAAACCATACCCCGGAGATAATGGAATTATGTACGAGTTCAATGATAGTTCGTCCATTCCAAAGTAGCCAGCACCCCCACCATCGGGGGTGCATTTCTATACCAATTTTTCAGAAATGAGTTCCCAACAGGCACAATAAGTATTTCAATAACCTTATCGCAGTGGTGGTATCGGCGGCGGTAGGTTTGGCAGGCTGTTACAGCAGAATGCCGCGCGCCGCGCCCGAACCGCCCGATACGCTCCGTGCATTTCTCGCGCGGCACAGGAAATACAGATAAAACGCCCTTTCGAGTTTTTTTTATACCATTTTTTTAAGGAGGACACCATTATGGAGAAAGTAATAGCACTGCTCGCCGCGCTCAATATTTCACAGGCGCTCGATCAGCAGAGGCTGAGGTGCCTTATCTGCGATGTCATGCGAAAGCCCGATGAGTTCTTTTGTCATTCGACTATGAGGGAGCTGTGCGAAAGGTGGCAGTGTTTCGCGGAGGTCAAGGGGTATGCGGAGAATGGAGATGTTTGATATGGAAGGGATGGAGTAATGCGGGATTATTCCGGGACAATAGCGCTGCTTCGCGGCTGTTTGTTATTGCCCGAATGCTCCGTATTACAGGCTCATATTCTTGATGTTTTACCCAGGCTTGCCGAACAGAGAGCCCGGCATTATATCAAGGGCGCGCACGGGTACTTTATGGGCAGTTGGTTCGACGGGAACGGCGGAGGACACGGCGGGGCAAAGGCTTCGGAAAAGGCGCTTGACAAATCCGTAAAAGGTGGTATAATAGAACTAGGAAGTGAAGGAATGTTCCGCAGAAAAGACCCGAATAAAATTGAGCCTATGCCCAAGAAACAGCTGCGAAGAATTGAACAGGCTTTCCAAAGGCAGGGTGGAGTTATTCAGCGTGGTGAAGCCGTTGACGAGTATCTTGAAAAACGTCATGCGTAGGGAATCACGTACGACGCTAAAACCGTTCTGTTAAGGCAAAAACTCGGTCGCGCAAGTGTGTTTGAAGAAATGATACATACAGCGCAATACCGCAACGGCAAAAACGACGGCTCAACCAAGAGCATGATTTTATGCGAAATTGAAGCACAAAAGAAATTGCTTGCAAATTCAAAGCTGTATAAGCTGACCGGAAACGAAATCGCTCAAACCAAAAGGGCGCTTGAAATGTATCTTCGTCAGCTAGATGAATATAATATAAAGCATGGAGGTGGCTGATATGTTAAAGGTAATTGATATTTTCCCGGTAGGGAACAGACTTTCCGTAACTCTTGACGGTGTAAATGACAACATAAAGAACGGCAGCAGGCTTGTTGACAGCCACGGAAACGCTATACAGGTCATTTCTGTGGGTATGGTGAGATACACCGACCCGGAGGAAATTGGCAAGACCACAACGATACTCGTTGATAAATGCGACCTGAATGTTGGTACTGAACTTTCTATCGCATGAGAATAAATTGACCGCCCTTTTGCAATCTGCAATCAGGGCGGTTTTCTTATAACTGAATATCCTGCGCTCCGCCCGGGGCGCTGTTTTTATGCCCATTTCCAGGAGGAACTATGGCGGACAGAACACTACAAGCGAATTTCTCGGCGAACACCGCAGGATTTGCCCAGGGAACCAACGCCCTGCGGCAGCGGCTCACCGAACTGAATACAAGCATGGAGCAAACACGATGTTTGCAAAGCTGCCCCAAGAGCCGGGCACGGACGCCCGGCAACAGAGGGCAGCATAGCAGACCCGGCAGGCTGTGCGGAACGCAAATCAGCAGGTGCGAGAATACCAGAAAGAACTGCGGCAGCTCCAGCAGGCGACACAGAACGGCAATACCGCCACCTCGGAGCAGCGTAGCCGTATGCAGGAGCTTCGCGACCGTATCGCCTAGACTACCTCGCAGCTGGGCACGCTGCGCACCGCAGAGCAGGATCTCCGGGGGCAGATACGAAACGCCAACGCCGAACTCAATAATCAGCAGACTGCGCTCTAGAGCGTCACCAACAACGCCGCAACTATGGGACAGGTGCTGAAGGCTAAGGTCGATATGACGAGCCGCTTAAATGCCTACTCCACGGCGCTTCAGAACAACATCACGAGATACGCTATCGGGAGAACCTGCCGCCGCTGGGCTTCAACTACATGAAGCTGAACCTCGCCGATGTGCTCTACGACCCGAAAAGCGGCGATATCATCACGCCCAATACCGGGGTGATACAGCGGACTGACGGGAGCGGCTTGACACATGCGCAGCAGGGTGGTATAATTGAACCGGAAGTACGAAAGAAAGACAACTACGCCCAGGACCCGAAAACAGGCAAGATGATGGGGAGCGTACCCATATAAGTTTGTTAATTACGGATTTGACGATTACCGGTTCACTAGCAAAGAGAGGGAATAACATGGAAGAATTAATGCGGCTTTTATTGCAGGTCTCGGACAGCTATTCCGATTTTGTGCGTGGAGTAATACTTGACGCAAAAAATAATCCGGACAGGCTTGATGACCTTATAAAGTATATCGAGGATAATCCCGAAGCAACTTCTTCTGATATTGTCAAATGGACAATGGTAGAAATTGACGGCATAGACCCCGAAAACCCACCGCCGATGGAAATCGTGGACGATGATGAAGAATAAACGGTGAACATTTCGTTCACCCATACATGCAAGCACTTACATCCGTAGGTGCTTTTTCTTTTGCCGGAAAGGAGGACAGCCTTGAAAAACTGACCTATACCAACAGCGCAAACGGGCTTTCCATGGAGTTTTCTTCGGACAGCAGGACAATGCACCTCGACCTCAGGAACTTTGACGGGTGCTCTGTGGGGGCTTCGGCGGTCACTTACAAGCCGGTGGGGCTTCCCGGGGAGAAGCTGATCACCGGCACACTCAATTCCCGGACTATTATCGTCCCGGTGGAATTCACGGCGACAGACGGCGGCAAGTACTCCAGAACCGGGGCGCTGGGGCTTTCGGTCGGCACGGAAAAAAGTGGATAAGATATCCCCCGGGGCATGTTCCGGGGGATTATTTTTTATGAAAACCGCACAATATTAATTAGGTAATTAAACTTGACAACCATACTTGCGAAAAAACGCGCAAAAAAATGATAAAATACATTTACCAAATGTCGCGATATTGAAACATAAAAAATCCCGCCAACCGCGCTGTTATGCAGATTGACGGGGTGCTTGTTTTATGGAGCGGATAATGGGAGTCGAACCCACCACCTCAGCTTGGGAAGCTAATGTTTTACCGATAAACTATATCCGCATCTGTAGAATATATTATACCACGCTCCGGCGCTTTTGTCAACCCCCGGTGTGTAATTTTCTGCGGATATCGTCGGAAAGGAGAAGCTCGTGACATTCTGAGGGCGATTTGCGGTCTGGCGGAGAAAAAATCCGTTTCCCCCTTGCCAAAACGGAAATAATATGATAAAATAACTTTGTACGCACTGCGGATAGCAGGCGGCGCCGCAGGGTCAATGCCGTGTGGCGCTGCCCGATGCTTTCAGGATCATTCAAAGCGCAGTAATGCACAACGTGTCTTGCTTTACTGCGGGGAAGGAGTATTATCATGATAGTTAAACCAAAGGTAAGAGGATTTATCTGCACCACGGCTCACCCGGTGGGCTGCGAGGCGGTCGTTAAGGCTGAGATAGAGTACGTCAAGGGCAGGAAGAACGAGGATAACGGCTTCAAGCCGAAGAAAGTGCTCGTTCTCGGCAGCTCCATGGGCTATGGGCTGGCAAGCAGAATTGCGCTGGCTTATTCCTGCGGAGCGGCTACCCTCGGCGTGATGTTCGACCGTCCGGCGAGCGGAAACAAGACCGGCACCTCCGGCTGGTACAACACTGCGGCTTTCGAGAAGTTCGCGAAAGCAGACGGGCTGTACGCAAAGACCGTGAACGGCGACGCCTATTCCGACGAGTGCAAGAAGCAGGTCATCGACATCATCAGGTCCGACTTCGGCAAGGTGGACGCTGTTATCTACAGCCTTGCGGCACCGAGAAGAACTGTCGGCGATGTGACCTATTCCTCCGTGTTAAAGACCACCGGAGCGCCCTATACCAATAAAACTATCGATCTTCGGAACAACACCATGTCCGAGGTCACGATCGAGCCTGCCACCGAGGAGGAGATCACCGCCACCGTCAAGGTAATGGGCGGCGAGGACTGGGCGGCATGGATCGACGCACTGAAAGCAGCAGACGCAATTGAAGACAACGCCGTTACCGTTGCCTATTCCTATATCGGTCCGGAGCTGACCCACCCGATGTACTTTGAGGGCTCGATAGGCAGAGCAAAGGAGCACCTGTTCCAGACCTCGAAGGAAATAACCGAGAAATATTCCGCAGACGGCATAAAAGCGTACATTTCCGTCAACAAGGCGCTGGTCACTCAGTCCAGCGCGGCTATCCCGATAGTACCGCTGTATATCTCCATTCTGTACAAGGTGATGAAGGAGCGCGGCGTTCACGAGGGCTGCATTGAGCAGATGTATCGTCTGTTCGCGGACAAGCTGACCCCCGACGGGAAGCCCGCAGACGGCGCAGTTGACGGAGAGGGAAGAATACGTCTTGACGATCTCGAAATGAAGTCGGAGATCCAGGACGAGGTAACGAAGATCTGGAATGTCCTCAGTGCCGAAAATTTCAAGGAATACACCGATATCGACGGCTACTGGCAGGACTTCTATGAGCTGTTTGGCTTTGGAGTGGACGGAGTGGATTACGACGCGGACGTTGAGGTCTGATACTAATAACCATTTAAACTCAGGAAATCTTTGCAGAAATCCAGCACCGCTATCGTCGTCAAAGAAACTTGAGCGTTTTCCGCGCAGCGGATAATGCGTACAGAAAGTACGCCTGCGTTTCTTTTCCAAGGGATACGCTGATTAAAGCGTAGCGTAACAAAATCAGCCGCGTGAGTATGCGGGTTTGAACGGGGCGATTTTGATTTAATCAGCGTGTCTCTGGATATCGGCACTGTCTTTCTGTAAATCTTTTCCTTCGTTTAAACGGTTATTAGTCTGAGGTGATCCGGAGTTAGTCAGGAACGGAAATAAAACACACTGATCCCTGATCCATAACTCCAGATTAATTCATTTCTTCCCCTCCCGGAGAAGAAAAATGCTATTCTACAGACAAAAAAAGAAGGAGCAGACTGACGAGCTTCACCATGAATACGGGCTTGTCAGCAACTGCATTTACATCATCAGGGCGTTCCTGCGCTATAGGAAAAGCGTGATAGCGTTCCTGCTGACAGGAGGCATAGCGGGAGCCTCCATGTCCTATATCTGGACAGTGATCGCAAAGCTGGTCATTGACATGATAACGCGCCAGGCAGGCAGCGGCGACAGGGATATCACGCCGCTGCTTGTGCTGGTGACAGTCACCACGGTGGTGGAGTTCATCATGATGTGGCTGAATACGCTTTCCACAAAGAAGCTGCGCATTGGGTTCATGGTGACCCGTAACGCGCTGGTGCAGGAGCGTATCGCAAAGACCCTCGGCATGGAGTACGAGCAGCTGGAGAACCCGGACATGCTCGACCGTCTGCATAAGGCGAAGCGCGCCGCCAACGGCGACTGGAACGGCATCGGCGCACTGATGACGAACATGTGGTCTACCTCAGTGCAGCTTGTCGCGGTGATAACCGCCGTGGGCATAATCAGCACACTGAACCTGTGGCTGGTGCTGATAATTTTTCTGCTGTCGTTTTTGCAGTTCGAGTACTTCGACTATATCCGCATAAAGGATAAAGAGGTCATGTGGGACGCCATGGCTCCCCACTGGCGGAAAATGGAGTACATGAAAACGGTGTCCACCGATTTCAGCTATGCCAAGGATATAAGGCTTTACGGCATGAAGCCCTGGCTGCTGAGAAAATACAAGGAAATAAACAGGATAGAGCTGGAGCACTGGATACAGTCCCGTAAATACTGGGGCATGAACGCCTGGGTAGGTCAGGGTATCTCGCTGGTGCGAAACGTGATAATTTACGGCTGGCTCATCATGGACATGCTCGCCGGGGGAATGTCTATCGGAGAGTTCACGCTCTACACCGGCAGCGCGATAACGCTTTCCGGCTATGTCAGTCAGTTCCTCCAGTCGCTTGGGGGAATGAGGGAGCACTCCGCAAAGGTGGACGATTTCCGCAGCTACATGGACATAAAGGACGCGGACAAGGCGTCGGGAAAGCACGCCCCTGTTCCCCGGGCGGAGGGCTACACGTTCGAGTTCCGGGACGTTTCGTTCAGGTACAAGGGGCAGGAGACCTACGCCCTGCGTCACCTGAACCTCACCTTCAGCGCCGGACAGCGCCTGGCGGTAGTCGGGCTGAACGGCGCAGGCAAATCCACGTTCATCAAGCTGCTGCTGCGGCTTTATGACGTGACCGAGGGTCAGATACTATGCAACGGCACCGATATCCGGGAGTTCGACCGGGGGGATTATTTCCGGCTGTTTTCGCCGGCGTTCCAGGAGGTGGAGGTGTTCGCCTTTCCGCTGAGCGAGAATGTTTCGATGAAGCCTGCCGGGGATACCGACAGGGAGAAGACCGAGGAATATCTCCGGGCGGCAGGAATGGGCGAAAAGCTCGACCGGCTGCCAAAGGGCGTGGATACCGAGATGCTGAAGGTGCTTTACGACGACGGCGTTGACCTGTCCGGCGGCGAAAAGCAGAAAATGGCGCTCGCAAGGGCGCTGTACAAAAACGCCCCGGTGGTGGTTCTCGACGAGCCGACCGCCGCGCTGGACGCAATTGCCGAATACAGGCTGTATCAGAGCTTTGACGGCATGATAGGAAAGCGCTCCGCCGTGTACATATCCCACCGCCTGTCCTCAACGCGCTTCTGCGATACGATAGCGATGTTCAAGGGCGGCGAGATGGTGGAATACGGCACCCATGACGAGCTGCTGAAAAAGAACGGCGCCTATGCCGAGATGTTCCGGGTGCAGGCGCAGTATTATATCGAGGACGGCGCAGAGCCTGTTTCCGCTGAGGAAGGGGGCGTTGTCTGTGAGTGATACAAAGTCCGCAAAGAAAAAGGGCGTTGTGTTCAGTGCGCTGAAATATTACCTGCCGGTGGGGTGGAGGTTCAGCAAGCGGTACTTCATCGTGTCGGTGATAAACGTTGTGGTGCAGTCAGTGCTGCCGTTCATCGACATCGTGTTCCTGCCGCTGCTGGTGGACGTTCTCTGCCAGACCGAGCGGAGCGTGCCGCAGATAATTCTGTACGCGGCGCTTATGGTGGGGCTGGATATCGCGGTGGGAACGCTGGGAATGCAGCTTACTATCTACCTGGAGCGCTTTGAGGACAAGTTCCTCAACTACTTCCGCGAGGAGGTGGCGCAGCGCTGCATGGACATAGATTTCGCCCTCACCGAAAACAAGGAGGCGCTCGACCAGATACGCCGCGCGAACGACGGCATAGACTGGAGCGGCGGACTTCACGGCATCTGTGTGAACTTCTTCACGATAATCGCCAATATCATAAAGATAATCGGCGTGGTGACGGTGCTGGCATTGTCCGCGCCCTGGCTGCTGCTGATAATCGGCGTGCTGCTGGCGCTGTCGTCGCTGCTCAACGCGAAAAAGAACCGCATCGAGGTGAAGTGGTTCAGCGAGCTGTCAAAGGTGGATCGCGTGTGGGACTATGTCACCTACGAGATGGAGGACTTCCGCTTCGGAAAGGACGTAAGGCTCTACGGCGCGGCTGAAACGCTTGCCAGAAAGGCGGCGGAGCAGATAAAGCGGCTGATCAGGTTCGACGTGGACAAGGAAAACGAGCTGTATCCGCTTAATATCCTCGACATTATCGTGACGGCGGCGAGGGACTTCGGCACATATATCTACCTCGGCATTCTCGCAATACTCGGCAGGATAACCATTGGTCAGTTCTCGCAGCTCACCACCGCAGGAGGAACGTTCAACACCGCGGTGCAGGGCGTTATTTTCAATCTTCAGGATATCGTCAAGCGCTGTAATTACGCCTGCGAGGTGGTAAAGCTGATGGACTATCCCCCCTACCTCCAGAAAGGCACCCGGAGAATAGAGCAGCTTGACAGACCCCACGAGATAGAGTTCCGCAACGTAAGCTTTTCCTACCCGAATACCGGGGTGCAGGTGCTGAAAAACGTTTCCATAAAGATAAAGGCAGGCGAGAGGCTGTCCGTGGTGGGACTTAACGGCGCCGGCAAGACCACGTTCATAAAGCTGCTGTGCCGGCTTTACGACGCGGACGAGGGCGAGATACTGCTGGACGGCGTGAATATCCGGGAATACGACTATGACGAGTACATGAAGCTGTTTTCGGTGGTGTTCCAGGATTTCCGGCTGCTGGCATTCACGGTGCAGGACAATATACTTCTGGGCAGAGAGGACGCGCCGGAGAAGGTGGACGACGTTCTGGAAAAGGTCGGTCTGCTGGACAAGGTGAACACGCTCCCCCACGGGCGCGACACTCTGATGTTCCGACAGTTCGACAGGGACGGCGTGCAGCTTTCCGGCGGCGAGCAGCAGAAGCTGGCTATCGCGAGGGCGCTGTACAAGGACGCTCCGGTGGTAATTCTGGACGAACCCACCGCGGCGCTTGACCCGGTGGCGGAGTACGAGATATACTGCCGCTTCAACGAGCTTGTGGGCGGAAAGACCGCGGTGTACATCTCTCACCGGCTGTCCAGCTGCAAGTTCTGCGACCGCATCGCGGTGTTCTCCGACTGCACGATAAAGGAGCTTGGCACTCACGACGAGCTTGTGCACAAGGAGGGCGGCATTTACGCCGAGATGTTCGCGGCGCAGGCGCAGTATTATGTATAATTATAACGGGGGCTGTGATCATGCAGCCCCTTTTTCGTATGTCACCAGGGATTGTACGTCTGCCCCGGTTGATTTACCGGAATGTGAAAATTGCGTAAAAAATTATTAAAACCGCTTGACAAGTTAATAATCCTGTGGTAATATTATTAGTGCAGGGAGGTGAATACTACGGAAAAGAATATTTACAGTCTGGTGCTGTCCGATGATGTGGTAGAGGCGGTGGACAGGCTGGCGAGAAGCTCCGGGCTGAGCCGTTCGGCGATGGTGAACCAGCTTCTTGCGGAGCGCGTCTGCTGCGTTACCCCGGAAATGCGGCTGAAAAGCATAACCTCCGCGATACTCAGCGCAGTGGGCGGCGAGTTCTACCTGACCGAGCAGCCCTCCGCAGCCACCGTTGCCTGCAAGACCGCTTTGAAATACCGCTACAAGCCCACGCTTCGCTATTCTGTGGAGGTATACGGCGAGGGCAGCAAGCGCGCCGGGGAACTTCGGGTGACAGTCCGCACCCAGAGCGAGCAGCTTTACGCCGACCTCAGCGGATTTTTCACCTGCTGGACGGCGCTGGAGCAGAAGTACATCGCCGGGAGGATATCCCAGGATATACTTTTCGCTATCGAACCCGGGAGGTTCACCCGGACGCTGAACATGCCCCCGGAGGGTATCCCGGACGAGAAGCTGGGACAGGCGGTGGCGGACTACATGGCAATGCTTGACGAAGCGATGAAGCAGTATTTTGCCGAGCTTCCGGACGCCGACCGTGCGGAGCAGGCAGCCGAGCGAAGCTACGCAGCCACAATAACACAACAGAAAGTGATAATCTGAAATATAAGGAGGAGTGTTTATGAACCCTAACAAGTACACGAAAAAATCCCTTGAAGCCGTTCAGTCGGCGCAGGACATCTCCATAAGCTACCAGAACAACTGCGTGGAGCAGGAGCATCTTCTGTATGCGCTGCTGACCCAGGACGGGAGCCTTGCGGCGCAGGTTCTCACCAAGATGAACATCGACGCAAACGGCGTGGAGCAGGCGGCGCTGAAATTCATCGAGGGTATGCCGAGAGTTACCGGCAGCGGACGTGAAGCAGGCAAGATCTATGTTTCCCCCGACCTTGACAAGGCGTTCACCGAGGCGGAGGCGCAGGCGGAGCGAATGAAGGACGAGTATGTCAGCGTTGAGCACCTGCTGCTTGCGCTTGTGGATAAGCCCTCCAGCGGCGTTGCGGGTATCTGCAAGAGCTTTGGTATCTCAAAGGATAAGCTGCTGAAAGCGATATCCGAGATCCGCGGCAGCGCGAGAGTTACCTCCCAGGAGCCGGAGGAGACCTATGACGTGCTGAACAAGTACGGTCAGGATCTTGTGGAATTAGCGCGGCAGAACAAGCTCGACCCTGTTATCGGGCGCGACAGCGAGATACGCAGCGTTATCCGTATCCTGTCCAGAAAGACCAAGAACAACCCCTGCCTTATCGGCGAACCCGGCGTCGGTAAGACCGCTATCGTCGAGGGGCTGGCGCTGAGAATAGTCCGGGGGGACGTTCCCTCTAACCTGAAAGACAGAAAGCTGTTCTCGCTGGATATGGGCGCGCTTATTGCAGGCGCGAAGTATCAGGGCGAGTTCGAGGAGCGTCTGAAAGCAGTGCTCAACGAGGTCAAAAAGAGCGAGGGCAGGATACTGCTGTTCATTGATGAGATACACCTCATTGTCGGCGCAGGCAAAAACGGCGGCGCTATGGACGCAGGCAACCTCTTAAAGCCCATGCTTGCAAGGGGCGAGCTGCACTGTATCGGCGCAACCACCCTTGACGAGTACAGCAAGTATATCGAAAAAGACCCGGCGCTGGAGCGGCGTTTCCAGACGGTGCTGGCGGACGAGCCGACAGTGGAGGACACTATCTCTATCCTGAGAGGTCTGAAGGAGCGGTACGAGGTGTTCCACGGCGTGCAGATACACGACAGCGCGATAATCGCGGCGGCTACTCTCTCCAACCGGTATATCACCGACCGCTTCCTGCCGGATAAGGCGATAGATCTTATCGACGAAGCCTGCGCGATGATACGCACCGAAATGGACAGTATGCCGCAGGAGCTGGACGAGATAAGCCGCTCCATCATGCAGGACGAGATAGAAGAAGCCGCCCTCAAAAAGGAGACCGACAAGCTGTCGCAGGAACATCTTGAAGAAATACGCAGGGAGCTTGCGGAAAAGCGCGAGAAGTTCAACGCCATGAAAGCAAAGTGGGAGAACGAAAAGAACGCTATCACCCGTGTACAAGACCTGCGCAAGGAGATCGAGAACACCAACGCCGAGATCGAAAAGGCAAAGCGCGAATACAACCTGAACAAGGCGGCGGAGCTGCAGTACGGCAAGCTGCCGAAATTACAGGCTGACCTCGCAAAAGAGGAGGAGCTTGCGGAGCAGGCTAAAAGCGACAGCCTGCTGCGTGACAAGGTATCCGAGGACGAGATCGCGCGGATCGTATCACGCTGGACAGGTATCCCGGTATCGAAGCTTGTCGAGGGCGAGCGCGAGAAGATACTTGCGCTTGGCGATACTCTCCACAAGCGCGTCATCGGTCAGGACGAGGCTGTGGACAGAGTTACGGAAGCTATCATGCGTTCCCGTGCAGGAATAAACGACCCGAAAAAGCCGCTTGGCTCGTTCATGTTCTTAGGTCCCACCGGCGTGGGCAAAACGGAGCTTGCAAAGGCTCTTGCAGAAGCGCTGTTCGATGACGAGCACAGCATAGTCCGGCTTGATATGAGCGAATATATGGAGAAGTACAGCGTGTCCAGACTTATCGGAGCGCCTCCAGGATATGTCGGCTATGAGGAGGGCGGTCAGCTCACCGAGGCGGTTCGGCGCAAGCCCTATTCCGTGGTGCTGTTTGACGAGGTGGAAAAGGCTCACCCGGACGTGTTCAACGTACTGCTCCAGGTGCTTGACGACGGGCGTATCACCGACGGTCAGGGCAGAACGGTGGACTTCCGCAACACTATCATAATCCTCACCTCAAACCTGGGTTCGCAGTTCATTCTGGAGGGCATAAACGACAACGGCGAGATATCCGAGGACGCAAAGAAGTCCGTGGATATGCTGTTAAAGCAGTCGTTCAGACCGGAGTTCCTGAACAGGCTTGACGAGATAGTATTCTACAAGCCGCTGCGCAAGGAGGAGATATTCAGCATTATCGACCTGCTTGCAGCTTCGCTGAAGTCACGGCTGAAGGACAAGCAGATCACTCTTGAGATAACCGACGCGGCAAAGCAGGCTATCGTTGAGGCAAGCTACGATCCGAACTTCGGCGCACGTCCGCTGAAGAGGTATATCCAGCGCAACGTGGAGACCATGGTTGCAAAGGAGATACTCCGCGATGAAGTCCGCCAGGGCGACACGATCACCATTGACGAGCAGAACGGCGAGCTGACCTCATATGTTCAGCGCGCTGCGGAATAAAGCAAATACAGTACGGGGCGGAGATCATTCCGCCCTGTTTTTTGTTTGACCCTTGTTTATATCCTGATTAGTATTAGCCGGCAATGTGTCGGTCTCTCTTGACAAAACCGCCGGATTGTCTTATAATAAAATCAGTTGTATGTTGTTCTATATTATCTGGGAGGAGATACATTATGGATCTTAATAAGGAACAGGGCGCGGAGCAGCCCGTTGAAAGCGGGGACATCGCCGCTAAGGAGGATCCCGAGCTGGTTCGGAGTTCCGAAAGGGAGATCTCGGCGGCGTGCGCCGGAATGAACTACATGGACTGCATCGGAACAGTCCGCACAATGGGAGAACTTTGCGCAAAGGACTACGCCGAAACGGTGCTGGAGCGCTATCTCACCGGAGTCTGCACGGGAGTGCAGCAGGTGCTCGACCGGGTGTCCGACCCGGGGTATTTCAAGGCGCTGTGCGACGAGGCAGAGGCGCACCCGGCGCTCTTACAGCACGAGTGCACGAAGAAATTCGCCGAAAGCATAAAGGAGCAGTACGACGCTGCCGAAAGACTCTCCCGCACCTATCGGGGGATAGAGTTCGCAAGCGTGGAGGAGGCAGCCGCTGCCGCTGCGGAGGAGCCTAATATGGAGCTGCTGATGCGTTCCACCGCGAGGGACGACCCCAACAGCATCACCATGACGATACAGCGCATGAGCGGATTTAAGACCAGGCTGAAAGAGCAGTACATCGACACCCTCAACGAGTGGCTGAAAGAATGCGACCTCAACAGCCGGACGTTCCACGGGACGGTTTATGACAGCGTGGAGATACGCAACGCCGCCGAAGCAGAGTACCGGGCGAGCCGGGATTACGTCCGCACCGTTGACAGGAACAACGAGCAGGCGGTGGCTATGGCGTACAATTCGCTGCTTGGCTGCAAATACCCCTCCTCCAATGACATCAAGGAGGAGCTTCTGACGATACTGAAGCAGTTCGACCAGCAGCACCGCACGGTGGACGGTGTCGTGCTTTCCACCCGTGACGAGGCGGAAACGGCGCGCGCCGAGCTTCAGCAGATAGCCGAGCTTATGCCGTCAGCAGACCCGAACAACGAGCCTGCGCTGCTTGAAATAAAGTCCCGTATGGAGGAAATGACCACCCCCGTGCGCGAAAAGTATCTTTCATATATCGTGCAGCTGCTGAACAATTACGACATAAACTACCGTACATTCCGGGGCATTCTGTGCGACACCCGTGAGGAAGCAGACCTGCTGAGGAAGGAAGAAGCGGAGATAGCGGCGATATGGAGCACGGTGCGGCAGGACGACGAGCAGTCGATGTTCAGCGCAAAGGCAGAGGCTGAGAGATTCACCACATTCCTGAAGGGCGATTTTAATATTCGTATCGACCAGATGCTGAAAGATTACGACATCGCGATGCGCTCCTTTAACGGCGTGCTTTACTCCACTCGTGAGGAAGCGGCGCTCAACCGTACCGAGTTCAATGAGATCGGGCGTATCATGAGCACAGTCTATCCGGATAACGAGCAGTCGATGCTTGACGCGCTGATGCAGATAAACCAGATGAAGACCGCATACAAGAACCAGGTTCTGGACAACCTCAACCAGATGTGGAACGCCTACGACCAGAACATGCGCACCTATCAGGGGATACTGTTCGAAACGCGCTCCCAGGCGGAGAACGCCCGTCAGACCCGTGAGGAGTTCTACCGTTTCGCGTCTTCTATGGATCTTTCGCAGCAGGGGTCGCTGGTGGCGCTGGATAATTACATCGAGGACAAGCTCAACCCGTACATCAGGCAGGAGGCAATGGCGTTCGTTGCCGGGGTGAGAGATGTGCTGAATTTCGCAAACTACATATTTGCGCAGAACAACTACATCGACCCGTCCGTGGACAGAAAGGCAAGCGCCGAGCTTTACCACCAGGCAAAGGACATCATTCCCCGAATGGAGCAGTACGGCATAAACTCCAACGGCATGAGAATGATAATGGAGCGGCACTACAACTCGCTCAATCCCGGGCAGAAGCTCATGGAGCAGCTCAGGAAATAATACTAATAACCATTTAAATTCAGGAAATTTTTGCAGAAATCCAGCACCGCTATCGTCGTCAAAGAAACTTGAGCGTTTTCCGCGCAGCGGATAATGCGTACATACAGTACGCCTGCGTTTCTTTTCCTAGATATCGGTACTGTCTTTCAGCAAATCTTTTCCTTCATTCAAACGGTTATTAGTATAACACTATCCCCGGAGCATTCCGGGGATTTTTTTCACTTGCGACCTGTTGCTCTTGACAATGGAATGATATTTCAGTATAATTGAATAAACGGCATTTGCTGCCGTAATATCCGTGAAAAATCAAGGAGAAGAATATGAAAAAGTTTTTGTCACTGATACTTTTTGGCTCTATGCTTCTGAGCCTTACTGCCTGCAGCGGTGGAGAGAGCAGCTCCTCCGCTACTGATAGCACTACTTCCGCTGCTGAAAGCACCACTTCCGCTGCTGAAAGCACCGCCGCCGGTACACAGAGCGATACCGACGCTTCCACCTCTGCGGAAAGCGTAACCCCTCCCACCGAGAGCGAGACCGCAGCCCCCACCGCAGAAGCGGAGGATACGCGCTCTGACTATGAGAAAATGGTAGACCGTTCGCTGCTTTCCACCGGGGACATGACCAGAATGGCGAATGTATTCAACAAGGCGCAGAACGGCGAGGACATCACCGTTGCGTACATAGGCGGCTCGATAACCGAGGGCTATAACGCCGGCACCACCGAGTTCTACGCAAAGACCTGCACCGACCTGCTCCAGGGCTATTTCCCGGATATAACCGTCACCGGGGTGAACGCAGGTATCAGCGGCACGCCCTCGCTGCTGGGCAATCTCAGACTGGAGCGCGACGTGCTGTCCTCCGACCCGGATATCGTTTTTGTGGAATTCGCCGTGAACGACGGTCAGGAAAGCGACTACAAGAACGCCTACGAGAGCCTTGTGCGCACCCTGCTCACACAGGATAAGGACATCGCGGTGGTACTTCTGTTCACGGTGCTTGACAACGGCTATACCTGCCAGGAGCACATGTCGCAGATAGGCGCGAACTACGGCCTGCCGATGATAAGCGTTCCCGACAGCGTTTACACCGAGATAACCGAGGGCAGAATGACCTGGCAGGACTACTCTGACGACCAGTCCCACCCGAACGCCTACGGTCATAAGTGCATAACCGATTTCGTGGACAACTACTACCAGCAGGTGCTGCCTGTTGTTGCTGAGAATGTCGGCGAGGTGGACAAGAACCTCCCCGACCCGGTATTCAGCGCGAAGTACATGAACATGCACTTCATCGACCGCGAGACCATGCAGGGCGTGGAGCTTGACGGCTTTAAGGAGTACGACACCCACAATTCCTTCCACAACGGCTGGATGTATAAGGGCAGCAGCGGCGGCTCTATCAGATTCAGCATAAAGTGCAGCGTGCTTGAAATGGTATTCAAGGCGCAGAACAGCGACAAGTACGGCGCGGCGGACATCTATGTGGACGGCGAAAAGGTGAAATCCGTGGACGCAAATATGTCCGACGGCTGGGACAATCCCGTTACCGCATATCTTATCGATGATACCGGGTCCGCGGAGCACACCGTTGAGATACGCATGGAGCCGGGGGACGCGCAGGCTTACTTCGTGCTGGCGTTCGGCTACTGTGATTGAGGTGTGATATGGAGAAATATCTCGGCATTGAATTCGGCAGCACCAGGATAAAGGCGGTGCTCACTGACGGAGAACATAACGTTATAGCCTCCGGCGCATACGACTGGCAGAACAGCCTTGCGGACGGCGTGTGGACGTATTCCAGGGAGGAGATGATCGCCGGACTGCAGGGCAGCTATGCGGCTATGGCGCAGGACTATGCGCAGAAATACGCCGAGCCGCTGACGGAGATCACGGCTATGGGCATATCTGCGATGATGCACGGCTATCTTGCGTTCGGGGCTGACGGAAGACTGCTGACGCCGTTCCGCACCTGGCGCAATACCTTTACCGGAAAGGCGGCGGAGGAGCTTACCAGGCTGTTCGGGTTCAACATTCCGCAGCGCTGGAGCATTGCGCACCTTTATCACGCGATAATCTCCGGCGAGCCGCATGTGCGTGATATCGCGCGGCTGGATACGCTGGCGGTGTATATCCACTATCTGCTCACCGGGCGGCACGAGGCAGGCTCCGGCGAGGCGGCGGGAATGTTCCCGATAAGCGCCCCGGACAGCTGGGATATATTCATGCTGGAGAAATTCCGGGAGCTTGTGAAGCCGTATAATCTCCCGTGGGATATCGCCGGGATACTTCCGGAGGTGAAGCCTGCCGGAAGCCGGGGCGCTCACCTCACCGCCGAAGGCGCAAGGCTTCTCGACCCCACAGGAGCGCTCCGCCCGGGAGTTTTGATGTGCCCTCCCGAGGGGGACGCAGGCACCGGAATGACTGCCACCAACAGCGTGAAATGCGGCACCGGCAACGTGTCCGCCGGGACGTCGATATTCTCTATGATAGTGCTGGACAAGCCGCTTGAGGGAGTTTATCCGGAAATAGATGTAGTGGCTACCCCGGACGGCAGCCCGGCGGCAATGGTTCACTGCAACAACTGCTGTTCCGAGCTTGACGCATGGGTGAAAGTATTCGGGGAGTTTGCAGAGATCGCCGGGATAGGTCTGACGAAATCCGACCTGTACGAAAAGCTGTACCGTCACGCGATGACAGGCAGCCCGGACTGCGGCGGAGTAGTGGCGTACAACTTCCTCTCGGGGGAGCCTGTCGCCGGCGCTGAAAGCGGACGACCCATGTATTTCCGCAGCCCCGACGGGGAGTGGAGCCTTGCGAACTTTATGCGCGCGGAGCTTGATTCTGCGTTTGCGGCACTGAAGCACGGCATGGATATCCTCACCGAAAGTGAGCATGTCGCGGTGTCGAGGATAATGGGGCACGGCGGTCTGTTCAAGGTTCAGGGAGCGGCGCAGCAGCTTCTTGCGGACGCGCTGGATACCGAGGTTTCGGTGCTCACCACCGCAGGCGAGGGCGGCGCGTGGGGAATGGCTCTGCTGGCTGCGTTCATGGAGCAGGGGGACGGACAGCCGCTGCCGGATTACCTTGAGGAAAGGGTATTCAGCAGAATGCAGGCGATAACCGAATCACCCACAGCAGACGGTGCGGAGGGCTTCCGCAGGTTCATGGAGAACTGGCGCAGGGGGCTTCCGGCAGAATACGCGGCAGCGAGATGATTTTCTGTAACACCCGGGGCTGAGCCGTGTATATAAGAACATAACGGGAAACAGCCCGGAAAAATAAACATAACAGTGGAGGTAAGGACATGAAGTTTTTTAAGAGGATAGCGGCGTTTGCGGTGGCGGTAGTCACAGCTCTGGCTGCGGTGCAGGTAACAGCAGGAGCGGCGTCGAACAGCTGGATGCAGTCGGCGGAGATACTGACTTCCGGAAAGACGATGAAGGGAGTTCTGCCTGCTGACGGGAGCTGGCTTGATTTTCAGCTTACTGCGGAAAGCGACGGCGTTGTGGTAATAGACGCGAAGATCTGCGCAAGCAAGAGCAAGATATCCGTGGTGAATTCCAAGGGCAGCTCGATAAGCACCAATGCCAAGACGATAACCGGCACTGCAAGCGGCGCTACATATTCCTGGAACAAGGTGTCGGAGTATTCGGAATTCACCCGCAGCTTTACCGCAAAGGAAGGCATGACATATTACATCAGGCTGGCGAAGGGTGCAAAGACCGCGACAGGCTCTCTTGACGCAAGTCTGACTGTGACGATACCCTCAGGTAACGCATTCAAGAGCAGCCCGGAAATAAAGCTCGGCAAGACGAAGACCGCCGACCTTGACACCAAGGGCGAGGAGGCGTATTACACTGTTGACGTTCCGTCAAAGGGTGTTCTTTCGCTGGGTATAAACTTTGAGGTGAACAGTGCGCGCGTGGCTCTCTACAATGCTGATGGCAAGAAGATAACGCCCTCTGACAAATCGTTTGAAGCAGGCACGGGCAGTATCAACGCCAAAAGCATGTACGGCAGCATGAACTGGAAAAGCAGCAGCAAGAGCGGCAAATGCAGCTTTGATTTCAGCGTTGACGCCGGCAGGTATTACATCTGGATCTCCAACACCGGCGGCAGCGCCGGAACCGGTGACATCAGTGTGACTCCGGAATTCTACGGCGAGAATGACGTAGAGCTTACAATGCTTTCCGTAAAGGTAAACAAGGGCGGAAGCATACAGCTGTTAGCTGCGGTGGAGGGCAAGGGCAATGTTGAGTGGAGCAGCTCCGATCCCAGCGTCGCAGCAGTAAGTAGCACCGGAAAAGTTTCCGGCAAGAAGAAGGGCAATGCGGTCATCACCGTTACCTGCGGCGGCAAATCGCTGAGCGTCAATGTGACAGTAGTCTGATATAGTAAATCTCACCGCGCGGCTGGCAATGGCTGTGCGGTGATTTTTTGTAAAAATTCCCACTTGACAAACGGGAGCAAATGTGATATACTGTAAAAACAAAGATCGTATGCTGAAGATCATGGGGCCGTAAAGGCTTCGACGGGGATCCTGAGGCACGATAAGCGGGTAGTGAGGGCGAAATCACTTTAATCGTCGCAACCTTAAATTTAAACGCAGACGACGATCTCGTTTTAGCAGCTGCCTAAGCGCGCTGCCGTCATACCTCGCAGTACCACGGGCGGGGATATGGCGTCGACTAGTGGTGAACGTCATTGATGAGT
>JALEOL010000031.1 GCA_022766785.1 Oscillospiraceae bacterium
GATGATAAGCCCGGCGATTATCTGCCCGACCACCTGCGGCGCTTTCAGCTTTTTAGCGATCAGCCCCATGGTTTTTGCCGAAATGAGGATTATCGCGAGATTTTTAAAACATTCGACCATTTCATTTCTCCCCTTTTAGAAGCTGTTCACATAGCCCGAAAAGAGCGGATTTTTTCGTTGGAAATACGCCTTTGAGCGGCTATGTGGACAGATTCTTTTTACCAGATTATATTATAGCCCATTAATGCGGCTATTTCAAGGATAATTGTAAACAATAATTACGCCGCGCCCTTTGTTTTTTTTGACGTTCGGCGGCAAATTGTTCACAAAGTGTGTAATATGTGGGAGAGACAATAATGGAAAAAGAAATACGCCGGCTGTACTCGCCGGCAAAAGGTGAGGTATTCCCGTCAAGCGCGCTTAATTCCGGAGAGATGAGCGAGCGGTTCGCGGAGGGGTTCGCGGTGGGGGCAGGGAGGTTCATGCGGCTGTACTACAGGCTGCTCCCGGCGGTGGAGATATGCTCCCCGGCGGACTGCGCAGTGATATCCGCGGACAGCAGCGGTTTCCGGCTTCGGATGGGGGACGGTCTGGAGCTTATGGTGCTGCTTTCCGGAGAGCCGGAGTATTTCCTCAGCCCCGGGGATATGGCGCCCGCCGGGGAGCCGGTCTGCCGTATATCACGGGAGGATTTCTGCCGGGGCAGGGCAGGGGCGGTGGTGACGTTCTGCGACAGTGCACGGGTGACGGAGCTGCACGTTTTTCCCGGCGTGAAACGCGCTGGCGCTCTCGCTGCGGAGTACTGCCCTCAGCAGCCGCCGGAATACTGACCGCATACGAAAACACCGCACAAATACCGTTTTTCCGGTAGATGTGCGGCGCTGTATTTTGTCAAAGCTCTTTTGCCATGACCACAAACCCGTCGGGGTCTGTTCTTTTATATGAATAATAATCCTGTAGACTGTCAAAGGTCTTTTCGATTTCAGGCGTGCTGTTTGTCCAGACCTTGTACTCCTTTGGCGTATAACCGCAGGCAATGTAGAATTTCTCCACATAGCCGCCTGCCGAACCCACCGATACCGCTGACCCGCCGTAATTCTTTGCGGCTTTTTCAAAGGCGGACAGCAGCTGCCTGCCGTATCCTTGCCGCTTATATTCGTGTTTTACTGCGATACCGTCCAGTACGAATGAGTCGTCGTCATGATGCTCCAGCTTTCTGTGCCAGCCGAAAGCGGCTCCGATCACTTCCGAGCCTAGCATTAATGCGATAAACAGCTCCGGAAACACAGCGGCGTATTTCCGCATTTTTTCGGGGCTGCTTCCGGGAAGATATTCCCCGGCAAGATCATAGAACTGCTTCTCGTTATCGCTGTTCAGCAGTTCAAAACGCACAATGTCCATTCTTCCGTGCCCCCCCTTTTTTCAGATACCGAAATAATCCCGGTGCTCCAGCCGTGCCACCCTGTGGTCGCAGGAGAGGATAGTGTTGTCGATGTCAAAGTATTCCATGTCGTAGCTGCTTTTGAAATAATTGCCCCTGTCATAGGTATTGGAGGAGTTCCACACCGTGTCCACCCAGATCAGCCTGTCGCCTATCTTTACAAGGTTCCAGGAGTGGGAGCGCTCGTCGGATATTTTCGTCTGGGGGAAGCACCGGCTGCCGGTGACTACGCTGCCCGACGCGTTGTAGCAGGTTATTCCCTGCGCCTGGCAGAGAGCGGCGTAAAGGTTCGACCAGCCGAAGCACACCGAACGGTGGTTTTTCAGCACGAATTCAAGCGTTATCTCCTCCTCGGTCACTCCGCCGGCGGCAGCGTCCTTGTCGTAGTAGAGGTTCTGGGAGACCCATTCGCACAGCGCTCTCGCCTTCTGATAATCGTCGGTGATGCCTGCGCATATCTGGTCGGACAGGTCTTTTATCTCACTGAGGATATCTTTTGCGGTCTTCGGGTCGTCGCTGACGGTTATCTGGTGGAGAACTCCCTCGCCGGCAAGCTCCATCGGCGCGTCGGCAAACGCCAGGTTGGAAGCCGTGGGGAGCGAGTCCTCGGGAACAGGGACAGCGCCCTGGTCGGTGATCAGGAATACATAGTACATCACGGCACCGTTATCCAGCCGCACCATTATAATATAGTATCCCTGTTCCAGTCCGGAAATGTTCAGGCTGCCCCTGAAACTGCTGCCGCTGACGGTCAGGTCTCTGGAGTATATCGTCGGGCGGTACAGCCTGAGTTCCGTGACCGTGGCTCCGGAATATACCCCGGAGAATTCCACGATGTCGCTCCCGAATTCAAATACGATCTGGTGCAGTGGATCGCCGGAGGTCACGAGTATGTTATCCGGGATCTCCTCCGGCTGAACGGAGCTTGTTCCGCTGCCTGACGTGGAGGTTTCGGCGGCGGTATGGTAAGAAACAGAGGTCACAGCAGATGATCCTGCGGTGGAAGTCCGGGCTGAGGTCGCGGCGGAGCTGGTCTCGCCCGGGGTAATACTGCCCGGCTGCCCGGAGGAAGTGCTCTGGGCTGCTGTGGTGTTCTCACAGACAGAGGTAGTGCTTTCAATAGCAGCAGACGAAGTAGTGGCTGCGGTAGAAGCCGGGATCACAGCAGAGGTCTCCGCCGGGGTATCATCAGTGGTGGCTGTGGGCGGCTCTGCCGTGGAAAATGCGGAGCTTTCCTGCGGCATTACAAAATCCGGAACGCTGCTCTGACCGCCTTTTCCGCCGAGCAGTACCGCGGCGGTTATCCCGACCGCGAGCACAGTAAGCGAAGCCGCGCCGAACGCTATATATGATCTTTTCACAATTACACCTGCTTTGTACAATAAGTCGGAGATTTCTCCTCAATTACATCAACATTGTACAACAAAACAGGTGGTTTGTCAATCTGCCGCCAGTGCCCCGGTGAAACCGCCTGCCTGGGCGGAGGTGATATCTGCGCCGATAATAACGCCGTTTTCAACCAGAAGGTGCGCGAGCATAGGAACGGGATCGTCGTCGGTGCGGCTTATCTCGTAGGTGTACTGCCGAACTGAATGCGCCCGGTACCGACGCAGATCGAAGCCCTGCTGCCTTTGTATGTCGTTGTATTCCTCGTAAACCTCGTCAAAATCCACCGGAATGCGTATTTCCTTTACATCGACCCGGGTGATCCCGGCGTCCCAGCCGAAGCTCTCTATGTAGCTTATGCGCTGCTGCTCGGTCTCCCCCGGGATACCGCTTTCGCCGCTCCGGATAAGCCGCCACCCCAGCCATATCACTGCCGCCGCCAGCAGGAGAAGTCCCAGCACCAGAGGCAGCCGGGAGCGTTTTGTATGTTCTTTCATATGCCCTCCTTGACAGACCGCTGTCAGATAAGTATAATATAATTGTGCGGTGAACGGACAGCCCGTGTGATGGTATTTATGCACAAAAATTCACCGGTTTTTCTGTACCCATTTATCATCGGCATGTCTCTCGAAACAATATATGTGTATTGTGTGAAAATTATCTCGCAGATTTTGTGGTGTTATGCACAAAATACAGACAGCTCTTTTAGTACAATCTCCAAAAATTGTGACCGCGCCGGGGCTTGAAGCCGCAAATATGCCGGATTTTTGTGCAATACCACTAGCAGGAGCGCGGTTTTTTTGCTGTTGTTTTGTAGGTGTTGGTGAATATACATAAACCAGTCAAAAAATATTTGTTGACTTAGGCTCTTTTATTTTCCGCCGTATTTTGGTATTATATTAGTAGCGAAAAATGCTAGGGATCCGTGTGGGTTCTGAATTATTTTGTAATATCAGGAGGTCATTTCAAATGGCAAGCTTATCACTCAGAGGCATATACAAGCGTTATCCGGGCGGCGTTGTCGCTGTATCCGATTTCACCATGAATATCAAGGATAAGGAGTTCATCGTACTCGTTGGTCCTTCCGGCTGCGGTAAGTCCACTACACTCCGTATGATCGCTGGTCTGGAGGAGATCTCCGAGGGCGAGATGTTCATCGGCGACCGTCTTGTAAACGACGTTGCTCCTAAGGACAGAGATATTGCGATGGTATTCCAGAACTACGCTCTGTATCCTCACATGTCCGTGTTCGACAACATGGCATTCGGTCTGAAGCTCCGCAAGGTGCCCAAGGACGAGATCAAGAAGCTGGTTGAGGAAGCTGCAAAGATCCTCGATATCTCCCACCTGCTCGACAGAAAGCCGAAGGCTCTCTCCGGTGGTCAGAGACAGCGTGTAGCGCTCGGTCGTGCGATCGTTCGTGATCCTCAGGTCTTCCTGCTTGACGAGCCGCTTTCCAACCTCGACGCGAAGCTCCGTGCACAGATGAGAACCGAGCTTTCCAAGCTCCACAAGAAGCTGGGTACTACATTCATCTATGTAACACACGACCAGACAGAGGCTATGACCATGGGTGACCGTATCGTTGTAATGAAGGACGGTTACATCCAGCAGATCGACTCTCCTATCAACCTCTATGAGAACCCCGTAAACAAGTTTGTTGCAGGCTTCATCGGCTCTCCGCAGATGAACTTTATCCCTGCAAAGCTCCTGCTGCTCAACGGCAAGTACACTGTTGAGTTCGGTTCTGAGGACACCAAGACCTCCAGAGGACGCAAGTTCTATGTTGAGCTTCCCTCCGCCAAGGCTGACAACGAGGCTCTGAAGTACTATGTTGACAAGGAAGTTATCCTCGGTATCCGTCCTGAGAACATTCACGACGAGGAGATGTTCCTCTCCAACGCAAAGACCGGTATCATCGAGGCTTCCGTTGACGTAACCGAAATGCTCGGTGCTGAGACCTTCCTGTACCTGACCTGCGAGGGCATTCCGCTTACTGCCAGAGTATCTCCGAGATGCACCGCTCGTCCTCAGGATGTTGTTAAGCTTGCTCTTGATCCGAACAAGATTCACCTGTTCGACGCTGCTGACGAGCACTCCCTGCTCAACTGATAGCGCGGCATAATACGCTGACTGCGGCGCAGCTTTCGGGCTGCGCCGTTTCTGTATTCAGATCCTTGAAAGGAATCTCGGAGGTACAATGGATAACAAAAAAACGAAATTTGTCTGGCTGACTATAGCAGGATTCCTGTCGGGTATCGGCTGTGGTGTGATTCTGAGCGTAGTGGCGGCGGCAACGGAGCTGCAGAAAGCAAATCTTCTGGTTTTCATGATCATCGGCGTGGTGCTTTCCATCGGATTTGGCGTACTTTCGGCATTCGTGAACCGGGCGGCGCAGAGGTTGGACGTCAACACTCCGGTGAATCAGCTGATTGTGCAGATACTTCCGGTCATGCTGAGTATATGTACGCTGTTCGCTCTGCCGCTTTTTATTGGAATGAGCATTATCAAAACAAATCTGGGATTTACGGTGCTGCTGTCAGTGACTGTCGGCATAATACTGACGTCGGCGTTTGCTGCGATGTTCAGGGCGATCGCGTTTCGTAATAAGCGAAAGTGACATACATTCTATGTGAACGAAGGGAGTCGTATGAGGTATTGGAAATATGCCGGGCTGTGTGCTGGGGGATTCCTTCTTGAAGCGGCGATGAGTGCGGCGCTTGCATACCTGGTGTTCTACATGCTTATTTTCTGCCTGCTTATCACAGTTCCGGTTTGCATTCTATTAGGTAAGTCGCATATGTTTTTCTCTCGGAAGATACGCAGTGAATTCGGTGTCTGCCCGGTGGTTTACTATGTTGTCGGAATGGGACTTCCAGTTCTGGTTTGGGTAGGGGCGGCGGTCATAGGTATCATATTTCCGGAACTTCTGACCGATGGTAAGGTGAATTCCCTGTCAGAGGGGTTTGCAGGTCTTATAAAGCTTTATGTCTTTCTTGGCGCCGCTCTGAACTCCATGATCACAACGGGAAGTGGAGCGTACTTTATTTATAAGGAGCATGCAACATGAATAACAAGGTCGAACAGCTTATAAATAACATCGAGCGCGTGATAATTGGCAAGCGCCCGGTAATTGAGCATGTGGTCTGCGCAATGCTCGCCGGGGGGCATGTGCTGATCGAGGACGTACCCGGGGTAGGTAAGACCCTGCTTGCGGAGACCCTGGCAAAGAGTGTTTCGGGCAGCTTCGGGCGGATCCAGTTCACGCCGGATCTCATGCCGTCTGACGTCATGGGCTACACCGCTATTGACATCAATACCGGAAAGAGCGAATACCGCCCGGGTGCTGCGATGTGCAACTTTTTGCTGGCGGACGAGATAAACCGTTCCTCACCAAAGGTGCAGTCTGCGCTGCTGGAGGCTATGGAGGAGCTGCAGATCAGCGTTGACGGCAGGACATACAAGCTCCCGTCGCCGTTCATGACGCTTGCGACCCAGAACCCCATTGAAACTTACGGCACCTATCATCTGCCGGAGGCTCAGCTTGACCGCTTTCTGATGCGCGTTACCGTGGGCTATCCCGACCGCGCGGCGGAGATGACCATGCTTGACATAATGCCGCAGCGCGTGGAGGTCTCCCCGGTGATGTCGCTGGAGGAGCTTATGCGGCTGCGTGGGGCGGCGGCTCAGGTGAATGTATCTGAGAAAGTGAAGGCTTATATCCTCTCGCTTGTCGGCTCCACAAGGGGACTTCCGCAGGTGAAGCTCGGCGTAAGCCCCAGAGGTTCCATTGCGCTGTTCAGGAGCGCTCAGGCAATGGCGCTGATGAACGACCGGGATTACGCAACTCCCGATGACGTGAAGTCGGTCGCGGCGGCGGTGCTTTCCCACAGGATCATCATGGCGTCCGGGCAGACGGATTTCGCTACGGCTTACGATCTGGTGATCCAGCTGCTCAGATCAGTGCCGGTGCCGGTCTGAGGTAAATCAACAGGGTGCGTAGATACTACGCGCCCGTTTTGTTTTGCAGAGAAAATAAGGCTATTTGTGAGTGGTGCACAGTATTCGGTTAAGAAGCTGTCCACATAGCCGCTCAAAGGCGTATTTCCAGAAAAAAATCCGCTCTTTTCAGACTATGTGGACAGCTTCTAAGAAATCCGGCTGAAATCACTATTGACAAGTTGATTTATTAAGTGTATAATACCTAATGTAAAGAGTGCATTTAACTTAACCTTATAACCAAAATCACTTAAACCAAAGGAGAAACACAATGAAGAAATTCCTGGCAATCATCCTTGCAGGCGCAATGGTGCTTGCAATGGCAGGCTGCTCCGGCAGCACAGAAAGCTCGTCAGCGGACAGCACCAGCCCGGCTGACACCAGTGCAGTTACCGAGAACACCGACGCTGCTGATAATAGTTCAGTTGCCGATACGTCTGCCGACAGCTCCGCAGCAGAGGAAAGCGCCGCTGCTGACACCGCCGAAGCAACCCCCGATGATACGACAGAGACCGCAGCGCTCCCTGTAGCAATGAAGCCCGACCTTCTCTCGGCGGCTATCCAGGATAGGCTCGGACTTGACGAAGCCACAGCGACCTCTGCTGCAGACCAGATGCTGACAAAGCTGATGTACACCCAGGGCAATCCTGCCCGCGTGGCAAAGGTGCTCCAGAAGCTCGAAAACGGCGAGGAAGTCACCGTTGCGTTCCTGGGCGGATCTATCACCCAGGGGACAGGTGCCGACAATGAGAACTGTTATGCGGCGCTCACCGCGAAGTGGCTCCAGGCGCAGTATCCGGACGCGACAGTGAATTATGTGAACGCAGGTATCGGCGCGACCGGCTCTTATATTGGCGTACACCGCTGCGACAGCCAGGTTCTCAGCAAAAATCCTGATCTCGTGTTCATCGACTTCTCTGTAAACGACGAGTCCCAGAACAACAATATCAACAAGCTCACCTATGAGGGGCTTATCCGCAAGATCTGGCAGTACGACACTGCTCCCGGCATTATCTGCATCGCTATGACCCAGGATAACGGCACCAGCGTTCAGGACTGCCACGGCGAGGTAACTGAAAAGTACTCCGTGCCTTTCGTATCCTACCATGACGCAATGCTGGATTTCCTCAAGACCCAGGGCATTGAGTGGAAGAATATATCCGATGATAATATCCACCCGAACATGAACGGCCACGCGATACTCAGCGCAATGGTAACTACATATCTCCAGTACATCGCCGATAATCTCGACAGCATCGACGCCACCGATCCGGCGCTCCCTGATCCGGGTGCCGACGGTGCGAAGTACGAGAAGGCGCAGCTGCTCACCACCGACGACGCTCAGCCGGTTTCCAGCGGCGCGTTCCAGCAGAAGCAGATGGATTTCGGCGGCTTCAAGAACCCGTGGATCGCAAAGTCCAGCGACGGAAGCTTCGGCGATGACAGCGCTCTGGTTATCGAGGTAGAAGCGCAGAACATCGGTATTCTGTACGGAATGCTCACCCACAATGCAGGTCTTGCGGATATATATGTTGACGATGAGTTCATCGAGACGATCAACGCTGATTTCACCGACGGCTGGGGTAACTATGTACAGTTCAAGGAGCTGAAGAGCTTCGACGAAAGCGGAAAGCACACCCTGAAGATCGTTCCCAAGGGAACAGAGGGTCAGCCTTCTGCGTTCTACCTTTCCGGTATAACTATCAGCTGATAAACCACATCAGAAAAATAAGCCGCTCTGCATGGGGCGGCTATATTTTTGTTATTTATAAAAGTACAGCCCCCCGTATCCCGGGAGGCTTATTTTATTCGGAAGTTCTTTTTGCCGAAAAATCATATTTC
Source organism: Oscillospiraceae bacterium (assembly GCA_022766785.1). Taxonomy (GTDB): domain Bacteria; phylum Bacillota; class Clostridia; order Oscillospirales; family Ruminococcaceae; genus CAG-115. The sequence continues at coordinate 8,669 of JALEOL010000031.1, forward strand.
CCCACGTCCGCCTGGAGCGTCCGGTAATTACCACCGTCCTCGAACCCGATCACCATGATCGTGTCGGTTATCCAGCTGACGGTGTACCGCTCCTCGCCCTCGGCGGAATACTCTGTGATATCGGTGCTTGCGATAAGCTCCACCCTGCCGCTGCCGTCCGAGTCAGTCAGGAAGAACGACGCTGTTCCATTGCCGGAGAATTGTTCTTCTTCCTCGATTATCAGCCGGAGATTTTCGTCGGAATAGCTGATGTAGTTTCGGCTTTTGGGCGGAAACCCGAGCGCAGTAAGTGCGGATACGCCTATCATCACCAGAGATACCGCAAGCAGACCGGCGGCTCCCACAAAGCTGGCTGCACGGCGTTTTTTCAGGAATGCACCTGCGATGATGAATGCGACCATCACGCAGACGATACCGACAGCAACTGCCGCAATTATCCCGAAAAAGGCGAAGGGCTGGCTGCGTTCAACCGTCGTTTCGGTCAGGGTGTATTCCACCTCCGGGCGCATTCCGGATAGTATCATTCCCACCGCCAGCATATCCGTGTCCAGCAGAAGCGCAGCGCCGGCAAATATCCACGGCTTTTTCAGCATTTCCCGGAATTTATTACCGCCGGTCTTGCTTTTCTTTTGCTTTTCGTTCCTGTAACCGCTCATGCGAATGCCTTTCTCACTGCTTTCTGTGGGCTGTTCTGCCGCGAATTACCGTCAGCACCGGCGTTGTCATCATGTCGATAGGGTCGTCGGCGTACAGCGTGAAGTCCGCGTCCTTTCCCGGTTCTACAGAGCCTATGCGGTCGGATACCCCCAGGGTCTCGGCGGCGTTGATCGTGATACAGCGCAGCGCTTCCTCACGGTCAAGCCCTCCCCTTACCGCGAGCGCGGCTGTCAGGGGGAGATACTGTATCGGGGTCTCCGGGTGGTCGGTGCAAATGGCAAACTTCAGTCCCTGCTTTGCCAGCACAGCCGGGGTGGTGATGTCGTGGTTCGCAAGCTCCGGCTTTCCTCGGTCGCCGAATATCGGCCCCAGAACTATCCGGGGTTTGTCCTCGGCAAGCTCCTCGGCAATGAGCGCGCCGTCCGTGCAGTGTATCAGAACATAATTCAGCCCGAATTCTCCTGCAAGACGCTGCGCTGTGAAGATATCGTCCGCACGGTGGCAGTGGAAGTGGGCTTTCAGTGGTTTATCCTTATCAAACAGCGGCAGCAGCGCCTCGCACTTTATGTCGAAGTCCGGGCGTGAGATCTCGTCGTCGGTGCCCTTCAGCCGTTCGTATTCCGCAATGTCCTCGCTGTAGCGCTTCGCCTTTATCAGCTGTTCACGGATCACCGCGGCGGTCGCCATTCGGGTGACGGGAGTTTCGTCGCGGTCGTTGTAGGTGTTCTTGGGATTTTCACCCAGGGCGAATTTTATTGCCGCAGGGGACTTCACGATAAGCTTATCCACGCGCTTGCTGCCCCAGGTCTTCATTATTATAAAAGAGCCACCGATGGGATTTGCGCTGCCCACGCCGGTGCACACCGAGGTCACACCGGCAGCGACTGCGTCCGCAAAGCACCTGTCCATGGGGTTTACGCTGTCGATAGCGCGCAGGTGCGGCGTGGAAGGATCGGTGTCCTCGTTGCCGTCCTCGCCCTCAAAGCAGAGAGCGTCGTTCCACATACCGATGTGGCAGTGCGCGTCAATGAAGCCGGGGTAGAGGGTAAGCCCACTGCCGTCTATGACTTCCTCGCCGGGTATTGCGGCGTAGCCGGACATTTCGCCGATATCCGTGAACACCCCGTCCGCGCATCTCACAAAGCCGCAGTCATAGTCGCACTGTGCCATTGTCTTTATTCTAACGTTGATCACTACCATAAAAATCCTCTGTGATTAAAGACTGCCGTTGCGTTCAAACACGTTCAGCAGCTTGATTATCTCGCCGCAGATAATGCTGTCCCGGGCGTTGCCATTTACCATCACCATGCTGTTGCGGCGGTATATCACGGAACGTGTATCGTATATCTGCCGCAGCTGTTCCGGGGTATTGTTCACCACAAGGGGGCGGTTGGCGTCGTTTTTTATTCTTTCATAGCACGTCTCGAACGATGCGTTGATGTACACTGAAAGACCGCTCTGCCGTGCGAATTCCGCGGTGCTGTCATTGATGAGCGCTCCGCCGCCGGTGGCAACGATGTAGCCGCCGGAAAGCTCCCGGATATATTTCGCCTCAAGCTGGCGGAAGTGCGGTTCGCCGAACTGCGCGAAAATATCCGGTATGGACATTCCCTCGCGCTCGACTATCACACGATCGAGATCGACAAGCTCTCTGCCTGTTTCAGCCGCCAGCATTCGCCCGATATGGCTCTTTCCGCAGCCCATGAAGCCGCAGAGATACACAGACGCGCTCATATCAGCTCCTCCATGTCGGAGATTATCCTGTTGATATCCTCGGTCTTGTAGGAAACGCCGTCCCATATCTCGTGCGCCGCAACTGCCTGGAGTACCAGCATTGCCATGCCGGTCATAGCCTTTGCGCCCTTCTCACGGGCGGTTTTCGCAAGAAGCGTCACCTTGGGGTTGTAAACCGCGTCGAACACGAACTTTACGCCGTCCAGTACCGCCGGGGTGCAGGGCATTCTGTCAACCTTGGGGAACATTCCCACCGGGCAGGCGTTCACAAGCAGGTCGTATTCAGCACCTGCCGGAAGGTCAGCCTTGTCAAGAGCCGCACCGCTTATCCAGGCGATCTGCACCTTTGCGTCGGACTTCAGCGCCTTTATCTCTTTGACTACTTCCTCAGCGAGCTCCGCGTCGGACTTCAGCGCAGCGATAGTAAGGTCGCCGCCCTGGAGAGCGGTTTCGATAGCCATCATTCTGCCCACTCCGCCGCAGCCTATGAGCAGCACACGGGAATCAAGCGAAGCACCAAGAGCCGCTATAGACTTTGTGAAGCCGATGACGTCGGTGTTATAGCCGATTTTTTCTGCGCCGACTTTGATACAGTTTACCGAGCGGTAGCGCTTTGCGCCCTCGTCCAGCCGGTCGCAGAAATCTATAATGGAAACCTTGTGGGGAATAGTGATATTGAACCCGTCCAGAGTTGCCAGAAAATCAAACTTTGCATTAAGCTCCTCCGGCGGGATATCGTACATCTGATAGTCCACGGTCTCGCCGTCCAGCGCGAACAGGGCGGCGTGTATCTGCGGAGAGAGGGAGTGTCCCAGAGGGTGACCTAAAATTCCGAATTTACGCATAATTTCACTCAGCCTTTCAGTGCAGCAAGCGCCTTTTCAAGCGTGTCTGCGTTCTCAATGTGCATTGCATTTGCGCTGCGGTCGGTCTTCTTGACAAGACCTGTGAGCACCTTTCCGGGGCCTAATTCAACATAAGCCTCGATACCGTCAGCCTGCATAGCCGCCATCTCCTCAACGAACCTTACCGGGGAGCAGATGTGCGAAGCCAGGTAAGACGGCATGTCGGAGAAGTCGTCCAGCTTCTTTCCGTACAGATTGGAGTAGAAATCACAGGTGGGAGCCTTGAACGGGAATCCTGCTATCTCGCCCTTGAACTTCTCCGCAGCGCCTGCCATCAGCTTTGTGTGGAATGCCGCAGAAACTGCCAGCTTCACAGCGCGCTTGCCCATCTCGCCGAACTTTGCGACAGCCTCGTCCACAGCCGCAGCCTCGCCTGCGATAACGGTCTGCTGGGGGCTGTTGTAGTTCGCCGGGGCGCAGAATCCGCCGACCTCGGAGCACACCTTTTCGATAGTCTCGTTGTCGCTGCCGATTATTGCAGCCATTGCTCCATCGGAAGCCTCGGCAGCCTCTGCCATTGCGGCGCTGCGCAGCTTTATCGCCCTGAAAGCGTCCTCCATGCCGAGCATTCCGGAAGCGTACATCGCCGCATATTCGCCCAGGGAGTGACCTGCGACTGCGACATTTTCAATGCCGTTCTCTCTTGCAGCCGCCAGCGCCAGCATGGACGTGGTGAAGATAGCCGGCTGGGAAAGTCTGGTCTGTGCCAGTTCCTCGGGGGTGGACTCTGTGAGCTTCTTCATCAGGTCGAAGCCCATGATGTCAGAACCGCACTCCAGTATCTGCTTTGCGGCAGAGGACTTTTCGGCAAGCTCCGCACCCATTCCGGGGTACTGTGAGCCTTGACCGGAAAATAAGAAAACTGTTTTCATGTGAACCTCCAAATTAATTTGTTTATTGTTGATTTTGATAGGATACTTTGGTGAATTCGGAATTCTTAATTCGGAATTCGGAATTTCGGTGTCGGCTTTGCCGACTGATTATAAATAATTGGTGAAATGTGTTTGTGTTTCGCCCGGAGTGTTGCCTTAAATATCCGCCTCTGCGTGGCGTGTGACGTGGCAGCCGATGTTCACCGCAACGGGAAGCCCTGCGATGTGGGTCGCGGATTTTTCGATGTTGACGTACAGCGCGGTGACTGTGCCGCCGAAGCCCTGGGATCCTATACCAAGCCTGTTTATGCTGTCCAGCATCTGCTTTTCAAGCTCAGCGTAGACCGGGTCGGGATTGCGCTTTGCGAGGTCGCGGCAGAGCGCCTTTTTCGCGAGGAAGGCGCTGTACTCGAAGTCGCCGCCGATGCCTACTCCCACAACTATCGGGGGGCAGGGATTGCTCCCGGCAAGACTGACGCATTCGGTCACGAAGTCCACGATATCCTGCTTTGTCGCAGAGGGGGTGAACATTTTCAGCCGGCTCATGTTCTCGCTGCCGAAGCCCTTCGGCGCCGCCATGATGTGTATGCTTTCGCCGGGTACTATCCGGGTGTGTATCACCGCAGGGGTGTTGTCGTTGGTGTTTTTGCGCTCCAGTGGGTCGCCCACTATCGAAAGCCGCAGCTTTCCGTTGACGTAGCCCTGTGCCACGCCCCGGTTCACGGCGTCCTCAAAGGCTTCGCCGGTGATGTGGACGTCCTGCCCGATTTCGGCGAATATCACTGCCATTCCAGTGTCCTGGCAGATCGGCACGCCAAGCTCCGCCGCGCAGTCGATGTTGCTGACGATATCACCAAGCACGCTGCGGCACAGGGGGCTTTCTTCCCGGGAAGACGCGGCGGTGATGCACTCTTTCATTCCCTCGGGCAGACGCAGGTTTGCCTGCTCGCACAGCCGGGCGACAGTTTCGGTTATGGCTGAAGATGGAATTTCTCGCATTATCTGTAATTCCTTTCTGCTTATATATGTGAGTGAGTTCGCGGTAATACTGCTTTTTCTTCCGCAAAATTCACCGAAAAACAAAATAATGTCCGGAGATAATCGGCGATTTGCATATATTTGTTGAAAAACCTGTTGACAAATTCGCTGTGATAGGGTAAAATAAATATGGTATGTCATATTCTGCCCTGTCCGGGCGGAAATAATGGCACAGCCACCGGACAGATGATAAGCGCTATGTTTATTATACTATATATTGCAAAGAAAATCAAGGAGAATTTTTAATGAGCGGAATCGAGATCTTGGGAACGGGAAAATATGTTCCGGAATTTATCGCGGACAACAACAAGTTTGCGGAGTTCCTTGATACTTCTGACGAGTGGATCACCCCTCGCACCGGTATCAAGAGCCGTCATATCCTGACGGATCACCCGGGGTATTATATGGGTGTGGAATCAGCGAAGAAAGCCATTGAGGACGCCGGGATAAAGCCGGAGGAGATAGACCTTGTGCTTGTCTCAACCTGTTCGCCGGATTTCTTTTACCCCTCCACCGCCTGCCTTATCCAGAAGAAGATAGGCGCGGTGAACGCTGCGGCATTCGATGTCAACAGCGCCTGCACCGGCTTCATAACCGCTACGGATATCGCCCAGAAATACCTCGCAACGGGTCATTACAAGACCATTCTTGTCGTAGCCACCGAGAGACTTTCCAGCCAGCTTGACTACACCGACCGTTCCATGTGCATACTGTTCGGTGACGCCGCCGGAGCGGTGGTTTACCGTAAGTCCGACAAGCCTTTCTATTCGATGCTGGGCGCGGACGGCGACGAGTTCGAGGCGCTCTACTGCAAGATAGATTACGATCCCAACTGCCCGTTCTACTGTCAGGACAAGGAAAGCGAGCCGTGGGACGCGATTTTCGATACCGAGGCCAAGAGGAAGTACCTCCAGAGCGACGGCCATGCGGTGTACAAGTTCGCAGTCAACGCCATGACGAACGCCGTCAGGAATGTTGTGGAGCAGGGCGGCTATGACATAAACGATATTGATATCGTTATCCCGCATCAGGCAAATCTCCGTATTATCAAGAAAGCGACGGAGATGCTGGGTATCCCCGAGGAAAAGGTGTACACTAATATCGAGGTAATGGGCAACGTTTCCAGCGCCTGCATTCCGGTTTGCCTTGACGAGCTGAGGGAGCAGGGCAGGATAAAGCCCGGCATGAAGATATGCATGGTGGGCTTCGGTGCCGGTCTGACTTACGGTGCGATTATATTTGAGGTATGATTATTCGTTAAAATAGAAAGGAAATGAATATGGCAGGAACAGCACTAATAACAGGATCCAGCCGGGGCATTGGCGCAGCGATCGCAAAGCGCCTTGCAAAGGACGGCTACAACATCATCATCAACGATGTGTCTCAGGAGATACTTGACGCCGCCGGAAACGAGGTCGCACAGGAGTGCCGTGGTTTCGGCGTAGAGGCGGAGTGCTACGCAGCGGATGTGTCCGATTACGCCCAGTGCGAGGCTATGGTGAAGTGGGCGAAGGAGAAGTTCGGCACGATCGACGTGCTGATAAACAACGCCGGCATCACCCGGGACGGACTTATGGCTCAGATGAGCGAGGATATCTATGACCTTGTTATCCGCGTCAACCAGAAGTCTGTGTTCAACATGACAAAGCTGGTGGGCAAGGTGATGATACGCCAGCGCAGCGGCAGGATAGTGAACCTGGCTTCCGTGGCAGGACTTTACGGCAACCCCGGTCAGATGAACTACTCCGCGTCAAAGGGCGCGATAATCGCCATGACAAAGACCACCGCCAAGGAGCTTGGCAGCCGTGGGATCACCTGCAACGCGGTAGCCCCCGGATTTATCCAGACCCCCATGACCGATAAGCTCACTGAGGAGCAGAGAAACGCAATGCTGGCGCAGATCGCAATGAAGCGCTACGGTCAGCCCGAGGAGATTGCAGGCGTGGTATCGTTCCTGTGCAGTCCGGACAGCTCATATGTCACCGGTCAGATAATAGAGATAAGCGGCGGACTGAGCATGTAATAAATGCGCAGATGACCGCGAATAAATTAGTTGGAAGTTGGAGGAACAACACCTATATGGATAGACGAGTGGTAATCACCGGACTTGGCGCAGTTACCCCCTGTGGAAATTCACCTGAGGAGCTGTGGTGCAGCCTTATGGCGGGAAAGCACGGCTTTGAGCTTGCACCCTGGTTCCCGGATCAGGAGCCGGATAACCTTTCGGTTGTCGCAAGGGTAAAGAACTTCGACCCGTCTGAGTATTTTGACAAGAAGGACGTTCGCCGCAACGACGTTATCGTGCAGTACGCTGTTTACTGCGCAATGCAGGCGCTGAAGGACGCAGGCACCGATCTTCGGGATATCGACCCCTACCGCGTCGGAGTTGTCATCGGCAGCGGTATCGGCGGCATTTACACCACCGAGGAGGAAATGTCGAACTACCACAACAAGGGCAGCAAGCGTGTGGGAGTGTTCACTATCACAAAGATGATCGGCAATATGGCTGCCGGCGAGGTGGCTATCCGCACAGGCTTCAAGGGCAGCAATTTCTGCGTTACCACCGCCTGTGCCAGCGGCACACAGTCGATAGGCGAGGCGTTCCGCGCGATAAAGCACGGCTATCTTGACGCAGCGATCGCCGGAGGTACTGAGCACAGCGATATCGGCTTCTGCTATGCGGCGTTCAACAACATGCACGCTGTCACCCGTTCCACCGACGTTGACAGAGCTTCTATCCCGTTCGACGCGGAGAGGAGCGGCTTCGTGCTGGGCGACGGCTGCGGTCTGCTGGTGCTGGAGGAATACGAGCACGCAAAGGCACGCGGCGCAAAGATATACGCTGAGCTTTGTGGCTACGGCAGCACCTGCGACGCTTACCACGAGACCAGTCCCGATCCCGAGGGCAAGGGCGGCGCTATGGCTATGAAGCTCGCATACCAGGAAGCCGGAATGAAGCCGGAGGACATCAACTATATCAACGCCCACGGAACCTCTACCGCGATCAATGACCGCACCGAGACCCTTGCGATAAAGGAGGCTTTCGGCGACCACGCGAAGAACATCGCCATAAACTCCACCAAGTCCATGACCGGACACCTGCTGGGCGCTGCCGGCGGCGTTGAGGCTGTTGTCACCGCTCTGTCGATAAAGAACAGCAAGGTACACACCACCCTGGGCTATAAAGTACCCGACCCGGAGTGCGACCTTGATTACGTTACCGAGGGCGCACGGGACATGAAGATAACCGGCGCGCTCAGCAATTCGCTGGGATTCGGCGGACATAACGGCTGTATCTGTATGCGTCCCGTTGACTGACCCGGAAAGGAGAGCATATCATGGCAAACAAGACGACCGAGCCAAGACCTATCGAGGACACCGTTGAGTGTATCGAGGCACTGGCTGAAATAGTAAAGAAGAACGACCTCGGCAAGATCAAGATCAGCACCGAGGATATCGAGATCGTTATCGAGGGCAAGCGCTGTCCTCCCCCTGCGCCGGTGGCTCCCATGCCGGTAATTCCCGGCGTTCCGGCTTCCGTACCCTCGGCACCTGCCGCTCAGCAGGAAGCAAAGTCGGAGGAGATCACGGGCAATATCATCACCTCCCCGATCGTGGGAACGTTCTATGCCGCTCCCTCTCCCGAAAAGCCGCCGTTTGTAAAGCCCGGCGATACAGTTAATGCAGGCGACGTGGTTTGCATTATCGAGAGCATGAAGCTCATGAACGAGATAAACAGCGAGTTCAGCGGAAAAGTAGCGGAGATCTACGCAAAGGACGGTCAGCCCGTTGAGTATGGTCAGAAGCTGATGAGAATAGAATAAGGAGCAGGACATGACATTAAATCTCGAACAGATCAAGGAAATAATCCCCCACCGCGACCCTTTCCTGCTCATTGACGAAGTCACCGAGCTGGAGCCGGGCGTCAGCGTCACCGCAAAGAAGTACCTGAAGCCGGACGAGTACTGGTTCAAGGGTCACTTCCCCGGGCAGCCGGTACAGCCGGGCGTGCTCATGATCGAAATGCTGGCTCAGGCTGGGGCAGTATGCGCACTGTGCCTGCCGGAGAACAGGGGAAAGATCGCGTTTTTCGCAGGCATCGACAAGGCTCGCTTCCGTGGGACTGTTCTCCCGGGAGACACCCTGGACCTGCACGTCACCATGACGAAGAAAAAGGGGCCGATAGGCTTTGGAGACGCAGTTGCAACTGTCAACGGCAAGAAGGTAGTTACCGCCGAGATATCCTTTGCGGTTGCCGACCCTGCCCCCAAGTCTGAATAAATCTGGAGCTGACAGAATGTTTAACAAGATACTTATTGCAAACCGCGGTGAGATCGCTATCAGGATAATGCGCGCCTGCCGGGAACTGGGAATAAAGACGGTGGCGGTCTATTCAGAGGCTGACCGCTCCGCTCTGCATGCCCAGATCGCCGACGAAGCGGTGTGCATAGGGCCTGCTGCCTCCAAGGACAGCTACCTCAATACCAAGGCGATAATCGCTGCGTGTGAGATAACCCACGCCCAGGCTATTCACCCCGGCTTCGGCTTTCTCTCTGAGAATGCGGATTTCGCACGCCTGTGCCGCACCTGTGGAATTACATTCATCGGCCCTGCTCCGGAGGTAATGGACGCTATGGGCGACAAGGCTTCCGCCAAAAAGACGATGATCTCCGCAGGAGTGCCTGTGGTGCCCGGTTCTGACGGCATTGTCCCCACAGTGGAGGACGCGAAGAAGATCGCCGCAGAGATAGGCTATCCCGTGATGATAAAGGCGACCGCAGGTGGCGGCGGACGAGGAATTCGCCTTGCAGAGAGCGAGGAGCAGATCGAGGCGCAGTATATCGCGGCACAGCAGGAGGCTCTGGCGTGCTTTGGCAACGGCGATGTATATATCGAGAAATTCATCGTGGATCCCCGTCATGTGGAGATACAGCTTCTTGCCGACAATCACGGCAACGTTGTGCACCTGGGCGAGCGCGAGTGCTCTCTCCAGCGGCATAATCAGAAAGTGCTGGAGGAAAGCCCCAGCCCGATAATGACCCCGGAGCTGCGTGAGAGAATGGGCGCGGCGGCGGTGGCTGCTGCAAAGGTCAGCGGCTATCAGAACGCTGGTACGATCGAGTTCCTGGTGGACAGGGACAGGAATTTCTACTTCATGGAAATGAACACCCGTATCCAGGTGGAGCACCCCGTGACCGAGCTTGTCACCGGTATCGACCTTGTAAAAGCGCAGATACGCATTGCGGCAGGCGAGGAGCTGGGCTTTTCACAGAAGGATATACAGCTTACCGGACACGCGATAGAGTGCAGGATAAACGCCGAGGATCCCCGGCATAATTTCCGCCCCTGTCCGGGTACGATAAAGTCGCTGCATACTCCGGGAGGCTTCGGCGTAAGAATAGACAGCGCGGCATACGCAGGTTACACGATACCGCCCTACTACGACAGCATGATCGCAAAGCTGCTGGTAAAGGCTCCCACCCGTGAGGAAGCGATAAAGAAGATGCGCGTCGCCCTGTCTGAGTTCATCATCGACGGCGTTGAGACTAACATTGATTTCCAGCTGCGCCTGCTTAAAGACGAGGATTTCGAGGCAGGCAATTTTGACATAGGTTTCCTTAACCGCAAGAACATTATGGGGGAGTGAGCTGAATGGCAATAGAGGATCTTTTCAAAATCGTCAAGGAGCGTTTTGTTTCCGATCAGCCTGCGGCTCCCACCGGCGGCGGAGATGTGGAGATCCCGCAGGATCTTCTGTTCAAGTGCCCCAGGTGCGGCGCAGTGGTATATAACCGCGAGTTTACCGCCGCAATGAAGGTATGCCCTAAGTGCAATTACCACGCAAGGCTCACCTGGCAGGAGCGCCTGGAGCTTACCGCCGACAAGGACAGCTTCCAGGAGCTTGACGGCGGCATGAAGTCGCTCAACCCCATCGGCTTCCCGAAGTACGAGGAAAAGGTCGCGAAGCTCCAGCAGCAGTGCGACATGAACGACGCGATAAAAACCGGCGTGTGCACTATCCGGGGCTACCGCACGGTGATCGGGATCATGGACTCACACTTCTTCATGGCGAGCATGGGCAGCGTTGTGGGCGAGAAGATCGCGAGGGCGTTCGAGTACGCCACCGAGCACGGTCTGCCTGTTGTTATGTTCACCGCTTCCGGAGGTGCGAGAATGCAGGAGGGTATAATCTCCCTCATGCAGATGGCGAAAACAAGCGGCGCGGTTAAGCGTCACAGCGACGCCGGAGGGCTTTATATCGCGGTGATGACCGACCCCACCACCGGCGGAGTTACGGCTTCATTCGCAAGCCTTGGCGATATTATTCTCGCAGAGCCGAAGGTGCTTATCGGCTTTGCGGGCAGGCGTGTTATACAGGACACGATACGTCAGCGGCTGCCGGACGATTTCCAGTCAGCGGAGTTCCAGCAGGACTGCGGCTTTGTTGATATGATCGTCGAGCGCGGCATGATGAGAAAGCGCATTTCAAATATTCTGAAGCTGCACGGCTTCCCGAAGGAGGCTTACAGAAGATGAGCAATCTGACAGCCTGTGAAAGGCTAGAGCTTATCCGCCACAAGGACAGACCCACGGTGAACGATTATATCCCGGCGATGTTCACGCGGTTCATGGAGTTCCACGGCGACCGCCTTTACGGCGATGACGCTGCGATAATCGGCGGCATAGGCTACCTGAGCGAGACCCCGGTGACGGTTATCGCACAGGTAAAGGGCAGAAATCTCGAGGAGAACAAGCGCTCCAATTTCGCAATGCCCCACCCGGAGGGCTACCGCAAGGCGCTGCGGCTTGCGAAGCAGGCGGAGAAGTTCCACAGACCGGTGATCTGCCTTGTGGACACCCCCGGTGCGTTCTGCGGAATAGAGGCGGAGGAGCGCGGACAGGGCGAGGCGATAGCGCGCAATCTGTACGAGTTCATGACGCTCAAAACCCCGGTGATCTCCGTTATCCTGGGTGAGGGCGGCTCCGGCGGCGCACTGGCGCTGGCGGTGTGCGATGAGCTTGCGATGCTGGAGAACGCGCTGTATTCGGTGATCAGCCCCCGGGGCGCGGCTTCGATCCTCTGGAAAGACGGCACGAAGGAGAAGGAAGCCTGCGAGATCCTGAAGATAACAGCGGAGGATCTGGTGAGCTTCGGCGTATGCGACAAGATCATCGGGGAGCCCACCGGCGGCGCTCACATGAGCAAGGAACAGACCGCGGACAACATCTACGAGTACCTTGTGGACGCTGTTTACCGTCTGAAAAAAGTGGAAATGCCGCGGCTTCTGGATCAGCGTTATGCGAAATTTAGAAAAATCGGCATGTTTACCGAATAAATTTGTAGAAAATTCTCTGCAAAAAATTTCATTCGGGGCTTGATTATTTGCGTTGTATGATATATAATATATCATGAAATGTTTCCTGAGGGGACTATAACAAAATTTGGAGGGTACACACAATGGTTTTTGACAAGGTTAAGGAGCTTATCGCTGAGCAGCTGGACGTTAAGGCTGACGACATCACTGAGGCTTCCAACATTCAGGACGACCTGGGCGCAGATTCCCTGGACGTAGTTGATCTGGTAATGGCTCTTGAGGACGAGTTCGACGTTGAGATCCCTGAGGATCAGGTGGAGAACATCAAGACCGTAGGCGATATCGTTAAGTTCATCGAGGACAAGCAGTAATTTGCTTCTCACAAAAATCTTCCCACCGTGTTCTGCGGTGGGATTTTTGTTTTAAAAACCACTTGATTTTCGGAAAATAATATGCTAAAATATAACAGGGGGAACCCCCGGAAATAAATCAAAAACGACGACACATGTTGCACTTCGGTGCGTAAATCTGATCACGGAACGTATCAGGGCGTGTGTCTTATTTTTTCACACGCTTCGGCGTGTGTTTTTGTTTTTTGAGAGAAAAAGGAGTATTTATATGCCAAAGAACCAATTTCAGAGAATGATGTTTGCCCTTATCACAGTGGTGATAACGGTGCACGCCTATGTGTTCTACAGCCTTTATGTGATAAACGGCGGTATGTTCATGGAGCTTACAGGAGAGAAAAGCGTGCTCGCGGCGATCGGCAGGCTTGGGGGAGTGTTTGTTTTCGGCTCGCCGGTGCCGATCTGGGCTGTCGTTCTAATAGAATTCGCCTGTGCGTATATGCTGGAGGTGCTTGTGGGTTCGCCGCTGTCATTCAGGCTTGCGTCAAAGGTGTTCGATATGCGGACCACAAACCCGGTCATATTCGAGACCGCAATAATTTGTGCCACAGTTGGTATCATGTGCCCTGCGATGAGCTTTATTGCTGCGTTCCTGTATTACGACTATCAGGCAGGGTTCAATATGTGGACGCTGCTTGCAAACTGGCTTAAGCTTGTGTGCTTTAATTTCCCGTTCGCGTTCTTCTCACAGCTTTTCTTTATCCAGCCGTTTGTCAGAACGGTGTTCCGGCTGATATTTGTCAGAAAGAAAGAATGCGAAAGCTGCGGTCAGTAAGTCTTGCCCAGCCGTGGCACCGCCTGTGATCATTGAGCGGAACTGCCGGCGTATATTGCCTGCCTGCTGAATGCGGCAGGTTTTTTCTTTTTGTGGATAATAAATATTTGTGAATTTCTTGACATAACGAGAAAAGTAGTATATAATAGAGGTGTAGAACCTAATCCGGGGCGCGGCTCCGGTAATACTTACACAAAGGAGCAAAGAAATGGGACTGACACTGACTGAAAAGATCATCAAGGCGCATATCGTTGACGGCGAAATGGTAAAGGGTACCGAGATCGGTCTTAGGATCGACCAGACGCTTACCCAGGACGCCACCGGAACTATGGCGTATCTCCAGTTTGAGGCAATGGGGGTTGACAGGGTAAAGACAGAGCGCTCTGTCGCATACATCGACCACAACACCCTCCAGAGCGGTTTTGAGAACGCAGACGACCACCGCTTCATCGGTTCTGTCGCAAAGAAGCACGGGATCTGGTTTTCCCGTCCCGGCAACGGTATCTGCCACCAGGTACACCTTGAGCGCTTCGGCAAGCCCGGCAAGACCCTTATCGGCTCCGACAGCCACACTCCCACAGGCGGCGGCATAGGTATGCTGGCAATGGGCGCAGGCGGACTTGACGTTGCAGTGGCAATGGGCGGCGGCGCTTACTACATAACCATGCCTAAGGTAGTTAGGATAAACCTCACCGGCAAGCTCAACGACTGGGTCTCCGCAAAGGACGTTATCCTGGAGGTGCTCCGTCAGCTGTCCGTTAAGGGCGGCGTGGGCAAGGTAATGGAGTACACCGGCGAGGGCGTAAAGAGCCTGTCCGTTCCCGAGCGTGCGACTATTACCAACATGGGCGCAGAGCTGGGAGCTACCACCTCTATCTTCCCGTCGGACGAGACCACGCTCCAGTTCCTCAAGGCGCAGGGACGCGAGGAGGACTATGTTCCGCTGTCCGCTGACCCCGACGCAGTTTACGATGAGGAAGTGAACATCGACCTCGGAAAGCTGGTTCCGCTGGCGGCTTGTCCCCACAGCCCGGACAATGTAAAGTCCGTAGAGGAGATAGGAAAGATCAAGATCGACCAGGTGTGCATCGGCTCCTGCACGAACTCCTCTCTGCAGGATATGCGCAAGGTGGCTCACATCTTAAAGGGCAAGACCGTTCACCCGGACGTAAGCCTTGCGATCGCCCCCGGCTCCAAGCAGGTGTTCAACCAGATCGCCGAGGACGGCACTCTGGCTATCCTTATCGCTGCCGGTGCGAGAATTCTCGAGAGCGCATGCGGCCCCTGCATAGGCATGGGACAGTCCCCGAACAGCAAGGGCGTTTCCCTGCGTACATTCAACCGTAACTTCCTCGGCAGAAGCGGCACCAAGGACGCCGAGATATACCTCGTATCCCCGGAGACCGCTGCGGCTTCCGCACTGACTGGTGTATTCACCGATCCGCGTACCTGCGGCGATATGCCTCCCTATGTAATGCCCGAGAAGTTCATCATCAACGACAACATGGTAGTTCCCCCGGCAACTCCCGAGGAGGCTCCCTCTGTTGAGATACTCCGCGGCCCGAACATCAAGCCGTTCCCGGTAAACAAGCCGCTGGCTGAGAGCATCGAGTCCGGCGTTACCCTGAAAGTCGGCGACAACATCACCACCGACCACATCATGCCGGCAGGCGCTAAGATACTGCCGCTGCGTTCCAACATTCCGGCTATTTCGGAGTATTGCTTCACCGTATGCGATGAAACATTCCCGAAGCGCGCGAAGGAAGCCGGAACTTCAATCATCGTGGGCGGCGTGAACTACGGTCAGGGCTCGTCCAGAGAGCACGCGGCGCTTGCACCGCTGTACCTCGGCGTTAAGGCTATCATCTGCAAGAGCTTCGCGAGAATACACCGCCAGAACCTCATCAACAACGGTATCCTGCCGCTGGAGTTCGTGAACGAGGCTGACTATGACAAGGTAGAGCAGGGCGACCAGCTTGTTATCGCGAATATCCGCAATATCGTTGAGAACGGCGGGCAGATAATCGTTGAGGACAAGACAAAGGGCTTCAGCTTCGAGGTGAAGTGCGAGCTGTCCGAGCGCGGCAAGGGCATGATGCTCGCCGGCGGTCTGCTGAACTTTACAAAGGCTAACGGCTGATATCCGAAAGGGAAAAGGGTGCGGAATATGAGTAAGACTGCGGCATTTTTTATGGCGGTTTCTGCCTTCCTGCTGGGACTTGTCGTCGGCAGCAGGCTGAAGGGCGGCGGCAGTCTGTTCTGCGGAAACACCGTTGACTGCTCCGTTAAGGTAAGGGGCGGAACTGCCCATAACACATATGAAAGGAACAACGAAAATGGCTGAGAAAATACAGATGACCACCCCGCTTGTAGAAATGGACGGCGACGAGATGACCAGGATCATCTGGAAGATGATAAAGGACATTCTCATAAATCCGTATATCGATTTAAAGACAGATTACTACGATCTGGGTCTTGTTCACAGAAACGAGACTAACGATCAGGTAACTATCGACAGTGCGAACGCCACCAAGAAGTACGGCGTTGCGGTAAAGTGCGCGACTATCACCCCGAACGCACAGCGCATGACTGAATATGACCTCAAGGAGATGTGGAAGTCCCCGAACGGCACTATCCGTGCTATCCTTGACGGAACTGTGTTCAGAAAGCCCATTCTGGTAAAGGGGATAGTTCCCTATATCCCCACCTGGACAAAGCCGATAACTATCGCGCGTCACGCATACGGCGATATCTACAAGAACACCGAGCTGAAGGTAGCACAGGGCAGCAAGGCTGAGCTGGTAGTCACCGACAAGGACGGCAAAGAGACCCGTGCGCTTATCCACGATTTCAAGAACAGCGACGGTATCATTCAGGGCGTTCACAATCTGGACAACTCCATTTCTTCTTTCGCAAGAGCCTGCTTCAACTACGCGCTTGACGCAAAGGAAGACCTGTGGTTCGCGGCAAAGGACACGATCTCCAAGACCTACGACCACCGCTTCAAGGATATCTTTGCCGAGATATATGAGAATGAGTACAAGGAGAAGTTTGCGGCGGCAGGCATCGAGTACTTCTACACCCTCATCGACGACGTTATCGCGAGAGTTGTGCGCTCCGAGGGCGGCTTCATCTGGGCTTGCAAGAACTATGACGGCGATGTGATGTCCGATATGCTGGCGACTGCGTTCGGTTCTCTGGGACTTATGACCAGCGTTCTGGTTTCTCCGGACGGCGTTTACGAGTACGAGGCGGCTCACGGCACTGTTACACGTCACTATTACAACTACTTAAAGGGCGAAAAGACTTCCACCAACCCGATAGCTACTATCTTCGCGTGGAGCGGCGCACTGCGTAAGCGCGGCGAGCTGGACAATATCCCGGCGCTCTGCGACTACGCCGACAAGCTGGAAAAGGCGTCTATCCAGACAATGGAGGAGGGCGTTATGGACAAGAACCTTGCTGCTATGTCAAAGCTTCCGAACAAGCGCCCTGTCGATACAGAGACCTTCCTTACAGAGATAAACGACCGCCTTGCCGTTCTTATGGGCTGATTTGAGCGGAAAGACGGGCATTACAGGGGAGTGGGAGAGGATAATTTCACAATGCAGAAGAACAATATTTCCAACTCAGTAATACGCAGACTTCCCAGATATTACCGCTTTCTCGGTGAGCTTCTGAATCAGGATATCCAGAAGATATCGTCAAGGGAGCTTTCCGAGAAGATGCGGCTTACCGCTTCGCAGATACGGCAGGATCTTAACTGCTTCGGCGGCTTCGGACAGCAGGGCTACGGCTACAATGTGGCGGAGCTTCGCCGGGAGATAGGGCATATCCTGGGGCTTGACAAGCAGGACAAGATGATACTTATCGGCGCAGGAAATCTCGGGCGTGCGATAACAGTTCACATCGATTTCGCAAAGTACGGCTATGAGCTTTCAGGGATATTCGACAGCAATATATCCCTGGAGGGCATCGAGATATCCGGCATAAAGATCATGCATACCAACCGCCTGGCAGAGTTCTGCGCGGAAAACACCCCGACTATGGCGGTGCTGTGCATTCCCAAAAGCGGAGCGAAGGAAATGGTGGAAACGCTTATCGGGCTTGGGATCAAGGCATTCTGGAACTTCTCGCATTATGATATCCATTACGATCACCCCGAGGTCGCGGTGGAGAACGTCCACCTGACCGACAGCCTGATGACGCTTTCCTATGCGGCAAGAAATCAGCATGAGCATTCTGCTGAGGACGCTGCGGCAGAGCCGGAAATCGCCGGGGAATAATAAAAACTGAAAAGGCACTGTATCCATTGCAGTGCCTTTATATCTATCGGAGGACGTAATGACGATAAAGGAAGTAAGCGAGCGTTACGGGATATCCCAGGATACGCTGCGGTATTACGAGAAAGCAGGGATGATACCCGAGGTGAACCGCACCGCCGGTGGTATCCGGGACTACAGCGAGAACGACCTTGGCTGGGTGGAGCTTGTGCTCTGCATGAGAAACGCAGGGCTGTCTACCGGCAGCATTGCGGAATACCGCAGGCTTTATCAGCAGGGGGACTGCACTATCCCAGACAGGCTGAAACTGCTGACCGACCAGCGCGAGGAGCTTCTTTGCGCTCAGGCGAGGATCGCTGAAACGCTGGAGCGGCTCAACTATAAGATAAGCGTGTATGAACGCGCGGTAAAGACCGGGATCCTTTCCTGGGACGAGCAGGGAAAATGCAGTGGCGATGATGACAGATAAATTCACGGCACGGCTGCGGCAGGGCAGCATTGACATCGGGTGTATACAGGATCAGGGCGCCCGGGAATATCAGGAGGACTCGGTGGGCTTCTCTACGCTTCCCGGTGAGGGAACGGCGGAGCGCTTCCTGGCGGTGGTCGCGGACGGAATGGGCGGAATGGCGTCCGGCGCGTTCGTGAGCGGCTATACCGTCAAAAACCTGCTGGCGGCGGACATCGGCTCTCCGGAGGAGCTAAAAGCTGCGGCGTGCAGGATAAGCGGCGAGATCGCAGCGGGAGGAAGCCGCGGAGGGACTACGCTTGCGGCGGTTTGCGTGCTCCCCGGAGGAGTGTATTTCTGCTCCGTGGGGGACAGCCGGATTTATCTTTTCCGGGACGGCGTTCTCGCCCGGCTGACGGCGGATCAGGACTACATGTCGGTTCTGCTGGACAGGGTGATAGACGGAAAGATAAGCTGGCTCCAGGCGCAGGAGGATCCGGAGCGAAATGCGCTGGCGCAGTTCGTGGGGAGCGGCATGCTGCTTAGCCCCGATATGAACTGTGTTCCGCTGGCAGTACAGCCCGGGGACAGGCTGCTGATATGCAGCGACGGGGTGTATAACGCGCTTTCGGAAGCGGAGCTGAGCCAGTCGCTTACCCTTACGGCAGGTGGAGCGTCGGAGGATATCCTGGGGCGGATACTGGCGCACGGCTATACCAATCAGGACAATTTCACCGCGGTGGTGATGCATTTCCTGCCGGGGTGGAATTCTGATGATCGTTCAGACGATGTCCCGGCGGAAAAAACCACGTTGCATATCGACAGCGCATTCCACACCGGTGCCGGAGGACGGGACGAGAACCAGGACGCGCTGTTCTGCGGCGGCGGAGTTTACGCGGTTGCAGACGGACTTGGCGGACACAAAAACGGCGGAAAGGCTGCCCGGGCGGCGGTGGATCATATTTCGGCGAGATCCTCCGGCGATCTCTCCCCGGAGGGGGTAAACGCTCTTTTTGAGGGCGCGAATACTGCGGTGGGACGCACCGGGGGGAAAGCTGCTGCCGCGGCGGCGTTCGCAAGGGACGGTGTGTTCACCTGGGGACATGTAGGAGACTGCCGGGTGTATTACTTCCGCGGCGGCAGGATCACATTCCAAACCCGGGATCATTCGGTGTGCCAGGCGGCGGTGGAGCTGGGGCAGATCACCCCGGAGGATATCCGGGGCAATGAGGATCGCTCGGGGCTTATGAAAGCGCTTGGCAGCGAGCCGGAGCTTGATATTCGGGAGCACTGCGAGCCGCTGGGAATGCTCCCGGGGGACGCGTTCCTGGTGTGCACGGACGGGTTCTGGGAGCATGTCCACGAGCGTGAAATGGAGACGGATCTGATAAAATCCCGGAGCGCTGCGGAGTGGCTCAATTCCATGCTGAAGCGGCACATGCTGAGCGCCCATGACAGCGGCGACAATTACACCGCGGTGTGCGGAATAGTCACCAACACCCCGGAGCCGCAGGAGACCTCCCCGGTCAGGCAAAAGCGCAGATTTCCTGTGTTGATCCCGTTGGGGATAGCGGCTTTGGCGGCGGTAGTTATCGTGATATTGCTTTTCTTTCGGTGATATGAAATAAGGGGCTGCATTGTTGCAGTCCCTCAGTTTGTCGAAAAAGTTCATTTTGCCTGCGAAGCAGGCTTTTGAAATTTGTTTTTTGCCACGGGTCTCCCGGGGCAAAAAACACTGCTATCCGCACAAGTGTGCGAATTGTCGGCATCGCCGACAATGAGCGCGCGTAGTGCGGATGTTCGGCGGAAAAGTCCCAACGGGACTTTTTCGACGGTCTGTAAGGGGCTGCTTTTTGCAGTCCCTTTGTATTATTGCTGACCCCGTGATAGCTCCGCCTTTTTCATCAGACGCAGTTCCACGATGATGAGAATTATCGCCGCCGCCGCAGAAAGCAGGTCTGCGAACGGGCCTGCCCACAATATCCCGTCTATGCCGAAGAATATCGGCAGCACTATCATCGGCGGAAGCAGGAAGATTATCTGCCGGGTGAGCGACAGGAACACGCCCTTGACCGACTTTCCTATTGAGGTGAAGAACATCGAAGCGATCGGCTGAAGGCAGTTTAGCCAGGTGAAGAACAGGAACACCCGGAAAAACTTCACGCCGAACTCGAAGTATTCCTCCGAGCCGTCCCCGAACATCGCGATGATCTCCCGCGGAAACAGCTGGAACATCACGAACGCCGCTATCGCAACTCCTGCGCCGATAGTCACCGCCATTCGCAGCGCTTTGCGCACCCGGGGGTATTTCTCTGCGCCGTAGTTGAAGCTGATTATCGGCTGAGCGCCCTGACCCATTCCGATAACTATCGAAAAGGTGATCTGGTTCACTTTCATGACTATCCCGGAGACCGCGATAGGTATCGACTCGCCGAAAGCGGACAGCGCGCCGTAGTGCCGCAGCAGGTTGTTCATCGCGATCTGGACGATCATCATCGCTATCTGGTTGAAGAACGAAGCCATACCCACAGAGATTATCCGGGAGGTGTACCCCCACCGGACGCGCAGGTGCTTCAGGCGGAGACGGACTGTTTTGTAGCGCGCAATGCAGACTATCGCCACGATCCCGGAAATGACCTGCCCGATAACTGTCGCCCATGCCGCGCCGCTCATTTTCCAGTCGAAAACCAATACGAACAGCGCGTCCAGAGCGGTGTTGATGCCTGCGCCCAGCAGATTGCACACCATGGTCATTCTGGGGTTGCCGTCCGCGCGGATAAGATGACCGCCGCCGGTGGTAATTATCATGAAAGGAAATCCCAGCGAGGTGATCCTGACATATTCCTCCGCCAGCGGAAGCACGTCCGCCGGCGAGCCGAACAGCTTCAGCAGCGGCGTAAGAAAAAGCTGAGTGATTGTGAGCAGCACCACGCCGCATATCATCATCATTACCGCGGCGTTGCCGACGAAATAGGGGGCTTTTTCACGCTCCCCCCTGCCCATGTTCAGGTTGAAGCAGCTTGCGCCGCCGATACCGAACAGCAGCGCCAGTGACAGGCAGGAGGTGGAGAACGGGAACGCGATATTTGTCGCGGCGTTTCCCAGCTGACCCACGGCGTGTCCTATGAAAAGCTGGTCAACGATATTGTACAAAGCACCAACCAGCATTGCGATAATGCTGGGCACGGCGAATTTTATCATCAGAGAGGCTATCGGGGCGTTGCCCAGAAGCTCTGAACGGTCTGTTTTTTCTGTTTCCATTTTATCACTCTTTCTTTTGAACTCCACGGTATTATTTTACCACACCGCCGGGAAAATGTCAATTGTGCTTGAAAAATCAGCCATAATAGTATATAATATATAATGAACGTAATTCAGGGAATGGGGTGAGCCTGTGGCTACCAAAAACGAGATAGCCGCCATGCTGGAAAAGAACCGCGGCAGAGCGGTCTCCGGGCAGGAGCTGGCGGATAAGCTGGGAGTTTCCCGGGCGGCGGTATGGAAAGCGGTAAAGCAGCTCCAGGACGAGGGCTACTGCATAAGCGCCGTCCGCAACCGGGGTTATATGCTGGAAAACGAGACAGATGTGCTCACTGCAGAGGGTATACGCCTTAATCTGCCGGAGAAGTACCGTGGTGTGCAGGTGGAGGTATTCCGCACTGTGGACTCCACAAACACCGCTGCAAAGGCGGCTGCGCTGCGCGGCTGTGCGCACGGAACGATAATCGCCGCCGACGGGCAGACCGCAGGCAGGGGGCGTTTCGGCAAGCAGTTCTATTCCCCGGCGGACACCGGATTGTACATGAGCGTGGTGCTGAAACCCCACAAGCCGCTCTCCGACTGCTTTCCCATAACCGCAGCCGCCGCCTGCGCTATCACCGGGAGCATTGAGGAGCTGTGCGGAATTTCCGCCGGGATAAAGTGGGTCAACGATATTTTTTACGGCGGCAGGAAGATATGCGGTATCCTCACCGAGGCGATGAGCGATTTCGAGAGCGGCATGGCGGAGGTGGTGATAGTCGGTATCGGGGTGAATATCAGCACCGAGGATTTCCCCGGGGAGCTTAGCCGGGTGGCAGGCTCGCTGGGTGTATTCACCGAGAGGAACAGACTGTGCGCGGACATCGCCGGACGTCTGCTGGAGCTTACCGCAAAACAGGATAATTCCGCGTTCATGGAGGAATACCGCCGGCGCTCGCTGGTGCTGGGGCGGGAGATAGAATATCAGCAGGACGGCAGGACGCTCACCGGAAAGGCTATTGAAATAGACGACAGCGGCAGGCTTATCATCGAGAACGGTTCCGGGAGGACTGCGCTGCGCTCCGGGGAGATATCCATTACCGGAGGATTTTGAATAAGTATATCCCCTTAGAATACTGGGGGGATAATCGTTTATGTGGGGTCGTCTTCGTCGTTTTCGTTGGCAGGCTTTTTCTGGCGGTAAGCCCAGAACTTGTTTATCACGAAGTTCAGCGGAATGGTTATCACCATATTGAGCAGCGGCGCAAGGGACGCTGCAAGGTCTTCTGGCTGAAACTCTATCCCGTACCCGGAAAGCCAGCCGCACAGTCCGCCGAGGTGGTCGCCCAGCCTTATCACGTCCAGCCACAGCCACAGCAGCAGCGCCGTCAGGAACAATCCCGTTACCGAGTAGGAGATGTAGGTCTTTATCAGGACTTTCCACCACACGCGCTTTTCGGCGTTCTCGTCCTGCCGGAACACGAATTTGCTTTGCAGCAGGAACGCGCTCAGCACGCTTATCGCAAATCCCACAAGGTTAGCTATCTGGGCGCCGGAATTGAACACATAGTAGCAGAAATTATATATGATATAGTTCAGTATGGTGTTGAATGCGCCCACCATGCCGAATTTCACGAACTGCCACAGCGCGGCGAGCTTTTTGTTTTTTATCTCCATGTTGTTTCCTTTCATCTGTCATCACAGTACATTCTACATCATTTTTCGGTTTTTGTCAAATATTTTTGAAAATGCTCTTGACAATTGTGTTATTACCGTGTATACTGTTTATATCAGATATAAACACGCAGAAAGGAGAGTTGCATGAAGATATTGCAGAACTCCGACGTCCCCATTTACCGGCAGATAGCGTCCCAGTTCAAGGACGACATCATGAACGGCAGGATAGCCGAGGGCGATTATCTCCCCTCGATAAGGGGACTGGCTAAAG
The DNA here is from genome assembly GCA_022766785.1 of Oscillospiraceae bacterium. Taxonomy (GTDB): domain Bacteria; phylum Bacillota; class Clostridia; order Oscillospirales; family Ruminococcaceae; genus CAG-115. The sequence continues at coordinate 32,292 of JALEOL010000031.1, forward strand.
ACCTGAAGATCAGCGTTATCACCACCATGAAGGCGTATGAGCTGCTCACCGAGGAGGGCATGATATCGCCGGTTCAGGGGAAGGGCTACATCGTCAATCCCCAGGACAGGGAAATGGTAAAGGAGCAGCAGCTGAGACTTCTGGAGCAGCACCTCCAGAACGCCATGGAAGCGGCGAAGCTCGCCGGGGTCTCCCGGGAGGAGCTGGTGAAAATGCTCACGGTCTTATACGACACCGACTGATACGCGGCGCTCCGGGCGCAGAATGGAAAGGACAGAAAGATATGATTATTTTTTCACAGAACAGAAAGAAGATAGTGGATTGCTTTTCGGTTACGGTGACGAGGAATTTCGGCGGAGGAAAGGACGGAAAGTTTGCAATAGTCGGACACAGCCTCGGCACAGAGTTTGACGGCGTGCTGGGGACTTTCTCGGACGAAAAGACCGCCATGGACGAGCTGGAGAAGATTTTCGCAGCGTTCGAGGGCGGCGCAAAGTCCTACCGCATGTGAGGTGAGCAGATGAACAGCAGGGCATGGCGGCTGATATGCTGGATATCTCTGACGGTAATGGGTATTCTGGCGGTGCTGTCGGCGGCGAATATGATAGCGCGCAACAACGGCGGAGCGTTTCTGCCGGATATCGTTGTGCGCGTGATAGGTATAGTTGATATGGTGTGCCTGTTTTTGTGCGTGTTTTCGAGGATAAAGGGGAACAGGCGTTAAGGGAGTAGGATATGGATAACAACAGCTGCGTGAGCATAAAAGGGCTTACGAAGAAATACAGCAAATTCACACTGGGCGCCCTGGATATAGATATCCCGGAGGGATTTTCCACTGCGCTCATCGGAGCGAACGGCGCAGGAAAGACAACGCTCATAGACATTCTCTGCGGCGTTACGCATAAGACGGGGGGCGAGGTGGTATATTTCAATGCCGAGACCGACATCGGCGACCCGGCGCTCCGGGAGAGGATAGGCTACTGCGCGAGTACGGCGTTTTTCCCGATAGGCTTTACGGCGAGGGACATCGCGGCGTCAATGGAGATAGCGTACAGCAGCTTTGACCGGGAGAAATTTGCAGAGCTGTGCGAGAAATTCGAGGTGGACAGCGAGCACACGAAAAAGCCGCGCCCCATGATGAAGCAGTCCGACGGAAACCGCATGCGCACCTGCCTTGCGGCGGTATTCGCACGGAAAAGCGACCTGCTGGTGCTGGACGAGCCGGGAAGCAGCCTTGATCCTCTCATGCGCGACAGGCTTTGCGACAGAATGAGGGAGTACCTTGACGACGGGGAGGGCAGGCGCTCCATAATATTCTCCACCCACAACATAGCGGACATGGAGAACGCCGCCGACTATGCGGTATTCATGGACAGGGGGCGTATCATCGAGCAGGGGTTCATCGAGGATCTCAAGGAGAAATACATCATCGTGAGCGGCGACGCCGGGGACTTTGAAAGAGCGAAATCACTTCTGCTGAGCGGCAGCCACAACCGAACCACCTTTGACGGGCTGGCGCTTGCGGAGAACGCGGAAACGCTTGCGGCAATGGGCGTAGACAGCGAAACGCCGACATTGCAGCAGCTGAGCGTAGGGCTTCTGAAATACGCGGAGGAGCACAGATGAGGTACATAAAGTCGTTCAGGCTGTTTTTCGGGAGAATGCCGCTGAGACCGATCGCCGTTTTCGGTGCGGCAATGGCGGTGTTTTCAGTCCTGATAGCGATACCTGACCTTGCAGACGGAGAGGATTTTCTTGCCGGAATGGTGGAGGGAATGTCGGTGATGATCGGCACGGTGGCGTCCATGGTGGGCGTAATGTTGATGATAGGGCTGTACAACAGCTGTTCCCCGGAGACCCCCGGGTACAAATACTTCCGCTCCATTCCGGACAGCGTGGGACATCTGCGGCGCGGTATCCTGGCGGCTAGCGTGCTTTCGCTGGTGACCGGCGCGGTGCTGCTGGCGCTGGTGGGTGCGATATCCGGCGTCATGGGTCTGGATATGTCCGGGGTAGTCCTCGGTGCGCTGCTGCTTCCGCTTGCCACAGGCGCGTGTAATTTCACGGGATTTTTCCGGCGCTCCGCCGCACGGCTGGGAGTGCTGTTCGTTATCATGTGCGGCAGCGGATTTATCGCAGGTTTTACGGTGGGAAATGCGGAGGAAGAAGAAACATCGCTGGTGGAGATATTTTCGCAGAACAAGTGTCTGCTTATGGTGGTATTCGCCGTGTCTGTAGTGGTGTATATCGCAGGGCTTGTGTATGCGGTCTGCCAGGCGAAAAGAAAGTGGGGGAGTGAGCCATGCGCGCGATGAAGCTGCTGTTTAGCAGGTACATAAGGCACAGAGCGTCGCTGCTCTGCTCGGCGGTATTTTTTGTGGTAATGCTAACGGCGGTGATGCTGTTCCATGCCGACCCCGGCTCTCCGGACAGCGAACAGGGGGACTATCTGATGTGCAAGATGTGTGGACTGTTCCCGGCGATGTTCGGGGTGGCTGTGCCGTCGGTATTTCTGGCGCAGGAGACCCAGGGCAGCCGTTTCCTGAGGGCTGTCCCATTCGCGGAGCAGATATACCGCACCGGAATTCCGCTGCTGTGCGCCGGGGTGACGTTCTTCTGGACGGCGGTGACGGATATCGTCTACTCTGCTTTTATCCTTATCTCCGGCAGGGATATCGCCAATATTACCGATATGCTGGCGCTTAGCGCTGTGGTGGGGTTCGTGTTCACGATAGCGTCCTGCTGCGGTCTGACCATTCGGCATGGGGGTTATGTGTTTATCCTGTACTATCTGCCGTTTGTTCTGATCATGTCTATGGGCAGGCGGAATGATTTTCTGGGGCTTCCGCTGTGGGGCGCATTGCTGATATTTATCGGCGGATCTGCGGCTGGGCTTGCGGCGTGTCTTGCGATAGCCCGGCTGGCTTACGCAAAGGGGAATTTCCACGAGATCACCACCACCCAGGGCAAATTTGTGTGATATACTTACTCACATGTCAAAGTTTCACATATATTTCACATAAGGTTCACAAAATATTCACTCGCGTTGGATATACTATAATCACAGATTTGAGGGAGTTCGCCCGAAGTAATCTGTTTCAATTTCGATACCGTTCATTTTCATATAATTACCAACCAAACCAGCATCAGACCCCTGTGAGAAATCACGGGGGTTTGATGTTTATTGCGGTATTTTTTTGGTCACGCGAACCGGCTCTGATAGCGGTCGTGTTATACTAAACCGGGGCTAGGTACAGTCCCGGTTTTGTGTGTTATTTCGTGACTTTTACGGTTATCTCAGCATATTCGCCGCTGTCAAGAGTGGCGCGGATAGTGGTCTTACCGGTCTTCTTTGCTGTCACAAGACCCTTTGAGGATACTGTGGCAACGGTCTTCTTTGTGGAGAGCCATGTTGTCTTGCTCTTTGAGTTTTCAAGAATGGAGCCGAGCTGGAGCGTTTGACCCCTTTTGAGAGTAATGCTTAGCTTAACGGAGGGCTTATCGGTGGGGGTGAATGTGTAGTAGAAGTCCTCCAGTGTCTGTTTTGTTCCGGAGGTAATTTTGGCATAGTATGTACCTTTTTTTAAATCCTGACCATCCCCCCAGTTATTTTCCACGCGCCAATTGTCACTTACAGTTTCTGCGTTAGAATTAAGAAGGCAGCAACGAGTCCATCCGGCGCCAACAGCTTTTGAACATCTTAAAATAAGTTTACCGTCACTTGGTAAAGTGATTTTGAAATAAGTTATCGATTCTTCTTCCAGATTCTTTGTGTAGTATTCGAGCTGTTCCATTTTAATGGCGTTATCGAATACGCCTGCTGCGCTTGCGGTGGTAGTGGGCATTACCAGCGCCGATACCGCGATTGCCGCCGTTGCGATGACTGCTGCGATTTTTTTAAGTAGCCTTTTCATGTTGATTTACCTCGCTTTGTTTTTTCCGCATACCTGCGGTAAGTCCATTATAGCATTTCGCGAGGAAAAAACAAGAGTTTATGCAAAATCTGCGCCTGAACAAGCATAATTTGCATATTGCACACTGCAACACAGGTCAACTAAACAAAAGGGCTGCCCGAAAGCAGCCCTATGATATTATGATACATCGGGAGAAGCCCGATACAATAATTCCGAATTACGAATTCCGAATTATATCCGTTATCGCCTGCGTCACCAGCTTCTTGAACAGCGGAGCGACACGGTCGGCGGTTTCCTGAACCTCCGCGTGGGTGAGGGGCTTTATCGAGATACCTGCTGCGAGGTTGCTTATGCAGGAGATACCGCAAACTTCCATTCCGGCGTGACGGGCGGCTATCGCTTCAATGGCGGTGGACATTCCCACTGCGTCCGCGCCAAGGCGCTCGTATGCGCGTATCTCGGAGGGAGTTTCGTACTGCGGTCCGGTGGTCTGGATATACACGCCCTTGCGCAGCGGCACTCCTGCGGTGACAGCGGCGTTCTCCACTATCTTCTGAAGTCTGCGGCTGTATACCTCGGACATATCCGGGAAGCGCACGCCAAGTTCCCCGATATTCTCACCGATTAGCGGCGAGGGGACGGACATCGAAATGTGGTCGGTTATAAGCATCAGGTCGCCGGCGTTAAAGCTGCGGTTTATTCCCCCGGCGGCGTTAGTCAGGAACAGAACCTTTGCGCCCATAAGCTTCATCAGCCTTACCGGGAGCACAACGTCCTGTGGCGCGTAGCCCTCGTAGAAATGCACCCTGCCCTGCATTGCCACAATGGGAACTCCCCCGGCGTACCCGAACACAAATCTGCCCTTATGCCCGGGAACAGTGGATACCGGGAAGCCCTCGATATCGTGGTAATCCAGCGTTTCCACTACCTCCATTGTATCGGCGTAATCGCCGAGACCGCTGCCGAGTATCAGCGCCAGCTCCGGCTTGAAGCTGACCTTTTTCTGCACGCACTCAAAGCACTTTATAAGTTTCTCATAATGCTCGTTCATTCCTCTGCACCTCCGTCTGTATCTCCTGCCTGCTTTTTCATAACGCCTATCTCCACGTCCTGCAATTGAGTGATGAGGACTGCGGCGGCGGAGCGCTTCTCCTCAGACTGCTCCCACAGAGGTGGGTAAAGGCTCACGCCCTTGTCCGCCGGGAGCTGGTCGAACAGCACACCCGGGCACTCCCGGACGTAATCACGGTAAAATCTCTCCATGTCCTCCGGGCTGCAAACGAACTCCAGCAGCTCGTCGTAATTCTCGCCGAACTCTTCCACCGCAAGCTCGTCCGGGGCGAGGTATAGCAGCGTGCCGTCCCTGCCCAGCCCGAAAATACCCCCGAAAACGTCCTCCGCGACAACCGTCATTCCGGTCTCGGAGAGCCGCTGGTTGCGCTCGAAGAAGTCGACCGTGCCGCTGCCCAGAAGCCGCAGCATTCCATTCACCGAAACTCCCCCTGTTCCTGCAAGAACAGCGGCGAGAGGGGAGAAGTCCCCTTTCTGGGAGCGCACCTTTTTCGCCTTTTCCTCGTCCGGGGGGAGCAGGATGATATCGCACCCCGAACCGCTGAACATCGCCTGAATACGGCTGAACTGCTCCTCAAAGGTCATTGCTCAGACCTCCCAGCTGCCGAGGTATTTTTCCTGCTCCGGGGTGAGCTTATCGATCTCAATGCCCCAGTAGCTTATCTTGCGCAGCGCCACCTCGCGGTCTATATCTTTCGGTACATTCACCGTCATTGAGCCGCCGGATTTCACCTTATCGCTGTTCTGCGCGATGTACTTTGCGGAAAGCGCCTGAATAGCGAAGCTCATGTCCATTATCTCCGCAGGGTGTCCGTCTCCGGCGGCAAGGTTCACAAGTCTGCCCTCGGCAATAACGAACACGGTTCTTCCGTTTTTCAGCCTGTAGCCCATGATGTTGTTCCGGGCGAGGTAGCTGTCAGCGGCTATTTCGCGCAGCTTCGCCATGTTGACTTCCACGTCAAAGTGACCTGCGTTGCAGCAGATAGCGCCGTCTTTCATGTTGAGGAACGCTTCCTCGCCGATAACGTCCGCGCAGCCGGTGACGGTCACGAAGAAATCGCCGACCTTTGCCGCCTCGCGCATGGGCATTACCTTGAAGCCGTCCATTACCGCCTCCATAGCCTTTATCGGGTCTATTTCAGTCACGATAACGTCTGCGCCAAGCCCCTTTGCGCGCATTGCAACGCCCTTTCCGCACCAGCCGTAGCCTGCAACGACAACGTTCTTACCGGCAACGATAAGGTTAGTTGTCCTGTTTATGCCGTCCCAGACGGACTGCCCGGTGCCGTAGCGGTTGTCGAACAGGTGCTTGCAGTCCGCGTCGTTCACCAGAACCATGGGGAATTTCAGCGCGCCGTCCTTGTCCATTGCTTTCAGGCGGATAATGCCGGTGGTGGTCTCCTCGCAGCCGCCCAGCACCTCCGGGATAAGCTCCGGGTACTCGTTGTGAATGAGGTTCACGAGGTCGCCGCCGTCGTCGATGATAACGTTCGGGCGCGCCTTTATTACCTGGGAGATGTGGCGGTGGTATTCCTCGTCGGTGGCGTTATACCAGGCGAATACGTTCAGCCCGTCATGCACCAGCGCCGCGGCAACGTCGTCCTGAGTTGACAGGGGATTGCTGCCGGTGACGTACATCTCTGCGCCGCCTGCGGCAAGCACCTTGCACAGATACGCGGTCTTGGCTTCGAGGTGCACCGACAGCGCCACTCTTAAACCTGCAAAGGGCTTTTCCTGTGCGAATTCCTTTTCAATGCCGTTCAGCAGCGGCATGTTGCGCTTTACCCAGGATATTTTGCGTGCGCCGCTTTCCCAGAGGTCGGGGTTTCTTATTTCGTGTGACATTTTTTTGCTCCTTTATTTTTGGGCGATTACTGAAAGAAACGCCCTTTTGTTACAGTACTTCTGCGAAAATTCCGCAGGCTATTCTTTTTCCGGAATTGCCGGAGGGCTGTGTGTTCATGTCGTCAGGCATGGAGTGGAGGATAAGCGCCTTGCCGGAGTAATCCGACACCGCCGCCTTTCCGATATAGACTTCCATTGCCGCGAAGCCGCCACTGTCCGAGAATACCGGCGGCATATCCCCTGCGTGATAGGGGTGTCTGCCGCACCAGGTTTCAGCAGGGCAGAGGGAGAGATGTCCCCCGGCGTCGCTGAACGGTTCGTCGCCTTCGGCGCTGCCGCAGATTAACCCATCGTGCACATGAAACCCGAACACCCTGTCCGGGGGAAGTCCCCGGAACTCCGCGCGCAGATATATCCCACCGTCCAGCCAGTAGCCGAGTATCACTCCCCCGGTATCCGGGAACGCCGCGCTGCCGCGAAGCTCTCCCTGCAATGCCGGGTGTTCTGACGATATGTATGAAAATTTTCCTGAATGCTGCATATAGTGCACCTGCCTTTCAGGATAGTATATGCACTGCTTTACAGCGTGATGTCTTTCAGGGCGGAGAGGTCGTACCCGTCGGGGGTAGTGATCACATCGGAAGTCAGCGCCGGTATCTCTTTATCGGTAAGCCCGGCGAGCGACTTTTCCATAAGCCGGTCGTAGGTTTCCTTGCTGATTATCACCGTGCTCATGGAAAGGTCGGTGGCGATAGCTTCGTCAATAACAGTCTCGTCCAGATTCAGCGCGTCGAAAAGTTCAAAGGCGCAGAAGCTGTAGCCGTTTCCGCTTTTGTATTTTTCAAGTTCATCTTCGGCAATAAAATGGTATCCCTCTGCTCTCCACATCACCCGGTCAACGGCTGCAATAAACGCGTCCTTGTCATTTGAGGTCACTTCGGCGAAATCAAAATACGCAGCGGGGCTGTTCCCAAACCGCGTCAGGTAGCCGTATGATACCTCCGCGCCGTCTGTTTCCGGCGAGAAAACGTAGTGTTCATAGACCGTTCCGTCCTTGTCCACCAGCAGATTGCCGTCAAGTGCAGGGTACTGCCATGAAAATTCCCCGGTCACTTCGCCGTCCTTTATCGTGTAGAGATAGTCGGTGCTGTTACCCTTGTCGGTACACATGGTGATTATCATTTCGGCGTGTTCATCTCCGGTAAGCTCGGCGAAGGTGATCCGATAGCCGGTGTGATATCCGGGATTGAGCGCCAGCAGCTTTTCCGCCTGCTGACTGATGACCTCTCCGTAAAGCGCCTTGTCCTCTGCACTGAGGGTGTACTTTTCGCCGCCGCAGCCGCACAGCCCTGCTGTCATAAGCAGTACTGCCGCCGCTGAGAACAGCCTGAGCTTTTGTCCTGACATATCCCGCCCCCCTTACTGCTCCGCCGCAAGGGAATTAAGCTGGCGCACCAGCTCCTCCTCCAGGCAGGAATAGAACAGCGTGAACAGGATATCGGCGCTGCCCAGCAGGAAAACGTTTCGGTTGGTTATCGCCGCGAGGGAGGGGACGTAGGTGTAGATATACCCCTTGTACCACTCGGCGTCGTATGCCGGGACTGCCTTTCCGGTCTTTACCATGCGGCGTATCTCCTCGAAATCGTCCTGGATAACGTTGTCGTAATTCCCGGCGCCCTTTGATATCACCATGTCGTAGATAGTCTTTATCTGCTTGTCGTTGAGGTAGCCCCCGGCGGTCTTTACGTTTTTGAGCGTGGGCAGCCTTACCGCAAAGGAATATACCATAAGCGAGAGCACACGCTCGTATTCCGGGGTGTTCATCTCGGCGCAGCGCTCCTTGTCAAGCCGAATGCCGGTGTTGTAAAGACAGGTGGTGTCGGTGATATTGTTCAGCGATATCCGGAATATGTCCTTTATATTGATATTGTACAGGTCTTTGTCGGCTATCATGTAGATGTATTTCATGGCGTTGAACAGGGACACCCCTGCCTTTACCACCGTCTCGGAAATCATTGTGAACGCCGTTCTTTCGCTGATGAATTCCATGATTTTTACCTCCGATCATATTTTTCCGTCAGGGGAATGCTGTATGTTTTCGCTGTTCCGTCCCAGAAGACTTCCGTCCTCGGGGAGAATAACGGTGAACTCCGTGCCCCTGCCCGGCTCGCTCTGTACGCCTATCCTGCCGCCGCAGCGCTCCACTATCATCTTTGCCAGGGGAAGTCCCAGCCCGTTGCCCTTTGTGGCGTGGGAGCTGTCCGCCTGGTAGAATTTCTCGAATATGTGAGGAAGCGCGTGCTGCGGTATCCCACAGCCGGTGTCCCTCACCCTTATCGTGATAACGCCGGCGTTCCGGTGGCAGCTGACGGATATCTTACCGCCTTTCGGGGTGAATTTCACGGCGTTGTCGAACAGGTTGTTCCACACATGGGAAAGCGTCTGCTCGTTCCAGGTGAATTTCACCTCGTCAAGCTCCATGTCGATGTCGATGTCCTTTTCCGTCCACTGCGGCTCCAGACGGAGCATACAGGTGCGCAGCTGCTCGTCAAGCTGGAACTCCTTTTTGTCGGCGACGATGTCGCTTGTTTCAAGGCTGGTCAGCAGCAGCGTGTTCGCGGAAAGCTCCGACAGATACTCCGTTTCCTCCAGGATTATCCTGGAGAACTCCTTCTGCTGCTCCGGGGTGAGGTCGCCGTTGTAAAGCTGCCGTGCAAATCCCCGGATAGACACCAGCGGCGTCTTGAACTCATGGGAGAAGCTGGCGATAAAGTCGCTGTTGAACATCGCCGTGCGGTCAAGCTCCCGGGTCATTTCGTTGAACACCTTGATGAGGTCGGAAAGCTCGCGCACGGTGTGCTTTTCCGCCCAGCCCACGTCCACCTGCACCGAGTAATCGCCCTCGGAGACCCGTTTCGTTGCGCGGATAAGCTCCACCAGCGGCTTCAGGAACAGGCTTCCTGCGATGAACGACAGCAGCGTGCCTATCACGATGCTGCTTGCTACCGAGGCAATGATGTTCTCTGTGCTGCTGTTGCCCTCGGATATCACCATGTCGATGACTATCCTTGCGGAGAACGAGAGCACGTCTGCGGCAAGGGTTACGACAAGTATCAGCAGGCTGAGCTTTAAGCCGAGTCTGCTTATCAATGGGGAGCGTCCCCCGAGAAATGCGGAACGTTTTCTTTCTTTGCTCATGGCGTTCCCCGGGACTTCTGCGCGGTCTTTACCGCCTTGTAGCCCAGCCCCCTGACGGTGACTATCTGTATGTCCTTGTTGTCTTTCAGTCGGTCGCGCAGCCTGTTGATGTGAACGTCAACGGTGCGTGCCTCGCTTTCGCTGTCCATGTCCCAGAACTCCTCCATAAGGCTCGCCCGGGTGAACGTCTTGTTCGGAAAGGACAGCAGCTTGAACAGTATCTGGAACTCCTTTTTCGGCATCTGGACTTCCGCGCCGTTGTGTATCATCGTGAACGAGTCGTATATCAGCGTGGTATCGCCAACGGTTATGCGCTGCTCCTCGGATATCCTCGCGCGCCGCAGCAAAGCCCGGACGCGGAGTATCATCTCCACCTCGTCCACTGGCTTCACCATGAAGTCGTCTGTGCCCAGAGTAAACGCTTTCCGCACGTCCTCGGCGCTGTCCCGGGCGGTGATTATCAGCACCGGGATATTGCAGCCACCCTCGCGCATGGTCCGCAGGAATGTGTAGCCGTCCATAGTCGGCATCATAAGGTCGAGTATGACGAGATCTATGTGGGTGTTCTCCATGAGCCTCAGCGCCTGCTCGCCGTCCGCGGCGGTGTAGGGCTGATAGCCGTTTTTCTCCAGTGTGTATTCATACAGCCGCCGGATATGCGCCTGGTCGTCCACTACCAGAATGTTGAACATAATTACCTCCGTAATACTGCCGCAGCTATCGTAAGATCCTGCGGACGCGTCACCTTCATGTTGCAGGCGGTGACTGCGGTGATGTGCACCTGTTCTCCGCACAGCTCCAGCAGGGCGCTGTCGTCGGTGAGTGTCTCGGCTCGTCTGCCAAGCCTGTCCGCGCAGGAAAGATAAAGTGTCTTGCGGAAAGCCTGCGGCGTCTGCGCGGCATAGAGCGTACTCCTGTCCGGGGTGGATTCTATCACGCCGCCGGAGCATTTTTTTATCGTGTCAGTGACCGGTGCGGCGGCTATCGCTGCGCCGTATTTCACCGCGTCCCCAAGCACACGGTCGATATCCTCGGTAAGGATCAGCGGACGTGCTCCGTCATGTATTGCGATATATTCGCAGCCACATTCGGACAGGGCGTTCTTCACGGAAAGGAACCGTGTAGCCCCCCCGGGGGTTACTGACTTTAATTTCGTGACGGAATATTCCCGGCACAATGCTAGGTAATTCTCCTCCTCGCCCTCCGGCACTGCAAGAATTATCTCGGACACAAGCGGACAGCGCTCAAAGGCGAGGGCGCTGTGAATTACCACCGGAACACCGTTTAAAAGCGCAAGCTGCTTGTTTATCCCATTCATGCGGGAAGCACTGCCCCCGGCGAGGACTATCGCAGAAAACCCCGGCACCTCAGCGCACCTCCAGGAAGTTTCCGTGCAGGCGGAAGTAGGTGTATTCCGTCCCGAAGTTGTTCAGCAGCCGCAGAACCACCGGCTGGCTGATATTGCCGGAGAACTCCAGATAGAACATGAACTCGTTCTCCTCGGTGCGGTATTCCAGCGGCAGCGGCTTGCTCTGTATCTTGGTGAGGTCAAGCTCGTTCACTGCGAACTTTGTGAGCATACGGTACAGCGAGCCGGAGATATGCGGCAGCGAAACGGATACCGCAACGGTGTCCGCGCCGTCGTATACCTCCATCTCCTTTGAGAAGCAGATGAACCGCGTTGCGTTGTTGGGGTCGGCGGCGATCGCGGGTTCCACAACGTCCAGACCGTGCATTTCGGCACACTCTCTCGAACAGATGCAGCCAAGCTCGCTGCTGCGGTTTTCCGCCACCATCTGCGCCGCCATGGCGTTGTTTGCGTAGGGTATAACGGTGAGGGACCGGCGGCTTGCGATGTACTCGCTGCACTGCCTTATCGCCTGCTCATGCCCGAAGATTATCCTGATATCCTCCGACTTCACCCCGTGCTTTGCGGCGAGAACGTGGGTGCAGGGGACGGTAACGGTGCGGTTGATATACACATTGTGCTTTTCAAGAAGCTCCATGTTCGCGGTGACTTCTCCGGCGGTGCTGTTCTCCACCGGAACTACGCCGTAATCCGCCGAGCCGTTCTCCACCGCCTCGAACACCTCTGCGAAGCTGCCGTGGAAATCCATTTTCCCGTCCGGGAACAGCCGTACCGCCGCCGCATGGCCGTAAGCGCCGGAAATGCCCTGCACGGCAACTGTTGCCCCCTGTTTTATGGAATCCCTGTGGGGTATCTCCACCGCCGGGGTTATCGCGTTGTTCTGGCGGCATTTGGAGATGTCCATGATGTTGGTGAAAAGGAACTCAGCGGAGCTTTTCAGGTCGTCCGGGGAGCGGTCGCGCACGGAACGGATTATCGCCTTTTCGCGCTCGCTCTGGAACACCACCATATTGTGCGCCGCCTTGTACTGCGCCACCTGGCAGGTAAGCTCCATTCTCTGCCGGAAAAGCTCCAGCAGCCTGTCGTCTATGCTGTCGATATTCTTTCTGATCTCGCTTAAATCAAGCTCTGTTCCCATTATTCAGCAGTTCCTTCCCCTGTGATGAATTCCTCTGTGAGCGGTATGCCCTCGTATGAGCCGTAGTCAGGCTCTGAAATAGGTTCTTCGGTAGGCTCCGCTGTCGGCTCGTAGTTTTCGGCGATGTACACGATTATCTCCTGGTTGTTCTCCACGTCCACTTTTTTACCGACATCAACGCTGCACCGCAGGACATGACCGGTCTCAACGTCGTTGGAGCGTTCGGTCTTTACCGAGTATTTGATGTTGTTTTTGCTCAGCTCTGCGGTGTATTTTTCTCCGGTCATTCCGGCGTAGTCCGGCAGTTCGACCTTGCTGGGGCCTTTGCTGACATTTATCTCCACGGTGGTGCCGATGCTTACCTCTGTGTCCGCCGCAATGCTCTGTCCGAACATCTGTCCGCTGGGGTATTCATCGGTGTAGACGTATGTAGGCACAAAGGTGAGCATGTCCTTATAGTCCTCCACTTTGACATTATAGCTCTCGCCGTTGAAGTTTGGCAGTATCAGCGTGTCGCCGGTGACTACCGGTTCAGGCTCCGACTGCGGCTCTGTCTGAGTGGTCGTGGTGCTTTCCGTTACTGAGGAGCTTTCTTCGGTGGTGACTGCCTCCTCGGTCGTCTGCACGGAGGAACTGTTGTCCCCACGGAACGAGCCGTTCAGCGTCATCGCGAACACCACCGCGAACGCTATGAGCACAATACCGGCGATTATCAGCACGGCGATAGTCTTTGCACGCTCACGGCGCTGCTTTTTCTCGCGGCGTGTGAGGTGCGCCTTGTCCACCGGGGGAGTTTCCACGGGTCTCGGCTGGCTGAAAAGCCTGTCAACGAACTCTGTTATGGTGCGGATACGGCTGTCCGGGGAGAGCTGAAGTCCCTCCATTATTACGGCGGAGATATTCGCCGGAACGTTGCGGTTTATCATCATCGGCTCCAGCATACTGCCGCCGCTGCGCGCGATAGCCTCGGTGGGGGTGCAGCCGGTAAGACAGCGGTACAGAACCGCGGATATCCCGTAAACGTCAGTCCAGGTGCCGTTTATCTCGTTGGTGTACTGCTCCGGCGCGGCAAATCCGGCGAACACCTCGCAGGGTATCTCGGTGCCGGTGGTGCGCGCGGCGGATATCGCAAATCCCGTGAGCTTCAGCTCCAGCTTGTCGGTGACGAAAATCGTCTGGGGGGATATCCCACGGTGGAGTATCCCGGCGGAGTGGATAAGGCTCAGCGTCGTGAAGAACGGCGAAAACAGCTCCTTTGCCTGCTCCCATGCTATTTCCCCGGAGGAATTCGCAAGGTAGGTCTTGAGAGAGATGCCGTTGATGTACTCGAATACCGCATAGGCGGTGTTGTTCTCGCAGAACACGTCAAGCACGGTCTGGACGTGGGACATTCCCCTGAGCTTCATCAGCGTGCGGTTGAGGTCGATGAATTCAGACATATAGGTCTTGTAGAGCGCTGCGGAGGAAGGCTCCACGGTGATCTCGGTCTCGCCCTTTCTGCGCATGCACAGCGTGTCGGGCATGAATTCCTTTATCGTCACCTTTATTCCGGCGGCGGTGTCGTAGCCGATATACACAGCTCCCTCGCCGTTGTAGCTTATCACCTTTCCGACGATGTATCTGTCTGCAAGGAAGGTCTTTGGGGTCATGTATGTCGGTATGCAGGGCGAGTCGTCGCTGTAGCCGCAGAGTTTGCACGGCCCGTCGTAGGTCTTGTCGTTCATGCAGCCCATGCAGAGGGAAGTTTCTTTTAGCATTAGTGTTCTCCTGTAGTTGTTCTTGGGGGTTCTCTATTAACCAGGAAGTCCCCTTATGAATACGCAGGTCTGTCAAAATACAGACCGCCACTATAATAATATACTCCAAATAAGCCGGATTGTCAACCTTTTTGACCCTTTCGGCGCGATGTTTCTTGAATTTGTATCCAATTTGTAATAATTGCCCGTCAGAATAACGGCGTTGCGGCGGCGTCCGGAAGAAATTTTGTGCATACTGCGTGAAGCACGTTGCATTTTGTGCAGAAATGTGATATACTATTCATGTGACGATATTTTCCCGGAAAGGAACGATGATATGTTCAGAAGCAAAAGGCAGCAGGAAATAGTGCAGTCCTCAGAGGCGAAGCTCGCCAAAATGTTCGAGGAGATGAACTCCGAGAACCACCCGGAGGACGACGGCAGGCTGGTGTGCGAAACGCGCTGCACTATGGCTAGGATACGCTCCTTTTCGGATTTCATGTACCTGCTGAAAGTGAGACCGCTCCAGACCGCGTGCTATTACGGCGCGGCGGTGTTCTTCCTGCTGACGCTGGCGGCGGCTTGGTGCAGCGAGTGGCTGCTCACGGCGATATTCGCGGCGGTGTTCCTGCTGCTGGCGACCGCCCCTCACAACATGCGGATAATGTACTTCAACAAGCGCGCGGATAAGCTGGAGGACAGCTTCGGAAAGCTCATCAGCGCGGACTTCACCGACGATGAGAAGCTGGTGCTGACGATAAGCTCCCTGCCCGAGGAGGAAAAGGACGTTGAGGAAAGCTCCGCAGGCGCTTCCGCTGCGCTCCACGACGACAACGCAGAGGTGTTGGAGATACCCTACAAGAGCATAGCCCAGGCTTATGAGTGCAGCCACAGCTTCTATCTCTTCCCGGAACCGGTGAACGGCAAAAAGCTGGACGCCATCATCTGCGACAAGACGCTGTTCATCTGCGGCACGCCCATGCAGCTCCGCGACCGGCTCCTGCGCGCCTGCGGAAAGCGTTTCAGAATGAAGATAAAAAAGGCGTGAGCCACGGGTCTGTTGTTATGTTACCCAAAAAAACAAAATATTTTTGTTTATTTTTTAGAAAATCAACATTTTGCCTTGATTTATCGTAGTGGTTTATTGTATAATATAAACAAGATTATTCTGACAAATGCTGTCCCTTTGGGCGCATATTTGTTTTTCGATAAGCATACGACATCTGCGCTGGGTCTGGTCGGGGCATTCTGACTGGTTCAGTGAGCGCCGGGGTGCTTTTCTGCCTGCGTAATTTTCCCGGAAACGGGGTATCAGGCGGCGGAACTACTATTTTTTTACAAGAGGATTGATGCTATTGCTTTTCGGATATAAGATCGTCAAGATCGAGGTGTTCGGGGAGAACGGCGCTCTGCTGATCTCTGTGGACAAGAATTTCGTGTTCCCGAAAAATCTCGACTCAGACGAAGAAAGCATTCTTATAATTAAAGGCAAGGAGCTTCCGGAGCTTGACCGGGGCGTCCGGGTCACGGTGATCGCCTACTCAAAGTCCGGCGACCGGATAAAATATCCCGGAATGATATCGGTGGCGCACAGCCGGCAGATGAACGTCTCGCTGCTGAAGAACAGGGACGCCAGGGTGCTGGAGGAGCGCAGGAGATATTTCAAGATAAAGGTGCAGCTTGACGGCAGGGCGCTTTTCCTGGTAAGGAACGATGAAACGATACGGTTCGAGGAGCCTGCCGATATAGAAGTCCAGGACATCAACGTCGGCGGTATTTTTATGTCGAGCGGGTTCGAATTCATGAAGGACGACTGCGTTTGCGTCGATATAGAGCTTAACGACGGCTACCGGCTGAACACAATGGCAAAGGTGCTGAGGGTGCAGACCGGCGGCGACGGTCAGGTGCTGGGCTACGGCTGCGCGTTTGAGAGCCTTACCGCCGCGCAGGAGGACGCTATCGGCAAATACATAAACCGCCAGCAGCTTCTGCTCCGCGCAAGGCAGAACGGCGAGGAATGATACTTACAGCCCCGGCGCGACCGGAGCAGCGATAAAAATCTACATATTTCAGGGGGATAAGTGGTATGGGCAATTTCAGACTGAAAATAGTTCTGACGGTTATCATGCTGGTATTTTCGATACTCCCGGCGGTCATCGTCGGCGCTGTCGGAACGTTTTCCGTAATGGGCTATGAAAGCTCCGTAAAGCAGAACACTCTCAGGCAGGTGGCAGAAGCAAAGTCCGCCGGTATTGCAGAGCTGTTCTCTCATTACATCACGGGGGTCACTGCCTCGTCAAAGGTGGAAGCGGTGATCGACGGCGTGAACGGCGACGGAAGCGCGGACGAGCTTCTTTCCGCCATCAAGAGTGCGGACAGCGATATCATCGACGTTCTCATACTCAGCGGCGACGGCACTGTAGTGGCTTCCGTCAGCGGCAACTCCGGCGGTTTGTTCGAAAACCTGCCCGAGAACGGTGTGGCTGACCTCAAGAATGCGTCCTCTGTCCTTTCCTGGACGGGATATTCCGAGCAGCAGCTTGACGCTGTGTACTTCTCCTCCAAGATCGAGGACGACAGCAAGAACGTCATCGGCGCTTTTGTCGAGATAGTCTCCGTCGCTCCCGAGAGCGGTATGCAGAAGGCTATCGCAGGTCAGTTCGGCGACCTCTCTAACAGCAGGTTCATGCTGGTGGACGCTTCCGGCGCGGCTCTCAATTCTTCTTCCGGCAACGTCAGCAGGGACTTCTCCACCGGAAGCCTGTGGACAAACGGAATAAGCAAGCTGTTCGACCCCAACAGCAAGGAGCTTGACGCCCTGAGGAATTCCTCTGATACGAAATCTGTTATCGGCGACGCCGGCGGCAGCGTTTACTGTGCCGGTCTTATCGACAAGACCATCAGCGACTGGAGATGGGTCGCAGCGGCGGACAGCAGCAGCTTCCATTCCTTCTCGCTCACCACTAATCTGCTGGGCTGGGTAGTTGTCGCGGCATGTGCTGTGGTGTTCTCCGTGGGTTCGCTCATGGTGATAGGAAAGTTCCTCGGAAACATGAGCGGAATGCTCAAGACCATGACCGAGATATCCGAGGCGGAGGGCGCTACCGATATCCGCTTCAAGGTAACAAACAGAAAGAGCGAGCTGGGCGAGATCCAGACTTCCTTCAACGATCTGCTGGACGAGGTGTTCCTCAGCGAGGAGCGTCACCGCACCATTGCGGAGCTGTCCGATAACATGCTGTTCGAGTGGGATTTCCACAAGGAAAGAATGTACTGCTCCCCCAACATGCTGGCGAAGTTCGATATCAACACTGACGATTCCACCCTGTCAAACGGCAGGTTCATAGACTCGCTGATGAACCAGGAGGACGCTGAAAAGTACAAGCGCGACATCAATCAGCTGCTCAAGAACAAGAACGGCTACAACAGCGAATATCAGCTCAAGACCAAGAGCGGAGCGCTTATCTGGGTATCCCTGCGCGCAGTATGCATTACCGACCGCCTGAGTGAGCCGCTGAGAGTTATCGGCGTCATGACGGATATCGACAACGAGAAGAAGCTGGAGCTGCAGCTGTCCGAGCGCGCAAGCTACGACTTCCTGTCACAGCTTTACAACAGAAACACGTTCATCAGAAATCTCACCTCCGAGATCGAGCGCCGCGGCACAAAGAGAGTGGCTGCGATGTTCCTCGACGTGGACGACTTCAAGTTCATCAACGACCGCTTCGGTCATACAATCGGCGACGAGGTCATCAGGTTCGTTGCTGACACTATCCGCAAGAAGGTAGACGACAGGGGCGGCTTCGCGGGACGCTTCGGCGGCGACGAGTTCGTGCTCTGCTTCACCAACCAGGAGGATATCGATAACATCGAGAACATCTCCATGGATATCATCGACGAGCTGTACCAGGGCTATGATACTGCGGACGGCGGAATGCACATCGACGTCAAGATAAGTATAGGCGTTGCGTACTGCCCGGATCATACCGAGGACGTCAACGAGCTGCTGTCCTTTGCTGACACGGCGATGTACTTCGTAAAGAAGAACGGCAAGACCAACTACCACATCTACATACCCGAAGACAGCGCTACTGATGAGTATAAGGATCCTGAGGGCTTCTGATAACAAATTCCAAAACACCGAGGGCGGACATTTTATGTGCGCCCTTGTGATGTCTGAAAAAACGCAGCAGGCGCTGCAACGGAGGTTTTTTGATTGGCTAAGATAATCGCACTTACAAACCAGAAGGGCGGCGTCGGCAAGACCACCACCTGCTGCTCCATCTGCGGAGGTCTTGCTGCCGTTGGGAAAAAGGTGCTGGCGGTAGACCTTGATCCGCAGGGGAACCTCAGCTTCTCCCTGGGCGTGGAGGCTGAGGACTGCTACACGATATATGATGTATTCAAGGGGAACTGCGACATCACCGACGCGATACAGCACGGAGAGATCTGCGACGTTATCGCTTCCAACATTCTGCTGTCCGGCGTGGAGCTGGAGCTTACGGGAGTGGGACGCGAGTATATCCTGAGGGAGCAGATCGAGACTATCCGTGACGAGTACGATTTTATCATACTTGACACGCCCCCGGCGCTGTCGGTGCTCACCATAAACGCATACACTGCGGCGGACGAACTGGTTATCCCCATGCTGTGCGAGATACTGAGTCTACAGGGTATTGCACAGCTGAAGCAGACCATATTCGCAGTGCAGCGGTACTACAACAAGGAACTGACCGTGGGGGGGATACTTCTCAACAAGTACAACCCCCGACTCACCCTGACAAAAGACGTGGAGGATCTTGCAAACGTCATCGCACAGCAGCTCAACACGAAGATATACAAGACCCGGATAAGCGCCAGCGTAAGCATTGCGGAGGCTCCGGCGCACGGCGAGAGCGTGATCACCTATTCCCCGAGATCAAAGGCGGCGGCGGAGTATCTTGCATTTGTTGAGGAGCTTACCGGAACGAAATGCGTCAGGAACGCGGCGAAGAAATGAGAGAGCATAACAACATCATTACCGACCGCTACGAGAACGACCATGACGGCGCTGTTCTCGTGGCGAAAGAGGACGAACCGGTGCGAAAGCCGGCGGAGCGTCCCTCCGGGAGAAAAAAGCCTTCCGGCTCCGTAAAGAAAGCTCCCCCGAAAAAGCAGGGAAAGCAAGCCGCCCAGACCGGAGAGCAAACCCCCAGCGTAAAGACACCCAGTGTGATGAAGCTTATCCAGGACAGCGAGGAACTTGAAAATCAGGTCATCGCCGCCGGGAAGAGCCGTATCCCAAGACAGCTGCGAGGAATAGAGCCGCTTTCCAGGGTCATTCGCCGGGAAGCCGCGGCGGAGAAGCAGCTGGAGGAAAAGCAGACAACGCCGCTGGTGACGAGGGACCTGACCGGGCTTATCGCCGAGAAAGAAGCGCCGGAGATACTGGCAAGGTTCAACGCCTGCGATTGTGAGGTGTGCAAGGGGGAGCTTGCCCGGCTTGCCGCGGAGGAGCTTCCGGCGAGATACATCAGGCTGCCAGAGGGAGAGGGTCTGGACTGGGACGGCTTTTCGGATGACGAGAAGCTGCTGGCAGGCTCGGTGAAAAGATCCGTCACCACCGTGATGATACGGCTGATGATGGCTAACAAAAAGCGTAATTTCCACAGCTGACCGGGGTTTGTGCGACAAAGAGAAAAATATAGTGCATATGCCACAAAAATCATAATTGTTGTTGCAAAATCTTGGTGTTTGTGGTATAATAAAAATGGTAATATACCGATACAGCAGAGGAGGTGGCTCCGTTGAATTGTTCTTTATGGTTCGGGCGGTGCAGGGTCAATAACGCATCGGAGATCGCAGAGCATTTCGACCTGGCGTCTGTCCGCGGCTATTTCCTGGGAGGAAGTCTCGCAGAATGGCTGAGAGAACACGGCGGAGAACATCAGGCTGCTGAACTTGACGCCCTCGACCCGAAAGACCCGGCGCTCGACCGGAGGCTTGCGGAAATATTCGGGCAGGCTCCCAGTGCTGAGAAGAAGGTATTCACCGGAACTGCGGCGGCTGGCTGCTCCGGGGGGGCTGGATATGGTTCCGGCTCGTCTTTCCGGGGCTCGTATTTTCCGGGGAGCTTCTCTCTCACCTCATTTTCGGGGAATTTCGGTTACGGTTCCGGTTCGTTCTTTTCGGGGAGCTACTTTGTGGGAAGTTTCGGCGGTTTCCGTATGTGGGAGTGGGAATGGGAATGGCGCTACAGCAGCTTCCTCGGTTCGTTCGGGGGAGGTTCCCGGAGGGCTGGCTCTTTCTTCGCCGGAATGTTCATCGGGGGTTCTTTTTACGGGAGCTTCCGCACGGGTTCGTTTTTGGGAGGTTCTTTCCCCTGCTCGGGAATGGGATACGGCAGCCGCTTCATAACCCCGGACGAGTACGACAGGATAATGTACGAGACCCTGCGCAGATGTCCGCTGGACTGCTTTGGCTACGGGATACACATAGTCTGACGAGGTAACGATTTGGACGCATTTCATATAATTTCTACGGCTCCGTTTTTCGCGAAAAATAACGGGGCTTTTGCTTTAGAGGATTTCGACCTGTACTGCGCCGTGATATCCGCGCTGGAGTGGCGCAGGGACGGCAGCAGGATATTTCTGTACTGCGACAGACCGGCGGCGGAGTACATCGGGAACGCCGGGCTTTCTTCGGTGTGGGACGAGGTAAGGGCGGCTGTCCCGGACGACCTCGGCGGCATCGACCCGGAGATGTTCTGGGCGGCAGGGAAGCTGCTGGCGCTGCGTCAGATGCCCGCTCCCTGCGTGATGATCGACACCGACCTTATCGTGTGGAGAAAGCCGGAGTTCGGCGAGGAGCTTATCGCGGCGCACCGGGAGGATCTGAACCCGGACATCTATCCGCCGCTGGAGTTCTTCTCTGCGCCGGGGCACAGCATTCCGGAGTTCAGCCGGGAGGTTTTGCCGCTGAATACGGCGTTCCTTTATATGCCGGACAACTCGCTGAAGGAGCTGTACACTTCCCAGGCGATAGCGTTCATGAGATCGGCGGAGAAGTGCGGCGATAAGCTTAAATACATGGTGTTTGCGGAGCAGCGCATGGCGGCGATGTGCGCGGACTTCACCGGCACGCCGGTGAAAACGCTGCTGGACAAGGATCATCTGTTCTTTCCGCAGGACAGCTTCACCCACCTCTGGGGGGCAAAGCAGAAGATGAGGGACGTGCCGGCGCTCCGGGAGGAGTTCATCGGCAGATGCGTGACGAGGCTGCAGCGCGATTACCCCGGCTGGGAGTGGACTGTCGGCAGGATAAAGGAGGCGGCGAGGTGATCTATCTTGACAATGCGGCGAGCGCCCCGGTGCTGGAATGCGCCCGGGCGGCAGCAGAGCCTTTTTTGTGGGAATGCTGCGGCAACCCCTCGTCAGTACATACCGAGGGCAGGCGCGCGGCACTGGCGTTGATCGAAGCACGGGAGAAGTGCGCCCGGGCAATAGGAGCTTCACCGGAGGAGATCGTGTTCACCTCCGGCGGAACGGAGTCGGACAACATGGCGGTGAGGTCTGCGGCGCTGCTGGGCCTGCGCTCCGGGAAAAAGCGCATAGTCACCACGGAGATCGAGCACCCGGCGGTGCTGGAGTGCTGTAAATTCCTGGAGGACTGGGGCTTTGAGGTGAAGTACCTCGGGGTGAACGGCAGCGGCTATGTCTCCCCGGAGCAGGCGGCGGAGCTTATTACCCCGGACACCGCTCTGGTGAGCGTAATGACGGCGAACAACGAGGTCGGTACTGTTCAGCCGGTGAGGGAGATAGCTTCGCTGTGCCGGGAGCGTGGCGTGCTGTTCCACACGGACGCGGTTCAGGCTGCCGGAATGCTGCCCCTTGACGTCGGGGAGCTTGGCTGCGACATGCTGTCGGTTTCGGCGCACAAGCTTGGGGGTATCCGTGGCGCTGGTCTGCTGTACTGCCGCAGGGGAACGCCGCTCCTGCCGCTTATCTACGGCGGCGGTCAGGAGAACGGGCTTCGCTCCGGGACGGAGAACACCGCTGCTATAGCCGCAATGGGAGCTGCAATGGAGCACGCCTGCGCGGATATTCCCGTAAAATCGGCGAGAATGGCGGCGGTACGCGACCGGCTGATCTCACTGCTGCTGGAGATACCCCACAGCAGGCTTAACGGCGGAATGTCCCCCCGGCTTTGCGGCAACGTGAACGTTTCGTTCGCCGGGGTGGAGGGGGAGAGCCTGGTGCTGGGGCTTGACCTTCGGGGAGTGTGCGCGTCCTCCGGCTCGGCGTGCGCCAGCGGAGATGAGCGTCCGTCCCATGTGCTTTCGGCGATGAATACCCCCCGGGAGCTGCTGAAAGGCTCGCTAAGGCTCACATTGTCGGAATTCACCACCATTTCCGATGTTGAGCAGGCTGCTGTGGCAGTCCGCGATACGGTGGAGACACTTCGGGAGCTTCGGGTGTGGACAGGATAACGTTACCTCTGACCCTGATTGCCGTATTATGGCTGAAGATACAAATACCAAACAGTAAAACTAAATTCCCCGACCAGCGAAAATGCAGTCGGGGAAAGCTGTTATTTATGCAATACAAAATAGATTTAGTGGAAAGCCACTTTACCGCTGTAATGGCGCACGAGATTTTTTGGTTTTTTGCGGTCGGCTTTTATATAACAAGACAAATTTGTTATACATAGAAAAAACAGCCGTCCCACTCCGGGACGGCTGAGAAAAATCGGATGTTTTGCCGCGCTTGTTCGCGCGGCAAAACGCTGGTTGGGGTGGAAGGATTTGAACCCTCGAAATGGCGGAGTCAGAGTCCGATGCCTTACCACTTGGCGACACCCCAGTGACTTAACGTATAATATTATAGCACGCAGATTTGATTTTGTCAATAGGTTTTTCGAAAATTTCTCAAATTTTTTCTGATTTTTTTCCCGGCGTGAACCATAGGAGCGGCGTTCAACGATAATATTATACTAATAACCGTTTAAACAAAGATTTCCTGAGTTTAAATGGTTATTAGTATTATACCCGGAGAACAAGGAACTATGCATTACGCTTCAATAATACCGAAAAAATACCCCCCGGTCTCCCGAGGGGCATTTGTTTATCTGATAATCAGAGCTTGCTGATCTTCTCGTTGATCTCGTTGATTCGAGTATCGATCTGTGTGAAGTACTCAGCGTTGAGCTGTGCGTAGGTCTTTTCACCGCTCAGATATACGGTCTTGGTCAGTGCCTCAACAGGGGACTCGGACTTGCTTGCGTCAGCGATGTCGTTGCCTATACCGTTCTTGAAGTCGAATACAGGAGTGATCTTGCTGGTGCCGTCAAGTGCGGTCTGGCTGTAGATGAAGTCGAGGTTGTAGTCTGACCAGCCGTACTTGTCCTTAGCCTGCTTTCTGGAAGCAGCTGTAACCTCAGGATCAAGAGCAGTGGTAACGCAGCAGTCGATCCATGCAGCAACGCCGTTTGCGTTGGTGGAACCCTTGCACCACATCAGAGCGTCCTGCTTCATGAAGTGGTAGTACTTGTCAGCCTGCGGATCTCTCGGATAGGGAACTACGCAGATCTCGTCATCGCCCCAGCTGAATCTGTCAGCGAACTTCTTAAGACCGCCATCGCCCTCGAATTCCCATGTACCGCCGTTAGCATAGAACAGAATGTTGCCCTGTGCCCACAGCTTCGGGTTGAGAGACCAGCCGTTCTCCTGGATCGGCCATCTGAGGTTCTCGGACTGCATGGTGGTCAGCAGATCCATAGCTCTCTGAACGTTTGCGCTGTTCATGTTGTTTACGAGCTTGCCGTTCTCGATGCTTACGATAGGAGTACCGGTGGATACCAGCAGCTCTATCTCGGTGTTGTAGCCCATTGTTGCGAATCTGTCGTCGCCGGACTTCTGGAATGCTCTTATCATCTCAAGGAAGGTATCCCATGTCCAGTTGTCGTTCTCGAACAGCTCGCGCGGATCCTCGAGACCTGCGTCCTCGATAACGCTCTTGCGGTAGTACAGCAGAGAGTCGAAGGAGATCTCATAGATAGCGCAGTAGTACTTTCCGTTGAGCACGAACATGTCCATTACGTCCTTTGCGGAAGCCCACTTGTCGGTTGTCAGGTCGATGATGCCGTCGATAGGCTGATATCTGCCCTGGAGAGCTCCGTAGGGATAGTCGCGGATCTCGAACGGGAACAGGTCAGGGGAGTCGCCAGACTGGATAGCGGTAGCCAGCTTGTCGTAACGGGAGTTGTAGTCGGTGTAGATGTAGTCGAAAATTCTGCCGGTGTGGTCGTAGTTTTCGCTTACGGGCATACCGTTCTCGGGGATACCATAGACCTCCTTGAACAGCTCTGCGTTTGCAGCGGTCTCATCGATCTCCCACCATGCCATCCACTTGATACGGGTGTCAACGTCAAGGTCGGGGTTATCCAGCTTGTCAGCGGCGCTCTTTGCAGCGTCCTGAACGGCAGGGTCGGTGTCGAATGTAGCTGTCGTTACAGCGGAAACAGGTGCGTTGTTCGCAGTGGTGCCTGCGTTGGGTGCCCCGGCATTGGAAGCGGCAGAGGTGCCGTTGCCACCGTCGGTCAGACCCGGATCCTCATCGCATGCAGTCAGCGACAGTACCATTGCAGCAGCAAGCATGCTGGCAGCAACTGTCTTAAACTTGTTCATCATAAACCTCCATTAAGTAAAAATGTTTTAACAGTGACAAAAATTTTGCCTATCCATATTATACAGTAATTTGCACAATATTGCAATATCTATAATAGATAATTTACCTGTGTATTCTTTGTGCAAAATGGCTTAGCAAAGTTATGATTTTTACTTAATAAAGAGAAAAATTACCTTATTAGCGACATTTATTTCTCGTCTTTCACCTGGGACGATACTGCGCCCACGGATACCTCCGCTGCGTCGCCCTCCGTGCCGGCGATCACCTGCGCGATAACTTCGGGAAGCTCCGCGCCGCTTTTCACTGCCTGCTCCGCCTTATCGATCTGTTCATCGGTGAAGCCTGCCGCTTTCAGCCGGTCGGAATTCTGCGCCAGCACCTCACCGGCGTTTTCCGGCGTGATGACGGAGCTGCTCTGTACGGTGGGTATCTGCATTCCGTTGGGGTCGATTGTGTAGTCCCCGGAGTAGATAAGCTCGCTCACCGGAACGAACTCGTATCCCTCCCCGGATAGCTGCTCCAGCACCTGCGGAAGCGCCTGGGTGGTGTTCTCAAGGTCGTTGTGGAAAAGCACGATCGACCCCGATTTCACGCCGCTTGTCACCTTTTGGGTTATCTCCTCGGGGGTCGGTTCTTTCCAGTCGAGGCTGTCAACGTCCCACTGGATAACCGTCATGCCCATGCCCTGTATGGTGGTAATGAGGGAGTTGTCGTACTCGCCGTAGGGCGCGCGGTAGAGGGTCGGGGCTTTCCCGGTGATATCCTCTATTTTGAGGGACGCCGCCTTTGTGTCAGAAATGAGTTCGTTGACGTTCGCGCCCTGAACATGGGGGTGCTGGTCTGAGTGGTTCTGTATCTCGTGACCGGCGGCGGCGAACTCCTTCACGTCATCGGGGTAGCGGTCGCACCAGTCGCCAGTCACGAAAAAGGTCGCCCGGGCGTCGTATTCATCAAGAATTTCGATAAGCTCCGCGGTGTTGGAGTTTTCCCAGGCTACGTCAAAGGTAAGCGAGATCTTTTTGTCGCCGCGCTCTACGCAGTAGATCGGAAGCAGCCGTTCCGTCGCCTGGGTGCCTACCGAGGTGAGCACCGCGCCCACTCCCACCGCCACCGCCGCTGCGGTCAGCGTTCCTATCACGGTAAGCCGCTTTATTTTCTTTTTGGTAAATGTGATCATTCGCATAAAATTACACCCTCCTGTTGATGCTTTTTTTATGAGATATATGCCGTTTCCGGGACAAATATGACATGCCGGGCGCGGAGTGTACTGCCAGTGTACCATTTTGCTTTCCGGACGTGGTACAATAATACCGCAGAAAGACTCTGCAAGGGTACGGCAGGAGCGCAGTTCCGGCATTCCCCTGGGGTCTACTGCCAGCAGACCAAAATCCGCAAGGAATATGCTACAATAGTTATAGCAGATAACGCTCCGGTGTGATACGGGGCTGCGGAATAATTTCAGACGGAAAGAAATGTCAGATATGAGTAACGAGAAAAGCACCGGGGAGCTTTTAGAGATAATCAGGGAGCAGTCCTCATTCGGGAGCGCGCATGACATGATACGCTCCGAGCAGATAACCGAAACTCTCTCAGAGCTGCTCAACAGGACTGCCGCCGAACGTGGAGCGAAGCTGTCCGATATAATGAAGCGCTCCGGGCTGAAAAAGGCTTATTTCTACTCGCTTTTCAACGGCACGCGCACAAATCCGGCACGGGATATCCTGATACAGCTGTGCTTCGGCTTTGAGATGAGCTTTGAGGAGGCGCAGAGCTTCCTTACGAGCACCGGCGCCGCTCCGCTCTATCCCAGGATACCCAGGGACAGCGTGCTCATCTACTGCTTTCAGCACTTGCTGACGCTGACGGAGAGCGACATTCTTCTGCTTGAAAACAACGAGTCGCCACTTTCCAAAGAGTAAACCACCATTTTATGGTTTGGATATATAATACGACCGCCGTGCAATGCATGGCGGTTCAGCTTGTCGAAAAAGTCTATTTTGCCTGCGAAGCAGGCTTTTGAAATCCGTTTTTTGCCCCAGCTCTGCCGGGGCAAAAAACACTTCTATCCGCACAAGTGTGCGAATTGTCGGCTTTGCCGACAATGAGTGCGCGCAGTGCGGATGTACTCTGTCGGAAAAGTCGTAAGACTTTTTCGACAGACTTGACCGCCGTGCAATGCATGGCGGTTTTCGCTGTTTTCTGAAAATATCTGCAAAATCCGCCGTGTGGCTGAAATTTCCTGAACAAAATCGCAAAAAACATTTGACAAATCGGAAAAAATATGTCACAATATAATAGAAGTATTTTCCCCGGGCGGAGGGCTTTTCGTTCCCGGGACAGGCACACGGCATTGGAGTTGGATAACATGACATTTTTAAAAAGAGCAGCGGCGGCGTTATGCGCTGTCATGGTGGCGGCGAGTACTCTGTCGGCGTTCGCGGAGGACGGCGGCGCAGGACTTGCGGTAGACCCCGGGACTGAGACCTCTGTGATAGAGACCGGCGACCCGGGTTCGGGGGAGACCTCGGTGATAGACACCGGCACCCCCGAGACCACGATAGTTGACCCCGACGAGGGAGACGACCGGAAAGACAACAGCAGAAGCTCCCTGGACGTCGCCGATGAGCAGTATTCCGAGATCGACCTCACCGGCTGGACGCAGTGGGACGGAAAAACCAAAATGGTCTCCGGTACGAATTACTACATAGAGGGCAAGGTAGCGCCCCGGCAGAATTTCACTCTCCCCCAGGATAGCAGGCTGGTGCTGAAAGCCGGCTCTCAGCTGGTGGTGTATAAGACCAGGACGTTCAGCGTCCGGGGCATAATCACCGTGGAGCCGGGCGCGGAGCTTATCACCTCGGGAAAGCTCACGATCTACAGCAAGGCAGGCATTGAGAACTACGGCTCGTTAAAGGGCACTGTTAATTCCACCCTGCGCATATCCGGCGACCTCATCAACCGCAGCAGCGGTAAGGTGATATTGTCCGGAACGGTCAGCGTTTACAAGAGCGGCGTCCTGCTGAACTACGGCGAGACGGCGTTCACCACAAGCTCACAGGTCAAGGTGACCGGCGATTTCCAGACTCCGGAGACCGGGCGGTTCATATGCAGCGGCTATTTCGCGGTGACGATAAACGGCAGGACTACCCAGGCTGGCTATTTCTCGCTGACCGGCGAGGTGGTGAACAGCGGCGTGTTCATATTCGAGCGCACCGTGAGGTATTACAAATCGAAAGCGGCGAAATTCTCCGTTTCAAAGAGCAGCCGCCTGATAGACTACCGCCACAGAGACCCCTCCCAGCCGCTGCCTGACACCGGCAATGACGACGGGAGCGACCATGAGGAGGACACCGACGTCGGGATAAAGGGCATTGATGTTTCCTACGCCCAGGGAGCCGTGGACTGGCAGAAGGTCAGGGAGTCGGGGGTTGAGTTCGCGATGCTGCGCGCCTCCAGAGGGCCGGTGAGCGACACGCGCCCGGCAGCCGAGGATACCACGTTCCAGTACAACGTCACCGAGGCGGCAAAGGCAGGGCTGGAGGTCGGCGTGTATCATTACCTTTACGCACACACCGTGGAAGACGCCGTTGAGGAGGCGAAGTTCTTCATCAAGACCATCAGCCCGTATAAGATAACCTACCCCGTGGTGCTGGATATCGAGGAGCAGAGCCAGGCGAAGCTCGGAAAGAAGCAGGTGACGAAGATAGTCAAGGCGTTCCTGGACGAGGTGTCCGCCGCAGGCTATTATGCGATGCTGTATTCCAACAAGACGTGGCTCACCCAGTATCTCGACATGTCGCAGCTTTCCGGGTACGAGGTATGGCTGGCGCAGTGGAACACCGTGCCTACCTACAAGGGAGAATTCGGCATGTGGCAGTACAGCTGCAAGGGCATTGTTTCCGGAATTGACGGGTATGTTGACCTCAATCTCTCATACAAGAATTACGCAAAGATAATCAAAAAAGGCGGTTATAACCACCTGTCATAAGAATAACGGCTGTAAGCGGATTTGCGTTTACAGCCGTTTGTTTTATTTGTGGGCACCTCTAAAAACCACCGGCTATCGCCTTAGCACCTCATCTGCTTGCATATTTTTCGCCATATTGCACAAATTTCGCTTGACGGGCGACAGCCCGCCTGCGCTCAATTTGTACAATCTGACGAAAAATCTGACTGCGCATCTGAGGCACTATGGTTTTTAGAGATGCCCTTATCGTATTCTCCGGGGCTTTGCAGCTGCGTGAATACCGCCCTCGCTCGCCGACCATTGCAGCTTGTCATCATCAGCCGCCGCATTGTGCGAAATAATTCCTATGATCAGCGATAATCGGTTATCTGATCCTTTGCGGCAAGAATAGCCTTGTGGAAGTTCGTGCATTCACCGCGCGAGAACTTTCTCATATTCAGTGCGATAAAGCCACCGGCGTAATCTATGCGGAGCACCGTGCGCGTGGTGATCAGCGCGATTGTGATCAACAGCACTCCAACTAAAAACGTAGGTAGCCAGATGTATCCGGAAGCGCCTATAATGGAAATTATTATCCCGTCCAGCGCAAAGAATATGCCCAGGATAAGCATAGCCAGGTTGAACATGCTGTAGATGCCTATGCCTGTGATGTCCTTCAGGTCAACGGACTGCACTGCCTTGCAGCGCTTCACTCCCATACCGAAGGAAGAAAAGGACTTGCCCTTGTAGTAAACGCGCTTGTTGGTGACTGCGGCGGAGTTGTTCATCAGTCCCATACCGCTGAGGAAGTTCTCCATATATCCGCTTCCTATGCTCATGATGAGCCTTTCGTCCGGTGTGCCGAAATCCCCCTTGTTGTCAGCGGCAGGCTGCGGATAGCCTCCCGGAGCCGCGTAGCCCTGGTTCATACCGGGCGCGCCGTATCCCCCCTGACCGCCGAATGCCGCTCTGCCCTGTGCCTGTGCAGGCGCACCCACCGGAGCCGCATTAGCGGAATAGTTCACCCTCTGAGGTTCGCAGTTCGGGCATACTCCGTTGATGAGCCGGGTGCCGCAGGTTGGGCAGAACATGTCGTTTGCCATAATAAATACCCCCCATAATGATTTGGATCGTAAATGACCTATATGTTAATTATACTGCATGAAACTGATGATGTCAAGCGGATTTGCGCCGTTTAAGGAGAAAACTTACCTCTGGCTTACTTAAACTGGAACTGCTGTGAATAATCCCTTGCCGGCTGTGCAGAATAACCACAGAAAGGGGGAATGCACATGCCGATAAAAACCGAGGAGCTTCGCAGGTATTACCGGGTCGGGGGTACTACGGTCAGGGCGCTGGACGGAGTGAGCCTTGACATCGCTGACGGGGAGTACGTCACGATATGCGGCGCCAGCGGCAGCGGAAAATCCACGCTGATGAACATACTCGGCTGCCTTGACGTACCGACCTCCGGCAGGTATCTGCTTGACGGCGAGGAGGTGCCGGGGCTGGACGACAGCAGGCTCAGCCGTATCCGGGGGAGCAGGATAGGGTTCGTGTTCCAGAACTTCAACCTGATACCCACGCTCACCGCCCGGGAGAACGTGGAGCTGCCGCTGATGTACCGCGGAGTACCGAGGAAACAGCGCTACGAAGCCGCAATGGAGGCTCTGGAGCAGGTGGGGCTGTCCTCCCGCGCAGATCACCGCCCCAGCGAGATGAGCGGCGGACAGCAGCAGCGCACCGCGATAGCAAGGGCGATAGCCGCGCGTCCGTCCATGATACTTGCGGACGAGCCATGCGGAAATCTGGACAGCCGCTCCGGCAGAGTGGTCTGCGAGATACTGGAAGCGCTGCACCTGTGCGGAAAGACGATAATCATGATAACCCACGATGAGAACGCCGCCAGGCGCGCGGAACGCCTTATCCGGATAGCCGACGGGAAAATAGCACACGCATGAAATAACCCCTGCGCAGAAAAACGCAGGGGGTTTCTTTATTCCAGGATTATCGTAAACGGACCGTCGTTCACAAGGCTGACTTTCATTTCCGCGCCGAATTCTCCGGTCTGGACATTCGGCACCGACCGCCGGCATACCTCCACGAAATACTCGTACAGGCGCTCTGCCTCCGCAGGCTCCTTTGCCTGGAGGAAATTCGGGCGGTGTCCCTTGTGTGTGTCGGCGTAAAGAGTGAACTGGGATATCACCAGCAGCGAGCCGCCCACGTCCTTCAGCGAGAGATTTATCTTGCCGTTATCGTCGGAAAAGATACGAAGCCCGATCATCTTAGCCGCCAGGCGTTCGCAGTCAGCTTTGGTATCCTCCTGACCTACTCCCAGAAGCACCATGAAGCCTTTGTCTATCTGCCCGACTGTTTTTCCGCCCACGCTTACCGAAGCGCTGTCGCACCGCTGAATTACCACTTTCATTTCGTTATCCTCCAAAGAAAAAGTGCACCGCAGGGGGTGCACTCAGTCTGTCGAAAAAGTCTTACGACTTTTCCGACAGAGTACATCCGCACTGCGCGCACTCATTGTCGGCAAAGCCGACAATTCGCACACTTGTGCGGATAGAAGTGTTTTTTGCCACGGGAGACCCGTGGCAAAAAACGGATTTCAATTGGTCATTTTCGACAAGCTTAGTGCACCGCACGGGTGTACTTACATTATAAGATAAACCGCCGGATTTGTCAACCTCCGATAACGGACATCGGATCTATCCACTTGCCGCCCTGCTTTACTCCCAGGTGGAGATGAGGCTCCTGCACTATCTCTATCTGGCAGGTGTCAGAGGTCTTGCCGATAGTGGCGCCCTCGCTGACCTGCTGCCCGGTCTTTACCTGAAGCTCCTTGGACAGTCCGCAGTATTCCACGGTAAGCCCGTTGTCCTGTTCGATCAAAACGGTGATCCCCCACAGCGGGTCGTCTTTTATCTCCGTGACTGTTCCTGCGGACATCGAGCGCACGTCAGTCCCCAGCGGACAGAGGATATCGCAGCCGTCGTGGGTCTTCCACACGCCCAGCGTCTCGGATTTCACAAGCTCACCGTTGCTGAACGGGTGGGACACCTCGCCCTCCACCGGCATGATGTTGCGCGCCTCGGTCTTTACCGGCTTGTTGACCTCCTCCGCCTCCTCGGTGGCTATTTCAGCCGCTTCCGCCTCGGATACCTCCGGCACGCTGCTCTCCTCGCGCTCTACCCCGGACTGCGCCGCGTCTACCGGGGTGTCCTCCGGTGCGCTGAATACCCAGGTGTTCTGGGTGGAGCTGCTGGTGGTAGGCGTCAGGTTTTTCATGGTGCGGTCGTATGCCGCAAACGACGCTGCTGCGATAGCCGCTGCACCCAGTATTGCCGCCGCCGCGAATGCCTTTGTGTTGAACGCTTTTTTGTTCCTGTCTTTTCTCATGATGATATTTCCTTTCTTTTACAGAATTTGCTTTCGGGAATGGGCTTCAACCATAGTTTAGCCAGAATATTTCCAATTATTCTGCCAATGATTTGTTTATTCGGAAATATCCTCACCAGGCGGCTGCGTCGATTTGTGCTATATGACCAAAAAAGCAAAAAAATCTGTTTTTTTTAAGAAAACACTGTACATTTGAGAAAAAATCATGTATAATTGTAATGTATGAGAAAAGAACATGTAAAAAATAAGTGATGAAGAAAGATCACTGAAAACACAGGAGTACAAAATGGGTGTATATGATGTATTGAACCTGCTGGGCGGTATTGCCCTGTTCCTTTTCGGAATGCATACGCTCAGCGCCGCACTTGAAAAGCTCGCAGGCGGAAAGCTGGAGGGCTGGCTTGAAAAGGCTACCTCGAGACCTATCAAGGGAGTTGTGCTCGGAGCGGTCATCACCGCCGTGATACAGTCGTCGGCGGCAACCACGGTCATGGTAATCGGTTTTGTAAACTCGGGACTGATGAAGCTGTCTCAGACTATCGGCGTTATCATGGGCGCAAATATCGGTACAACCGCTACCAGCTGGCTGCTCAGCCTGCAGTCCATAAGCGGATCTGAGGGGTTCAGCATTCTCAATATCTTCAAGCCTACGACATTCACCCCCGTGCTTGCGGTCATCGGCGTGATACTTATCATGTTCACGAAATCCGACAAGAAAAAGACCATCGGCACGATCCTCACGGGATTTGCGGTGCTGATGTTCGGCATGAACTCTATGTCGTCCGCCACCGCCTGCCTTGAACAAAACGAGACATTCTGCAATATCCTGACCATGTTTTCAAACCCGGTGCTGGGCGTTCTTGCCGGCGCACTGCTTACTGCCGTGCTCCAGTCCTCGTCCGCTTCTATCGGTATTTTGCAGTCCATTGCGATATCCACCGGCAAGGTTACCTATTCCATTGCGCTGCCGCTGCTTTTCGGTCAGAACATCGGTTCCTGCGTAACTGCGCTGATCTCCTCCATCGGAGCGAACAAGCCGGCTAAGCGCGTTGCAGTGGTTCACCTTTCGTTCAATGTGATCGGTACGGTGGTGTTCCTCTCGCTGTTCTACCTTATAAAGGCGTTCGTTGATATGCCGTTTATGGAGGAATCGCTGAATGCAGTGGGAATCGCGGTCATACACACCTGCTTCAATGTTCTTACTACTGCGCTGTTCCTGCCGTTCACAAAGCAGCTGGAAAAGCTCGCCTGTCTCGCTGTACGGGACAAGCCCGGCGAGAAGAAGCCGGACGCCCCCATGCTGGACGAGCGTTTGCTCAAAACTCCCTCAGTCGCTATTGAGCAGTGCAGAAACGTGTGCGTCAGAATGGCAGAGCTTACCCTTGATACGCTGCGCTCCTCGCTTGACGTGGTGATGCAGTACGACCAGAAGAAATGCACCGAGGTCAACGAAAACGAGAATTCCATCGACCTGTACGAGGACAAGATCGGTTCCTATATTCTGAAAATCAGCTCAAAGGATCTTTCCGAGAACGACAGCAAGGTCGTGTCGATGATGCTCCACACCATTGGCGACCTGGAGCGCATTTCCGACCACGCGGTGAATATCGTTGAAGCCGCCGAGGAAATGCACACGAAGAAGATAAAGTTCTCCGATCAGGCGGTGAAAGAGCTTACCATAATGATAAAGGCGGTCAGCGAGATACTTGACATGTCCATAAGCTCGTTCATCAGGTCTGATGTGAACCTTGCGAAGTGCGTTGAGCCGCTGGAGGACGTCATTGACCAGCTGCGCAACGAGCTGAAAAGCCGGCATATCGAACGTCTGCGTTCCGGCAAATGTACTATCGAGCTTGGATTTATCCTCCAGGATCTGCTGACGAATTTCGAGAGAGTATCCGACCACTGCTCCAATATCGCGGTCTACCTCATTCAGATAAGCGACAACAGCATGGACACCCACGAATACATGAATGAGCTGAAAAAACTCGACCGCTCGGAATTCATGGACGAGTTCAACGACTATTCCAGAAAGTATATTCTTCCGGACTGACTGTCACAGGAGTATAATAACTAACGGGGCTGAAAAATCAGTCCCGTTTTTTGTATATTCAAATACTAAAGCACAATCTCTTATAAACCCGGTGCGAAAGCCCGAAATAAACATCAAACCCCTGCGATCTCTCACAGGGGTCTGATGCTGGTTTGGTTGGTAATTATATGAAAAGGTGCGGTTGGCTTGTTAATGTAAAGCTTTTTGTGTCCCGATAACTTCATCTCCACTTTACAATTATATTCTACAGGGGAATGGTGAATTATAAAAGTGCAGTATGTGAAAATCAGGTAAAAACTCAGTGAGATAAGTACGCAAAATCACATTGAACAGATGTTTGAAGCAAATTTACAGATAATTAACAGCAGCTTTCCCGGATTTTTGCGGTGCGGTATTGATTTATTGCCGTAAAAATGATATAATAAAACAGAGAATGGGGCAGCCGGCGTAACTGTGAGCTGTGAGAGAAAACGCCGCATGTCCCGGACAAAAGAACGGAGTGAAGACATGAGAAGAACCAAGATCGTATGCACCCTGGGTCCTGCAACAAAGGACGACCAGATCCTGCGCGCGCTTATCGACAACGGAATGAACGTAGCACGGCAGAATTTCTCCCACGGCACACACGAAAGCCACAAGATAGACCACGACCGCGTTATCCGCATAGCAAAGGAAGCCGGTATCCCGGTGGCTACCCTGCTGGATACCAAGGGGCCGGAGATAAGGCTGCGCAAGTTCAGGGGCGGACTAAAGCCCGAGATAAAGACCGGCGGCATATTCACCCTCACCACACGAGAGGAGGAGGGCACCGCAGAGCGCGCGGCAATAAGCTACAAGGGACTTCCCGGGGATATCTCCGCAGGCACGCGCATACTTATCGACGACGGAAATATCGTGCTTCGCTGCAACGAGATAAAGGACAACCAGGACGGCACTGCGGATATCGTCTGTTCAATATTGAACGGCGGCGTGCTCTCCGACAACAAGGGAGTTAACGTCCCCGGCGTGAAGCTCTCCATGCCCTATATCAGCGAGGTGGACGAAAGCGATATACGCTTTGCGGCGAGGGAGAACTTCGATTTCGTGGCGGCGAGCTTCGTTACCTGCGCCGACGACGTGCTGGGAGTACGCAGGATACTCGAGGAGGAGGGCAGACCCGATATCCGCATTATCGCAAAGATAGAAAGCGGCGAGGGAGTACGCAACATCGACTCTATCCTGCACGTTGCGGACGGCATCATGGTGGCGCGCGGCGATATGGGCGTCGAGATACCCTTCGAGGAGATACCCCAGCTCCAGAAAATGCTGATAAAGAAGGGCTATAACGCCAACAAGCAGGTGATCACCGCGACCCAGATGCTGGAGTCCATGATAAAAAATCCGCGCCCCACCCGTGCAGAGACCACGGACGTTGCCAACGCGATATACGACGGCACCAGCGCTATCATGCTGTCCGGAGAGACCGCCGCAGGACTTCACCCGGTGGAGGCAGTCCGCACAATGGCGCTTATCGCCGAAACCACTGAAAAGGCGATAGACTACAAGAAGCGCTTCTACAAGCTGGAAAATCCCGACGTGGTGAACGTATCCACCGCGATCTCCCACGCGACTGTATCCGCTGCAATGGATCTTGGCGCTACGGCGATAATCACGGTGACAAAGACCGGCACCACCGCGCGCATGCTTTCGCGCTACCGCCCGGAGTGCCCGATAATCTCCTGCACCACCAGCGAGACTACGCTCCGCCAGCAGGCGCTTTCCTGGGGCGTGATACCGCTTATGGCAGAGGAGCGCATGACCTCCACTGACGACCTTATCCACCACGCCGTTCAGAAAGCGGTGGAAGCAGGGCTGCTTCACAACGGCGACCTTGTGGTTATAACCGCAGGCGTGCCGCTTGGGGTTTCCGGCACCACTAACCTGATGAAGGTGCACATCGTGGGAGATGTGCTGGTTACCGGAACAGGGGCTACCACCGGCACTGTGACCGCCACAGCGTGCGTTTGCAAGAGCGAGGAGGACGCGCAGAAGCTGTTCAATTCCGGCGATATACTCGTTATCCCGAGGACAAGCAACGCGATACTCCCCCTGCTCAAGACCGCAAAGGGCATTATCACCGAGGAGCGCGGCGACGACAGCCACGCGGCTATAGTCGGAAAAACGCTGGATATCCCGGTCATCGTGGGGGCTTCCAATGCTACGCAGATACTCCGCTCCGGCACGGCGGTAACTATCGACGCGGATAAGGGCATAGTCACCAGCGGCGAGCCTAACGGCGAAAACGTCTGATGCTAATAACCATTTGAACTCAGGAAATCTTTGCAGTAAAATTCTCCCCGTCACCCACGGGGAGTTTTTTTTGGTACAAGAATGCTCCCCCACAAAAGCTGTGAGGGAGCGTAATTTTGCTGTTGTGTAGTTATCAGCCGAGCCTGTATTCGGAAATTACCGAATCAACAACAGGTGAGATCTCAGCAGAGGTCTGAGTCCAGGAAGCACCGTTTTCAACAACGTCCATTACAACTGTCGCAAGGTTGGTCTGGAGGTCGGAGGTGAAGCCGTAAGCGTCCTCGGAAATGAAGGAGAAGTTTGCGGGATCGCACATTTCTCTCCACAGGTCATACTCCTGCTCGCCCCATGTGATCTGCCACTTTTCCTTGCCGACGTTGCTGCCCTTTTCGAAGTAGATCTTCTCAGGCGATATGTGATCCTTCTTTACCTGAGCCTGGATTGCCGGGTCAGCGTCGTATGCTCTGTTGAGGTTGATGAACTCGATAGCGCCGTCCATGTTCTTTGCGCCCTTGGGAACAAGATAGCCGAAGGTGTCATAGCCCTGGTAGTAAGCGTCAGCCTGGGTGTCTCTCGGGAACGGAACGAATGCGAACTCGGATACGGTGTCGAAGATGTCGTTCTCCACGCCCTTGGGGTTCTGGAGCTGCTCGGTCGCTGCTATGTAAGTCCACTCAGGCTCCATGCACAGGAACAGAAG
The DNA here is from genome assembly GCA_022766785.1 of Oscillospiraceae bacterium. Lineage (GTDB taxonomy): Bacteria > Bacillota > Clostridia > Oscillospirales > Ruminococcaceae > CAG-115. The sequence goes on from JALEOL010000031.1 coordinate 69,623, forward strand.
TCTGTCGCACTCGGTCGCAAAGGTCTGCGGAGGTACCCAGTCGCCAAGCTCCTTGCCGTAGGAAACGCCCTCACGGCACAGACCCTCGATGAACTGCATTGCCCTGGTAACGTTCGGGTTAGCGAGATTGTTTGTGATAGAACCGTTAGGCTGAACGTCGATAAGGGAAGTGCCGGTGGTGAGGATAAACGCGTCAACAGTGGTATCTGTAGCGTAGAAGCCGATGTTGTTGTCGTCCTTGTCGCAGAACTTCACCATCATGTCGCGCCATGCGTCCCATGTCCACTGACCGTTCTTGTAAAGCTCATAGGGGTCGGGGAGGTCGTTCTCCTCAATGGTCTTCTTGCTGTAGTTCAGCGCATAGGAAGTGGTGATGCGGTGCGGATAATAGTAGTGCTTGCCGTCCCACGCATAAGACTCGGCTACGTCCTTCATCTCTGCCCAGATAGGGGAGTCGATGTCGATCTTGCCGTCCAGGCACTCGAACATGTTTCTGGAGATATTGCCCGGGTAACGCATAGCGGACTTCTCTACCAGGTCGGGGGAGTCGTCAGCCGCAATAAGGCTGGACAGCTTCTCCAGCAGGGCGTCAGTGGTGGACGGAGTCTGGATATATTCAATAGTACCGCCGAACAGGTCGGACTGGAAGATCATGCACTGCTCTGTGCCCTTCTGGTCGTCTCTGATATCATAATAACCGCAGTACTTGACAGTGCCGGCATTGCCCGAGGGCTGATACAGGGAAGTATCAAAGGTCTTTTCCTTCTTGTCGGTCATGTCGAGCGCGTCGTTGGGGTCTGTCGTGGTGGAAGCAGACGTTGTTGTGGTGACAGCGCCGGGCTGGTTGGGCTGTGCGTTGCTTGCGGAAGATGCGCCGCCGTTGCCCGAATTTACAGGTGCTTCTTCTTCACACGCGGTCATGCCGACTGCCATTGTTACGGCAAGAGCACATGCGAGGAGTCTTTTGGTTTTATTCATTTTTAGTTTCCTCCCTAAATTAATGCTGGAATGAATAATATAATATCTGACCGGGTCAGATGATTACCTTACTGATACTCCGAAATGGTAGCGTCCACTATCGGAGAGAACTCGGCGCTGGTCTTTGCCCAGGACTCGCCGCGCTCCACAACGCCCATGAGCAGCTGACCGATCTTGTCGGTGAAGTCAAGCGAGAAGCCCTCGGCGTTCTCCATGATGAAGCTGAAGTTCGTGGGGTCGCACATTTCGCGCCACAGGTCGTATTCATGCTCGCCCCAGGTGATCTGCCACTTTTCGGAGCCTTTGTACTTGCCCTTTTCGAAGTAGATCTTGGTGGGATTCACATGATCCTCGCGCACCTTTGCCTGAACCTCCGGGTCGATGTCGTACATTCTGTTGAGGTTGATGAACTCCACAGCGCCGTCGATATTCTTGGCTCCCTTGGGCACCAGATATCCGAAGGTGTCGAACTCGGTGTAGTAGGCGTCCGCCATTGAATCCCTCGGGAACGGCACGAACGAGAACTCGGAAACCTCGCCGAAGATGTCGTTGTCAACGCCCTCCTTGTTCTGGAGGTTCTCCGTCGCCGCTATGTAAGTCCACTCCGGCTCGGTGCAGGTGAACAGGATATTGTTGCAGGCGGTGGAGAATACCTGGGGAGATACCCAGTCGCCGTAGGATTTATCGTAGGTCAGCCCATCGCGGCAAAGCTCCTCCATGAACGTCATCGCCCTGGAAACTTCCGCAGACAGCAGGTTGTTGGTGATAGTGCCGTCCGGCTGGACGTCGATCATCGTGGTGCCGGTGGTGGCGATAAAGCTGGTTATCGTGTTATTGGTGGTGTAGAAGCCGACATGCGCGTCGTCCTTGTTGCAGAATTCCACCATCATCTTGCGCCATGCTTCCCACGTCCACTCGCCCTTTGCGTACAGCTCATAGGGGTCGGTGAGGTTGTTCTCCTCAATTGTCTTTTTGCTGTAGTTGAGCGCGTATTTCGTGGTGGTGCGGTGCGGATAGTAGAAGTGCTGTCCTTTCCAGGCGAACTGCTCAACAACGCCGCTGATATCCTTCCACACCGGGGAGGTGAGGTCGATCTTGTCGTCAAGCGGCTCGAACAGGTTCTTGCTGACATTTCCCGGGAGCATCATCGCGTACTTTTCCACCAGATCGGGGGAGTCGTCGCTGGCGATAAGGCTTCCCAGCTTGTCATAGAACGCCTGCCCGAACGGGGTGCTCATGTACTCTATCTCGCCGCCGTACAGGTCGGACTGGAAGATAAGGCACTGCTCGGTGCCCTTCTGGTCTTTGGTGATATCGAAATATCCGAGGTACTTCAGCTTTCCTGCATGACCGGTGGGGGGACACGCAGAGGTATCGATGACCTTGTTCTCCTTGTCGGTCAGCGCAAGCTCCGCGTCCGCGTCGATAGTGGTGGACGCCTGGGTGGTGGTGGTCTGCGCTGCTGGTGCGGCGTTGGATACCGCAGAGTTACTGCCTCCGCTTACAACGGGCGCTTCTTCCTCGCACGCGGTGAGACTGAGCACAGCCGCGGCGGACAATATGCAGGCGATGGTTTTCTTTAACGCTGGCATTTTTCTCTCCCTTTTGAAAAATCTTCCCGGTCGGCGTTCCGCATAATAATACCACAGAATTTGCACGACCGCTTTACAGTGCTGTTTTCTGAACCTGGATAAGTAATTAACCTAATTTACTTAGGCATTTCTCACAATGTGTAATCGTTATCTTTAGTGAATATGCACAATTGTTTTTCTCTATTCTGTATAATATTATTATATTATCTATAATCGTTTTGAACAATTGACAATATTCCCGATTTATATTATAATATTCCCAAAGGGTATTATTGATGATACACAAAACTGCCGCTGAACGCTCGGCTGGCAGTATCATGACAGGAGGGTACAGCATGGAAGAATTCCACATGCCGTTGAAAGAGAATTTCCAGGAGCTGGTGCAGCACGGGAATGCCGGCTTTCCTATACAATATTATGTGAACTCGCTGCACATCACCGGGAACAACGTGCCGATGCACTGGCACCCTAACCTCGAGTTTTTCGTGGTGCACAGCGGAAAGGTGAAGATACACGCCGGCAACAGCATTATGGTGCTGGAGCAGGGGCAGGGGATATTCCTGAACGCCAACTGCCTGCACAGCTACGAGAATATGGCGGAGGAGGGGGAATGCTGCTGCCCGAACGTGGTGTTCCAGCCGGAGTTCATCGCGCCGGTGAACAGCGTGATAAACAAGCAGTACGTCATGCCGCTGACGCTCAATTCCCGGCTTCCGTATGTGCTGCTGGACAAAGGCAGCGACTGGGGGCGCTCTGTTCTGGAGCGGCTGGACAGGGTGTTCTCCATGATGCAGGAATACGGCGAGATAGGCAGGTACGGTGAAGTGCCGAGACTCTCGTTCAAGTCGACGCCGGGGGAGAGGGAGTGCTTTGAGATACGGGTGATGTGCGAGATAAGCCAGGCGTGGTCGGAGCTTTACCGCCACCGGGGGGAGCTGGAGCTTGCGCCGGCGGTGAAGAACGAGCACGTTCTTCAGATACGAATGCAGAAGATGATAGGCTTTATCCAGTCGCACTACGCGGAGGACGTATCGCTGCAGGACATAGCCAATTCCGCCAGCATAAGCCGCAGCGAGGCTTCCCGGTGCTTTCAGAGCTACCTGCACACCTCTCCGGTGAATTACCTGCTGAAATACCGCGTGGAGCGCTCCATGCAGCTCCTCCGGGACAGCAACATGACCGTTGAGGCGGTGGCGCTGGAGTGCGGTTTCAGCAGCTCGGCGTACTTCTGCAAGCTGTTCCGCGCCCACACCGGCATGACCCCTAAGCAGTACCGCAGCTCATAATAACAGATATCCCCCTCGGGCGTTTCGCTCAAGGGGGATCTTGTTAATCCACATAAATGCCGGGGCTGTCTTCTGCCTGGTCATAGAACCCGGAAAGCGCTGCGTCAAAGGAGACTTCCCCGGTGATGTATTTTTTCATCTCGTACATGAACATCTGGGACAGGTCATAGTCCTTTGCCGAACCGCCCACCGAGGTGGTGACGTTTTCCAGCACGCTGTCGTACACCTCATACGGCTTCTGGTAGCCTATGGAAGATATCTCGGTGTTACTGTACTTTTGCCTGAACACGGATCTGTTGTTCGGTATCGCCATGCCGTTGAGGTATTTCTGCTCACAGTCCATGCAAAGCCTGTTCAGTACTCTGAGCGAGGCGGTCATGTTGTCGGAGCGCGTGCTTATCAGGGCGTAGTTATTCCCCCAGGTGTAGGCGGAAGGACCCTTGCACACCGCCCAGTCGCTGCTGCTATCGTTATAGGGCAGTGTGTACTCCGCAAGCCAGTTGCAGGCGAATACGCCCAGGTATTTCCGGCTGCTGAAGCTTTCTACCCATTCCTCAGACCAGGTCGGGGCGTCTCCGCAAAGCCCGGAACTGTACATCGTTCTTGCGCCCTCTGCCCAGTCCAGCGCCGCGTCGCTTACGACAACATCGCCGTTTTTATCGGTAAAGCGCATCGCTTCTCCGCCGAACGCCCGAAACATATCGTCAAAGCCCGGCATCATCATATAGCCGGCGGTTTTGACCCTGCGCGCCGTGTCGTAGAACTTGTCCCAGTCGGATATCATGCTCTGGACCTCGTCCGGGTCTGAGGTGCCGAGCGCTGCCCTTGCCACGCTGCGGTTATACAGGAACACGCCGGGGTTAAGTGTGACAGCCATTGCGTGAAGCCCGTCCTCCAGCGAGCAGTCGGTTATTGTCGAGGGGTACATCTCCGAGGTATCCACGTCGCCTATCTGCTCAAGCGGCAGAGAATACTCCGGCGAAAGATACTTGGCAAGATATTCCTCGTCAACGATAAAGATGTCGATATCCCCGGAACGCCCGTTCAGCAAGTTGTCCAGCTCCTCGTAGTACTCGGACGACAGTGTTTCGACCTTCACCCTGCACCCCAGCGGCGTCCAGCCGTCAAGGAAGGTCTTGACATCGCTGTTGAAGGAGTAAATCGTCACCACGCTGCCGCTGTCGTCAAGGTCTATCCCGGGCAGAACATCGTCTATTTCCTCCGGCTGTGCGGTGGTGTATTCGGTGGTACGTTCAGTGGTGGTCTGAATGGTGGTGGTCTCCTGGGTCGTGGTGGTCTGCTCGAAATAGTTCTCCCTGAAAAATCCCACAAGCCCTCCGCTCCTCTCGGAAGCGCAGCCGGTGAGCATAAGGCAGGCAGCAGAAGCCGCCGCATATCGAATTGCTTTTTTCATATGTTACCCTCTTTTCGTTTCAGGCGCCGCCTGGTCTCGGTCTGACGAACGCTTATTCCAACTGATATTTTATCACAACAAATTCGTGTTGTCAATGTGTTTATTGCACAAAACCTTTGCGGACAATAGCGGTGCTGGATTTCTGTAAAGATTTCTGAGTTTAAATGGTTATTAGTATGATACTGATTTCAAGTCAGCATGAAAACAGCCCCAGGCACTACACCCGGGGCTGTCGCACTATTTTAATTTAAGATACCGAAGCCGATACTGTCTCGGACATATCGCTCCATGCGCCGTTCACAAAAGCCTTGACTACGAAGTAATAGGTTTCTCCGCCTGTAAGACCTTTCGCGGTGTATGTTGTCTTTGTTCCGGCAGCGCCGAGCGTTACCCAGCTGGTGCCCTTCTTCATCATTACAACATAGTTTGAAGCACCTGTTACTGCGTCCCAGGTGATAGTAGCTTCGCCGGTACCGCCTACCGCCTTTACATTCTGCGGTGTAATGCATACCGGGATAGCAGATACGATCGCGGATTCCTCGCTCCATACGCCTTTGACGTATGCCTTTACCATGTAGAAGTACTTTCCGCCGTTTGCAAGTCCTCTTGAAGTGAACGTGGTGTTAGTGCCGGAAGCGCCTATTTTGAGCCACGCAGTGCCTTTTCTCAGGAACACGGCGTAGTTCGTTGCACCCTCTACTGCGTCCCAGGTGAGAGTTACCTTGCTGTCGCCTGCGGAAGCCTTTACGTTCTGCGGTGTAATGCAAACCGGGATCGCAAATACCGTAGCGGACTCACCACTCCATGCGCCGTTGACGTAAGCCTTTACCATGTAGAAGTACTTGCCGCCGTTTGCCAGACCTCTGGAAGTGAATGTGGTGTTAGTGCCGGAAGCGCCGATCTTGAGCCATGTTGTGCCTTTTCTCAGGAACACGGCGTAGTTGGTAGCGCCGGGAACAGCGTCCTAGGTGAGAGTTACCTTGCTGTCGCCTGCGGAAGCCTTTACGTTGGTGGGTGCAGAAGCAGCAGGTGCTTTCGGGGTGGCAGATACAGAATCGGACATCTCGCTCCACTTGCCGTTTGCATAGGCTCTCACTGCGAAGGTGTAGGCAGTGCCGTTTGTCAGCCCTGTTGCGGTATAGGTAGTCTTTGTGCCGGTCGCACCCAGGGACTTCCACGATGTGCCGTCCTTTACGAGAACGGTGTAATTTGTCGCACCGTTCACTTCGTCCCAGGAAAGCGTTACCTGTTTGTCGCCTGCGGTCGCCTTGACGTTCTGAGGCTTGATGTTCTCCTCACGGAGCTGGACAGTGAAAGTCTCGCCGGGGGTCAGATCTCGGATAACTTCGGACTTGGACTGCTCTCTGCCGTCCTCTGTTACCTCGGTAGCCGCCCAGATCTTTACATATACCCGGTCAATGGTCATGCTCTCGCGGCCTTCGTACCACAGCGCGGAGGTGTATAATATGTTGTCCTTGTCCAGCGGCTGCTTGCCGGAGAAGAGGTGATCTTCACAGTTTCCGTCAGTGATACTGATACCGATCTGATAATCAAAGTATTCCTTGCCGATGTTCAGGCTGTCGGATATATAGCCCGGTGCAGCCACGCTTATCAAGTGGATTTTGCTGAGCATTTCCGCAACTGTAATTCCGGACAGTTTGTCGGCTTCGCTGTAAAGCTGCACAAACGCGGTGGTGCCTGAGTACCATTCGTCCTCGCCAAAGGTCTCCAGCTCAACGGAGAGAGGATAGGTCAAACCGAGGGTGAGATCCTCTCTGGCGTCCTTTACAGGCTCATACAAGAAAGTGGTGTCGGCTGGCAGACTGCGGATAACCTCGCTTACAGCCTGCTGCTGATCTTCGTTGATGAACTCGCGCGCCGGCTCAATATTGAGGCTGATCTCAGAGATAACAGCGCTGCTGTCGCCTACCATTTCAAGAATGTCGTCCGTATATATTGTGAGAGTTTCGCCGACGGGTACTGCTGTCTCGCCGTAATACCAGTTATATTCGGAAACGATCACATACTTGTAAGTGAATGCGTCCTTACCCGCGCCCACCGAATCGAAGTAATAGGGCAGCGTGGTGGTTATGGATCTTACGTCAGTGCAGAGTTCGCCCACAGTGGTCGTGCCGTAGGTAACTTCGGGGATAACGAGGGCTGCAGTGCCGGCGCCGAAGTCATTGCCGACCATCCAGCTGTCTTCCTCCGTGCTTTCCCAGACGTTCAGTCTTACCGGAGCGGTGGGAGCGTCCGATTCAACGGCGGTACGATGATCATTTTTAAACTCAATGGTAAAGCTGGTGCCCGGCTCCTGAGCACGGATAACCTCGCTTACCGTCCTCTGCATATCGTTGCCGGCGTTCTCTAGCTTTGCCTTGATGTTGAGGTAAACCGTGCTGATGACAGTGTTTTCATATCCGGTGATATCTATCCTGTCGAGATACTGGGTGAGTGTATCGCCTAAATCGGCGCAGGTATCGCAGTAAAGCTCACTGTCGTCCGCAAACCTGAACACGAACCTGTATTGAAACGCTTCCTGTCCGGCAGTAAGGGAGTCGGAAAGGTACGTTGCGGTCGCACTCAGGCTCTTGGCGCTCTGGCGAAGCTGTTCAAACGTGGTCGTGCCGTAGGTTATCCCTTTAACTGTCAGGCCGCCTGTACTACCGGTGGCATTTGAGCCGACGAGCCAGTTGGGGTCTTCCCACACGTCCATGGTTACAGAGTAGTCAGTGACCGGCACAACAACAGCCGCGCGGGTGTCCTCAACGAACTCAACAGTAAAGCTGCTGCCGGACTTTAGAGCGCGGAATTCCTCGCTCCTTGCCCGATATACATAGTCGTACTCATCTGTGTCGGAATTGTATACCCTGGCATTCTCCATTCTGGGGGTAACGCGAATGCCGATATCGGTCAGCGTAAAGTCCTCCGCACCGTTCAGAAGATCCTCGTAGCAGGAAGTGCAGAGCGTTGTTCCGTTCTTCAGCAGGGAAAGGTCGAGGTCGAGCCATCTGCTGTCAGAAAAGTCGTCGTTCTGAAATCCGATATTGATGTTGTACACAAGGTCGCTCTCACCAATGCCGGCGTTGTTTGAGAAATAACCCGGGGCAGCGACGGAAACGCTGTGGTAATTTGCAATGAAATCGCTGAATGTAATGCCCTGAAGCTCGCCGGGGTCTAGTGAGATAAACCCGTCGCCGAAAAGCGTGCCGTCGCCCCATGTGTAGACGCTGATGTCCACGGATCCCTCGGTGACGGGATCAAGGGTGAGATCCTTGCGGCTGTCCGAAGCTGTCTCAAGCAGGCAGACGGAACCCGGGATCATTTCGCTGATCCTCTTGTTTGCCGCCACGTTGGAACCGAGATTATCGTCCCAGCCGCACTTTGAGCCGACCGTCAGATTTATTCCGGTGACAGTGCAGTCGTCAAGCGAATCGTCCGCGAATATGTTGTCGATGTATGTAGTGCCTGCGCTTTCAAAGTCAAAGCTGTCAGCGCTGCCGGCTGTCTGGGTGTCTCCGTATACGTCCCGGTATTCGATCTCAATGTTATAGGAAAAAGCGTCCGCACCCACGCCAAGGGAATCGCTGAAATAGGTGTTTGCAGGCGAGCTGAACTCCTTTACGTTCGCCCGGAGGTCGCCAATGGTGGTAGTGCCGTAGACGATGCTGTAACTGCCGCTTATCTGATCCTCAGGGATCGCCGCCGAACCGCCGCACAGACTGCCATACAACCAGGTGCTGTCCTCATACGCATACAAAGTGACGTCCCGACTGAGAGAAGGCAGAGAGATCACCTCACGGTCGTCCGCGTCAAGACCGCTCGCTGTCACGGTGAAGGTCGCAGCCACGTTGATCTGGCTCTGGATCACGAACACGGGGTTGTTATCCAGCTCTGCCGAGGTGAGTGTCATTTCAAAATACGTCTTGCTGGGGTCGTAGGCGCAGCGGGGCATTGTAGCTTTGTCCCAGTTGTTATTGATGACAACACCGAACGCCGCCTCCGGGGTATTTCCCTTATCGTCCGTGATGTTTGTTTCTGCGGTCGTGCAGGAGATAGTGACGGTGGTGGAGTCGTTCATTATGCCGAACAGTCTCAGATCCACGCCCAAAGGGTTCCAGCCATCAACAGACTGACTGTTGATCACGGTCTGAGACGCACCATCTGCCGCGAACGCCTCAGGAGATACAGAAACGACCGATGATGTGACCGCCATGATCCCTGCCATTGCGCCGGACAATAGTTTTTTGTTATTCATTCATACACCTCCTGGTATTCTGCGCATGTCTGCACTCCTACTTTATTATACCCGCATTATTCCGCTTTGTCAATCTGATACTAATAACCATTTAAACTCAGGAAATTTTTACAGAAATCCAGCACCGCTATCGTCGTCAAAGAAACTTGAGCGTTTTCCGCGCAGCGGATAATGCGTACATACAGTACGTCGGCGTTTCTTTTCAAGGGATACGCTGATTAAAACGCAGCGTATCAAAATCAGCCCCGTGAGTTATCCCGTTTGAGCGGGGCGATTTTGATTTAATCAGCGTATCTCTGGGTATCGGCACTGTCTTTCTGTAAATCTTTTCCCTCGTTTAAACGGTTATTAGTATGAAATGGTGGGCATAACCGCATTTTTTTCGTGTTTCTGTTTTGCGGAAATGAACGAATTATCTGCATATTTTTTTACAATTGCAAACCCTTACTTGTATACCTTTTTAGGGCAATACCATATTTTCCATATCCCCCCCGCATGGGTGATATCGGAATTATATTTTCAGTGTTTTTTTGTAGCCAGGACAGTGTTTCCCCGGACCAGATGCAGCCGCATTCGTTGATGTTAATGTATATAAACAGTTTTGCGGTTCATGATCGGAAAACTGTTGACATTCCGGGTAAAATCGGGTATACTATATTGTGAGGGGCGTTTTTCCAGGCATAGTTTTGCAAAGGCAACAGCGCACAAATACCAGCTGCCGCCTTTGCCGTAATATATTCTTATTAATTTTTTATACTGCATCATTGTAGTAATGGGAAAATGAAGAAAGGAATTTTTATATGAAAGTCTTAATTCTCGCCGGCGGCTTCGGTACGCGAATAAGCGAAGAAAGCCAGTTCAAGCCTAAGCCCATGATAGACCTGGGTGGAATGCCGATCTTACTGCACATTATGAAGCTTTACAGCGCACACGGATTTAACGAGTTCGTTATCTGCGCAGGGTACAAGCAGCATGTTATCAAAGAGTATTTCGCGGATTATTTTCTGCACACCTCTGACGTGACGTTCGACTTCACCAACGGCAGAAACGAAATGACCATACACCGGAACAATTCCGAAAAGTGGAAGGTCAGCGTCGTTGACACCGGACTTAATACCATGACCGGCGGCAGAGTGAAGCGCGTCCGGGAATACATAGGTGACGAACCGTTCATGCTGACCTATGGCGACGGTGTTTCCGACGTGAATATTACCAAGCTGCTGGAATTCCACAGATCTCATGGCAAAATGGTCACAATGACCGCCTATAATGCCGGGCAGCGCTTCGGTGTGCTGGATATCGATGAACAGGGACGCATTACCGATTTCCGCGAAAAAACCAAAGGCGACGGAAACATGATAAATATCGGCTTCATGGTTTGCCAACCGGAATTTATCGACTGCATCGAGGGTGATTCCACAGTGCTGGAAAAAACGCCGCTGGAAACAGTTGCGAAGATGGGGCAGCTCATGGCGTACAAGCACGAGGGCTTCTGGCAGTGCATGGATACTGTGCGTGAAAAGGAACAGCTTGAAAAAATGTGGAGCAGCGGAAACGCTCCGTGGAAGGTGTGGACAGAATAATGGACAAGCTTGATTTTTATAGTGGAAAAACTGTTTTGGTGACAGGTCACACCGGTTTCAAGGGAAGCTGGATGTGCAAAGTCCTGGCAATGTACGGAGCTAAGGTCATCGGATATGCGCTGAACCCGCCGACCACTCCCTCGCTTTTTGAGGCAGCCCATATCGGGAACAGCATTACCTCTGTGATCGGTGACATTCGCGACCTGAAAAGCCTGAATGAAACCCTGCAGAAATACCGTCCGGAGATCGTTATCCACATGGCGGCGCAGCCTATTGTCCGCGAAAGCTACGCAGATCCGGTTTACACCTACCAGACCAACGTCATGGGTACTGTAAATATCTGCGAGGCGGTACGGCTCTGCGACAGCGTAAAGAGCTTCGTAAACGTCACCACCGATAAGGTTTACCTCAACAACGAGTGGGAATGGGGCTACCGCGAAACCGACGCGCTGGACGGCTACGACCCGTACAGCAATTCAAAATCCTGCTCCGAGCTGGTGACGTCAAGCTACATTAAGTCCTTCCTGAAGGCAAAGGGCGTAGTGACCTCTACCTGCCGGGCAGGAAATGTTATAGGCGGCGGCGATTTTGCGAAGGACAGGATCATCCCCGACTGTGTTCGGGCGATGGAAAACAGAACTGAAATAATCGTGCGCAACCCTTATTCCACCCGCCCTTATCAGCATGTTTTAGAGCCGGTCACGACCTATCTTATGCTGGCGGCGTTGCAGTACAATGACCCTGCGCTGGCAGGCAGCTACAACATAGGCCCTGACGACTGCGACTGCGCGGCTACCGGGGAGCTGGTGGACATATTCTGCAAGGCATGGGGCGAGGGCGCTTCCTGGAAGAACGTCGCGGAGGCAAACGCTCCGCACGAAGCTAATTTCCTGAAGCTGGACTGTTCGAAGATAAAGTCCGCCCTTAAATGGAAACCACGCTGGCACATTACCGACGCAGTGGAAAAGACCGTGGAGTGGAGCAAGGTGTACCTCTCCGGCGGCGATGTCAGCGAAATAATGGAAAAACAAATAAGGGAATATATGGGGTAATGATATGCCAACAGCTTTGATCACAGGAGCCTGCGGGTTTATTGGACGGAATTTGATCCAAAAGCTATTAAGATCTGATTATACGATTGTAGCGGTTGATTGCGTTGATGCGATCCATTCATGCTATGAGAATGATCCCAGAGTAACATATATACACAGCGACCTTTCTGATGTAAACAGTGGATTTGATAATGTACCTCATTGCGATATGTTGTTTCATCTGGCATGGAAAGGGGTTACTGCTGAATTCAGGTCAGATATCACTGTTCAGAAGAAGAATATTGATATATGCGTTAATGTGATAGAACTCGCAAAACGGCTTGCGATCCCAAGAGTGATCTTCGTAGGTTCGACAATGGAATATTGCTATAACGAAAAACCGATCTGCGAGGAGTCCTTACCAACGCCGTCAAATTGCTATGGAAGCTGCAAAGTAGCTGCCAGATTTATATGCTCACAGTTGTGTGCAGATCAGGGCATTGAGTTTGAATATGCAGTAATAGCAAGTATCTACGGGAAGGGCAGAGAAGATAGTAATGTTATCTATTATTGCATAAAATCCCTTCTCCAGAAAAAGTCACCGGATGTGTCTTCCTGTGTTCAGCTCTGGGATTATGTCCATATTGATGACGCTGTCAATGCATTACAGCTTATTGGCGAAAAAGGGATCCCGGGTTCATTTTATTCTATCGGAACCGGAGAGAATAAGCCGTTGAAATATTATATATCAGTAATATCAAGTCTGATAGACGACTCCATACCGATAAACTTTGGTGCGATCGCTCAAACCGGAAACAGAATAGCTAATTCGTCCGTGAATATCCAAAAGCTTACCCAGGACACCGGTTACAAGCCTTCGTATTGTTTCAGCGAAGGCATAGCCGAAGTCGTTGATTATTATAGGAATAAGTAAGCAAAAAAGACATGATGAAGTTCATTGCCCTTTTTCTGAACTTAGGTGCAATGAACTTCGTCTTTTTTTTGAATTTATCATGAAACAGCAAACAGCCCCAGGCACTACGCCCGGGGCTGTCGCACTATTTTAATTTAAGATACCGAAGCCGATACAGTTTCGGACATATCGCTCCATGCGCCGTTGACGTAAGCCTTAACTACGAAGTAATAGGTTTCTCCGCCTGTAAGATCTTTCGCGGTGTATGTTGTCTTTGTGCCGGCAGCGCCGAGCGTTACCCAGCTGGTGCCCTTCTTTACCAATACAACATAGTTTGAAGCGCCTGTTACTGCGTCCCATGTGATAGTAGCTTCGCCGGTACCGCCTACCGCCTTTACATTCTGCGGTGTGATGCATACGGGCATCGCGGATACTACTGCGGATTCATCGCTCCATGAGCCGTTGACGTAAGCCTTTACCATGTAGAAGTACTTGCCGCCGTTCGCCAGACCTCTGGAGGTGAATGTGGTGCTTGCTCCGGAAGAACCGATTTTGAGCCACGCGGTGCCTTTCCTCAGGAACACGGCATAGTTAGAAGCGCCCTTAACAGCGTCCCATGTAAGCGTTACCTTGCTGTCGCCTGCGGAAGCCTTTACGTTCTGCGGTGTGATGCATACCGGAATTGCAAATACCGTAGCGGACTCACCACTCCATGCGCCGTTGACATATGACTTTACCATGTAGAAGTACTTGCCGCCGTTCGCCAGACCTCTGGAAGTGAATGTGGTGTTCGCGCCGGAAGCGCCTATTTTGAGCCACGCAGTGCCTTTTCTCAGGAACACGGCGTAGTTTGTAGCGCCCTCTACTGCGTCCCAGGTGAGAGTTACCTTGCTGTCGCCTGCGGAAGCCTTTACGTTCTGCGGAATAATGCTGTATTCAGGCGTTGCCGATACTGTATCGGAAGGCCCTGTCCATGTACCGTTAACGTAAGCCTTAACAACAAAGTAATATGTTTCTCCGTTTACAAGTCCCGTTGCAGTATAGGTGGTATTCTTTCCTGTCGCGCCAAGAGTTTTCCACGATGTGCCGTTCTTAACGAGGACTGTATAGTTGGTAGCGCCGGTCAATGCGTCCCAGGATAATGTAACCTTTCCGTCGCCGGGAGTAGCAGTTATATTCTTTACCTTTGGAGCTTCAACTGTAACGCTGCCAAGATTTACCTCAGACGAATCGATCGTGTATTCCTCGCCGTTCTTTGCGGTAAAGCAGTATGTGCAGCTTATGCTGTAAGAATATGTGCTGCCAAAAACAACGGCGGTGTCAGTATAGTAATTGGTTTCAACATCAGCGATCTTTGTCTTTTCATTGCTGGAGTCAGAGCGATAGATGTGATAAACGATTTTGTCGATCTTATATGTCTGACCGTTAGCCTCGATAGTATCAGAGATCTTATCCCATGTCAGGGAAACAGCTCCGGACACGATTTCAGCCTTTGCGTTCTGGATATTCTGATAGATGTTTACAAACGGGATATTCTCGTTGTCGTTGTTTGCATAGGTTTCTGCCTCGGATCCGCTCTCGCCGAAAATGGTAAGGCCGGTGTCGCCTGCAAATACCTTATAGCCAAATGTTGTAACCGTCTTAGGAATAACGATAGCCTTGAGGTTCGGGCAGCCGGAGAATGCATAGTCAGATATCTCTGTAACGCTTCTCGGGATAGTGCTTACGAATACCAGTTCCTTGCAGTTGTAGAATGCTTCAATACCTATTCTGGTAACTGTATCAGCGATCGTTATCCTCTTGAGCTTCTCTGCGCCGCCGAAGGAATAATCGCCGATCGTGGTAACACCGGAATTGAATACTACCTCCTGAAGGGCGTGGTTTACAAGGTTCTGGTCGCCGCCATAGAAGGTGCTCAGACAAGCAGTACTGTCAGAGTAGAACAGGATCTGATAAGCGCTCTTATTCTTTGTTGCGGCATTGTTTACAAGGTCAGCGTTAGTAGTCAGCTTTTTGAGACTGTCACACGCGCTGAACAGACCTGCACCGAGAGTTTTTACAGTAGACGGGATCTCTACTTCTGTGAGCGCCAGGCAGTGCTCAAACGCATATGTTCCAAGAGACTGGACCTTCGCGCCGATATTGACATCGGTCATTGTACGGCAGTCGTAGAACGAGTAATTACCGACTGCTGTAACGAGATCCGGGATAACTATCTCTTTGAGGCTCAGGCAGTGAGCAAATGCACACGCGCCGATCTTGGTGAGCTTGCTGGGAAGATCAATAGACTCCAGAGAAATGCAGGAATAGAATGTGCCGTCGTTTATCACAGTGCCGGCGTCTCCGATATAGGTAACATTCTCCGGAATTATTACTTCCGAAAGATCTGTACAATCCGAGAATACCGCCTTGTTAAGTGTGGTAAACTTTGAGTTAGTGGGGAGCGTTACCTTTGTAAGACCGGTGTTTCTGAATGCGCCGGAGCCGATAGCGGTTATCGTGTCGGAAAGCTCAATGCTCTTCAGCGGAGCATGACCGGCAAATGCAGTATCGCCTATTGTTAACAGGTTCTTGGGAAGGGTAACACTGGAAAGGCTGCCACTGCCGGAGTATGTTTTAGCGTCAAAGCAGGAGAACGCCTCTTTCATGACAGCGGTGACTTTCTCGGGTATCTCTACCGTTGTAAGGCTGGTGCAATCAGCAAAGGCTCTCTCAGAGATAGAGGTCAGCCCTTCCGAAAGGGTCACTGAACCAAGGCTTTTGCACGCTTCAAAGCAGGACTTACCAAGAGTGGTGACACCATTTTTCATGGTCACGCTTGTAAGAGGTGTATCCTTGAAAGCGAACGCACCGATCTTCCCGAGCCTGTCAGGGAGCGTGACCGATTTAAGTCCGGAGGACTGGAACGCACCTAACTTATCTGTACCGTCAGCGATCTCTTCCACGTCCTCAGGGATAACAATGCTGGTAAGCGCGGTACAGCCCTGGAATGCTGCCTTAGGTATCGTTCTCAGGCTGCTTGAAAGCTTAACTTGGCTAAGGTTTGTGCACAGCTGGAACGCACTATCGCCAAGGGTTCTGATGTTGTCCGGCATTGTTATGGTCGTGATAGCGGAACAGCCATAAAATGCGTTTGCGCCGATCTTGTTCAGGGTCGTGGGGAACTGAACATCGGACAGCATGGTACAGCCCTTGAAAGCCTTCTCGCCGATCTCAACGATCTCGATATTGCAGTCGTCATTGGGATCCGGGTCGATCAGAGGAGCGGTCTGAAGAGCAGTACAGCCCTCAAAAGCGCTGGCGCTGATCACAGACATTGTAGAAGGAAGTGTGACCGACTTCAGAGAGGTACAGCCCGAAAATGTACCTATTCCGAGTGTACGGATACCCTCAGGGATCGTAACGGTCTCAATAAATGTCTTGCCCTTGAACGCTTCTTTTTCGGTAGTAACTACATCGTAGCCCGCGATCTTGCTGGGGAGGATCAGATTTTTCTTCTGACCGATGATCCCTTTGATAGAAGCGTTGTTGTTCTCTGAGATAAATTCGTATGTAAAGTACGAGAAATCCAGTTTGGGGCAGCTGTTGAACGCCGTGCTAGCAATGGTAATATATCCGTCTTTTTCTGACGCGTCTGGTACGTTTACTGTTACCAGGCTGGCACAGTTTGCAAAAGCATATCCTTCGATAGTCTTTATGTTGCTTGGAATAGTGACGCTTGTAAGTCCGGACCCATAGAAAGCATAGGTCGGGATAGTGCTGATCCCGGTGGGTATGTGGATAGCTGTCAGTGCTCTACAGCCGTAGAACGCATAAGAACCGAGAGATAAGATCGAATCGGGGATATTAATGGTAGCGAGCTTTGTACAGCCGTAGAATGCCTTTTCAGGCAGCGCTCTGATATTCGAGGGCAGAGAAACAGTCGTCAGACCGGTACAGTTGTAAAATACGCTGCTGCCGAGAGTCTGAACGGAATCGGGGATAGTAATGCTTGTGATCTTTGTACAGCCGTTGAATGCGTTGGCGCCGATGCTGGTAACGGTGTCGGGGATAACTATGTTTGTGATAGTCGTCTTGTTCTTAAAGGTGTTTTCGCCGATACCTGTAACGGTGTAGGTGACGGCATCGACAGTAACGGTACTTGGGATCTCAATATCCGTTGCTTTTCCTGTGTAGGCGGAGAGCACTGCTGTTTTCCCGTCGGAGTTGGGAGTGACCGTAAAGTCGCTGGCGCTCGCTACTTCACTTGCAGAAGCATACAGCACAGGAGCGCCGGTGATCTCAGACACCACGACCGGAGCAGCGGCAAATACCGAAATGCCTATCAATGCGCCGAGAATTTTTCTTTTTAACATTGATTTCTTCCTTTCTAAAATATTGTTGCAGAAAAGGTGCTTATGGCAAACCTCATCTAATAATACAGTTTGCTATTTTTAGTATACATCTTTTATTTGTAAATGTCAAGCGAAAACTGTTCCATTTTCTGCCTAGAAAAAATAATCTGTTGATTTTCAAAGCAAATTCCGATGTGAAAAATAAAGCAAAATGCCAACATAATACTAATAACCATTTAAACTCAGGAAATCTTTGCAGAAATCCAGCACCGCTATCTTCGTCAAAGAAACTTGAGCGTTTTCCGCGCAGCGGATAACGCGTACATACAGTACGCCTGCGTTTCTTTTCCTAGATAACGGCACTGTCTTTCTGCAAATCTTTTCCTTCGTTTAAACGGTTATTAGTATAAAAGGTATATTGTGTCGATACTTTTTGTATCTCGCCGATTTCGTGTAATTCAAACCAAACAGCCCCAGGCACTACGCCCGGGGCTGTCGCACTATTTTAATTTAAGATACCGAAGCCGATACAGTTTCGGACATATCGCTCCATGCGCCGTTTACATAAGCCTTGACTACGAAGTAATAGGTTTCTCCGCATGTAAGGCCTTTTGCGGTGTATGTTGTCTTTGTTCCGGCAGCGCCGAGCGTTACCCAGCTGGTGCCCTTCTTTACCATTACAACATAGTTTGAAGCACCTGTTACTGCGTCCCATGTGATGGTAGCTTCGCCGGTACCGCCCACCGCCTGTACGTTCTGCGGTGTAATGCATACCGGAATTGCCGATACGATCGCGGATTCATCGCTCCATGAGCCGTTGACGTAAGCCTTTACCATGTAGAAGTACTTGCCGCCGTTCGCAAGTCCTCTTGAAGTGAATGTGGTGCCTGCTCCGGAAGCGCCGATCTTGAGCCATGTTGTGCCCTTTCTCAGGAACACAGCGTAGTTGGAAGCGCCGGGAACAGCGTCCCATGTAAGAGTTACCTTGCTGTCGCCTGCGGAAGCCTTTACGTTCTGCGGCGTAATGCAAACCGGGATCGCAGACACGATTGCGGATTCCTCGCTCCATACGCCATTGACGTATGCTTTTACTATGTAGAAGTACTTGCCGCCGTTTGCAAGTCCTCTGGAAGTGAATGTGGTGTTAGTGCCGGAAGCGCCTATTTTGAGCCATGTTGTGCCCTTTCTCAGGAACACAGCGTAGTTTGTTGCACCGGAAACTTCGTCCCAGGTAAGAGTTACCTTGCTGTCGCCTGCGGAAGCCTTTACGTTGGTGGGTGCAGAAGCAGCAGGTGCTTTCGGGGTGGCAGATACAGAGTCGGACATCTCGCTCCACTTGCCGTTTGCATAGGCTCTCACTGCGAAGGTGTAGGCAGTGCCGTT
>JALEOL010000076.1 GCA_022766785.1 Oscillospiraceae bacterium
AAAGATTTACAGAAAGACAGTGCCGATATCTAGGAAAAGAAACGCCGACGTACTGTATGTACGTCAAGTTTCTTTGACGACGATAGCGGTGCTGGATTTCTGTAAAGATTTCCTGAGTTTAAATGGTTATTAGTATTATTAAGCAGAAACTTTTTTCCTTATTTTTGATATGTTATATTTCTATGTAATATTACAATTTGTATATACTAATAGCACAGCAAAACCGCCCCTGTTCGTGCAGGAGCGGTTTTTGATTATGCCCGATATATCAGAAATACTTGTTGGAGTGAGCCTTGATATACTCAACAACTTCCTCAGCATAGCAGAATGCCATGCTTACGCAGGTATCAGCACAGCCGTAGTAGATAGCGATACGGCCGGTGTCCTTGTCGCAGAGGGCTGCGCAGGGGAATGTAACGTTCTGAACGTCGCCGATGGTCTCGTAGGTCTCGCGCGGATTGATGAGGTACTCACGGCAGCGGTACTTGACCTTCCAGGGCTGATCCTTGTCGAGAATGCATGCGCCGAAGCTGTAAACGAAGCCGTTGCAGCTCTCCAGAACGCCGTGGTAGAATACCAGCCAGCCCTCGGAGGTCTCTATCGGGATAGGACCTGCGCCGATCTTCTTGCTCTCCCAGCCTCTGTCGGGAGCCATAACGTGTCTGTGCTTGCCCCAGTAGGTCATGTCCTTGCTGTGGGACAGGTACATATCACCGAAAGGAGTGTGACCGGAGTCAGAGGGACGGGAGAACATCACATACTCGCCGTTGATCTTTCTGGGGAACAGTACGCCGTTTCTGTTGAAGGGCAGGTAAGCGTTCTCCATCTGGTGGAATTCCTTGAAGTCCTTTGTCCAGCCCACGCCGATAGTAGGCTTCCAGCCGTATGCGTTGCACCAGGTGATCCAGAATCTGTCCTCGATCCATACGCAGCGGGGGTCGTAGCCGTACTGCCAGGGATTAGCCTCAGCGGTCTCGGGATCGTCGTTTATCCACTCTACCTTCTCGGGGTTGATGTTCCAGTGAATACCGTCCTCGGAGAAGCCGGCGTGGATAGCCATGTTTCTCTCCTTGTCGTCTACGCGGAATACGCCTGCGAAGTGACCCTTGTCGCTCTCAAAAGGAACAACTGCGGAGTTGAAGATGGAGTTGCTGGTGGGGAGCAGGTCACGGGGGATTATCGGGTTAGCGTTGTAGCGCCAGATAACGTCCTTGCAGCCCTCGGGTCTGTCCTGCCACGGTATGTTGGGAATGCTCTGACCGATGATTTCTAAGCTCATGTCGATACCTCTCTGTTGTTAATTTTACTTTGCGGATAAACCGCCTTCATTAAGTACTAGTATATCAAATAATCAGCAATATTTCAATAGTGTTTTTGACTAAATTTATTATGTTTATCATGTGCATGATTACTTAAAAAATTCGCAATAATTACTTAACAACGCTGGTAATCTTTTCAAGGAACGCTTCTCCCGGGACAGGCTTGCTGTAGAAGTAGCCCTGGAGGTAGCTTACGCCGTGCTGCGAGAGGAATTCCGCCTGCTCCTCGGTCTCAACTCCCTCGGCGACGATGTGTGCGCCAAGCTGGAGTATCATGGTAATGCAGCTTTCAAGGATAACCATAGGCTCCTCGGGATTTTCCCCGAACGCCGGCCAGATAAGGCTCTTATCCAGCTTCACAAGCTCAAAGTGCACGCGCGCCATCTGCGCCAGGTTGGAATAACCCGTGCCGAAGTCGTCCATGGAGAAGTGACAGCCCAGGCTGCGCAGGCTCTTCATGTTCGCGTCAAGCAGCTCTCCGCCGTCAATGGAGGCGGTCTCGGTTATCTCCAGGTTGATGAATTTCGGGTCGATGCCGTATTTCTGCATTACCGCCGAAAGCTGCGCCGGAAGCCCCGGGTCAACGCTCTGCATACCGGAGAGGTTCACCTCGA
Organism: Oscillospiraceae bacterium; assembly: GCA_022766785.1. Lineage (GTDB taxonomy): Bacteria > Bacillota > Clostridia > Oscillospirales > Ruminococcaceae > CAG-115. Next base: position 1,934 of record JALEOL010000076.1, read on the forward strand.
TGTAGTTTATGCCCTTCTCCCACAGGCGGTTTTCTGCGGCAAAGCTGCACACCTTCTCGAATACTATGTTTCCTATCTCGTCTATCATGCCCTGCTGCTCCGCCATGGGTATGAATATCTCCGGAGAGATAAAGCCCAGCTCGCCGCAGTCCTGAAGCCTTACCAGAGCCTCCGCGGACGCGAACCGGCGCGCCTCCGACGACCATATCGGCTGATAAACAACGTTGAACGCCTTTTCACGCACTGCCTTTGTCAGCACAGCAAGTACCTGCTTTGAGTAATTCTTGTTCCTGATAGTCTCGTCGTCTACCCAGAACACCAGTCCGTTGTCATGCTTCTGGTGGTGGGACACAAGATAATCCATGGTGTCATATATCTCGTCCGGAGTTGCCCCGTATTTCGGGAATTCAAGCACCGCAATGTGATACTGCGGTCTGAAGCTGCCGCCGCAGTACGGTATCTCGAAATCCGCGCTGCCGGCTTTTTTCAGCAGAGCGTCCAGCTGCTCCCGGTCAGAGATGAACACCGACAAGGTGTTGCTTCTGGAGTGGTAGAATCTTGACCTCGGCATTACCGTTTGCAGGATATTGGCAACGGTGCGGAGTATCACTTTCATCAGGTCATATCCCATGCTTTTGGTTATACGCTCGTTGTCGTCCACCGTAAAGCTGACCAGCCAGAAAGTTTTCTTGCGAGCCAGCATTTCCGGCACCATGATGTGAAACGCCTGCCTGTTCAGGGTATCTGTTTCCTCGTCCTCATAGCGCTTGGGATTTTCCAGGAAAAGGTAGATATACAGCACCATAAGGCAGTTTCCAATAGAGGAAATGAGCAGGTATTTTGTAATGAGCTGTATCAGCGCAACCACTATCCATATCCCCAGACCAACTGCAACAGTGATCCTGGCACGTTTCATAACATCTGCCACATCGGTGTGGCAGCAATCTCTGTTCTTTTTCAGCATTAGAACATATGTACCGATAACGTAAACTGCGATAGACGTATACAGTATAGTTACAGACGGACCGTGGGAATATGCACCGCGTTCGTCAACGACATAGTATATGTCCGTGAATGATGAACCGATGGCAGCAATAACAAACGGAACCATGCACAACAGCGTCTGCCTCTTTGAGAAACGCTTCTGCGACCCAATCAGATAAAACGCATACAGAAACAGCGTCATCGCGATCATCTCAATGCTGCAATAGAACATGGTGTGAACCAGTCTGTTCACCAAGGGCGGCACTGTCTTATAGTTATACAAGGTATAAATGCTTGCCACCTCTGAAAACAGGTTGAACAGGCACACCGACATAAAGCAGAGGAACACCTTTGATGAACGCAGCGGCATTTTCTTACTTCTGACAAAATCAATCAACAGCAGCAGAACCACCGCAAGCGCAAGCGCCTGACACTTGAAGCTGATATCAAAGAAATTGATCCATTGTGTATCCATTTTTTCCTCCCAGACCTTTTTATGTATCTTTTGAATAGAGAAAAATACTATATATATTATAACATATTTTGCGACTGATTTCTACTGTTTTAAGAAATTATCCCTAAAATACAGGTCAATTATGCCGAAACGATCCACCCAGATGTGCTACTTTCCGGAATGGAAGTCCCTCTGGGAAACCGCCAGTCGGTCGCAGCGTTCGTTTTCCTCATGACCGGCGTGACCCTTTATCCAGCAGAACTCCACCTCGTGCACATCAAGCAGGTCGAGCAGCTGTCCCCACAAGTCGGGGTTGAGCGCCGGCTTGCCGTCGGATTTCTTCCAGCCCTTTTTCCGCCAGCTCTTTGCCCAGCCCTTGGTCACGCCGTCCACAACATACTTGCTGTCGGTGGTGAGCCGCACCTTGCAGGGGTATTTCAACGCGGACAGCGCCATTATCACCCCGTTCAGCTCCATGCGGTTGTTGGTGGTGTGAGCCTCTCCGCCGGACAGCTCCTTTTCTTTTCCGTCGCAGCGCAGGATCGCTCCCCAACCGCCGGGGCCGGGATTTCCGCTGCACGCTCCGTCGGTGAATATCTCAACAAATCTCATTTCTCTGTTCCTTTCCAGCTTGGTATGGTATGAAATCGCACTAGTGACATTCAGTCAGCCCGTTCACATAAGAGAACTGACAGGTCAGAATTTGACAGGCTTTGGTCAGCGCGTCATGAATAGCCTGCCCTTTCTTCCTCTCCCTATACAGCAAACAGCCCCGAGCGACCCCGGGGCTGAATATTCTGATAGGCGATCAGTTTGCAAGACCGGCTCTTGCGATACCCTCGGTGAAGTACTTCTGTAAGAAGATGTACATGATAACGATAGGTGCGATCGCAAGCAGGCAGGCTGCTTCCATCCATACAACATAATCCGTGGCAACGCCGACCTGGTTATCCAGGTACATCGAGATGATGTTCGTGATGTTGTTTACCTTGAGTGCAATGGTGTTGGAGTCGTTGAAGTACATGGAGGATACATAGTAGTCGTTCCAGTACCATACGATCGAGAAGATGAATACTGTCAGGAATGAGCTTGCAGCATTCGGTACCATTACGCTGATGAAAGTCTTGAACGGGCCGCAGCCGTCAAGGTACGCAGCGTCCTCAAGCTCCTTGGGAAGTCCGCGGAAGAACTGCCTGAACAGGTAGATGAACAGACCGGCTCTGATACCGTTACACATGAGCGCCGGGATATACATCGCGAAGTTGGTTCCTACCAGGTTCAGAGAGTCGCCGGTGAGGGCGTTGAACAGTCCGAAGATATCGAAATATCTGAACTGTGAATACTGCGGAATGAGTATGATCTGTACCGGCACGATGATCTGGAGCAGTACCAGTGCGAAGAAGAAATTCTTGCCCTTGAACTTAAACCTCGCAAAGCCGTAGCCGGTGAGTGCGCAGGTCGCTACCTGGAGCACAGAGGATACGATGTTCAGTACCATTGTGTACCAGATCGTTCCGGGATAGTTTATTGCCTTCCACACCTCGGCAAAGTTCTCAAAACGTATCGTCTTGGGTATCCACATGATGGACGGGTCGTTCATCTCAGACTGGGGTCTTATTGATGTGGAGATCATGTAGAGGATAGGATACAGGATTACGAAGGAAAGTCCGAAGATGATAAGCGCACGGAAGAACGGCCATACATAGCTCGCGATCCTTTTCCAGAACAGATACTTGTAGTGCTTCTTCTCCTTGGCGGTGTACCTGTGATAGTTCCTGATTATATCAAAGTTGCTTACACGGTACTCGTCCTTTTTGCGCTTCTTTTCCTTCTTTGCGGGGGCGGAGATGGGTGCTACTGCCACAGCGGCGCTGGTGTTGATGTCCGCTATGGTCTCGGCAATAGCCTCTGCTGTGGGTTCAGCAGTTTCTGTTACATTTTCAGCAGGCTGATCAGCAACATTATTGATATCGAATTCGTTTTCTGTCACTTCTCTGACCTCCTTAATCATTCTCGTAGTAAACGAACCTGTTGATTATCACGCAGATAAGACCCAGGCACGCTCCGACTATTGCGAAGTAGATCCACGCGAGAGCCGCGGCATAGCCGTATTCCCAGTTACCTGACTGCTTGAGAACGTATTCCATTACCTGGTTGTCGGTGGATACGAATGCGTCGATAACGGTATAAACCAGGTTGGAAAGGATCATCGGGGAGATGTACGGGAATGTGATCTTCCAGAAGAACTCCCACGCCGTAGCGCCCTCGATGCTCGCAGCCTCCTTCGCTGACGGAGGAATGGTCTGCAAAGCGGAAAGGAATATCAGTATCTGGATACCGGAGTTCCATACCAGGTTCAGGACGTCTGACGTTATGTTCTTTATGACATCAGTGAACGTCTGGTTGATATTATAGATACCGATGAACTCCATCAGCTCCGTTACAAGGTCTGTTTTGAACAGTGTGCTGAACTGGGAAGCGTCGGAAATACCCTGCGATGTCATATCACCGTTGATTACGCTGATGACAGGGCCTGTCGCGATCAGCACCGGCAGGAAGAATATCGCACGGGCGAGGGTCCTTCCTCTGAACTTCTGGTTCAGGATAACGGCGATGAACAGCGAGAAGATCATGATAACGATCGTGTTCGGGAGTATCTCGCCCAGCGAGTTTCCCAGCTTCGGCAGGAACTCGGTATCAACGGTGAACGCGTTGACGAAGTTCTTGAAGCCGTTCCACTCGGTGTAGATACCGGCGGAGGTCATGCCTTTCTCAAGTGCGTCAGCCTTTGCAAGCAGCTGGGTATCGCACAGTGAATACCACAGAGATGTGAGTACCGGGATAATGAACAGCCACAGTGTTCCTATGAACCACAGTGCAATGAAGCCGTAGCCGTAAAGTCCCTTTTTCTTCTCGTAGGGGATCTTTGTGGTCTTTATCTTGACCTGAGCCTTTTCACCCCCGCGGCGGCGGATATCCACCTCCTCATTCGCCGCGTTGAACGCAGCGGCTGCGGCGGTGTTGTGAGCTGACACCCTCTGCACTGGCGCTTCGGGCACTGACTCTGTCTGCTTGTTCAGTTCGACTGCGGTCTTTGGAGTATCGCTGCCGGCTGCAGTTCCGAATTCAAGTTCATCATTCATCAGTCAGTTGTCGCTCCTTTCGTTTCAAAATCGGTAAGCTTTACCTCGGTGTCGTTGATATAGATCTGGAGAGTCTTGAGGTTTACCTCGACTTCAGTTCCGTCAGAGAAGACAGACCTGTAATTGTATCTGTCGATACGCTCAAAGTCCACGATCGTCTCATCGGTGAGAGGAAGCACATACTTCTGCATGAACTTGTATTCAGTGCAGATATCAGAAACCCAGCCGCTGTAGTAGGTGTAGAACAGCTCATCATAAGAGCAGTCGGTGAACTCGTTGGGATCCTGATACATTACCTCGTAATGCAGCGGAGTGCCTGTTACCACGGAGTAAACGAAAAGCTCGTCTGCGCTGGAGCTTGCATTCTTCGCCTTTGTTGTGTACGGGATATAGCCGTGGATAACCAGCTCATAGAACGGTATATCGTAGTCGTATACATCAAAGTTGCTGCTGTACAGCGGAACGTCCTTCAGGTAATCAACATAGGGGAGCGCATAATCGTTTGCTGCGCCTGCCACGAAGGTAAGATTGCTCTGATTGATCATCTTATAGCCTTCGATAAGGTTGTTGATCGCCTGCTGACGGGAGGTCGTCCTTGCGGAATTGGCGGTGTAGTCGCTGTAAAGCATGTTAGTGCCGTCAGCAACGGAGATCGCCTGCATTCCCTCCTTGGTGTAGCTGGAAACCACCTCGCCGTAAACCTTCTGGAAATAAGCCGGCGAGAGAATGTACCAGCTGTTTCTGGTGTCATGCGGAGTGCCGAACGCCAGCTCGTAAACTCCCTGTGTAGCGTAAGCCTTTGTGATAGCTATCGAGGAAGCGCCGGTCTTGGTGTAGCCGTTTCCGCTGCGCTCGTAGTTCATCAGGTCTACGCTGGGAGCGAGGATTATGTTGTTAGCTTCGCAGTAGCTCTTCAGTTCCTTGAACTTGTTCTTACCGCCGAGGGTGCCGGAATAGTCAACGGAATTGGATATCCTGCTTGTTATGCCGGCGGCGTTGAAGTCCTCGTAGCTTAGGATTATGTTGCCCACGCCGTTGTTGTTCAGCTCCTGGAGTATCTGTTTAGCCTGCTCGTAGGTTGTTGCCGCGGTCTCCAGATTTACCGGGAAACCGAGGATCGACTGCTGCTTTACAGTACCGCCGTAAACGTCAAGGTAAAGCGGAGCTTCTTCCTTCTCCACCCTGGTGAGGCCCTTTTCCTCAACGAGATACTGCTGATAACGCTTTGCAACGTCAACATAGCTTACGTTGTCCTTGACAATCGGATAGTATCTCACTGTAAGGCGGCTCTCCGGGATCTTGTTCTCCTGATAAGCGTTCAGGGGCTGCGCGTTCTGACCGCCCATGTAATAGGTGTCAGTAGCTCTCAGCTGGAAGTTGAACCATGCGGAGTTGTAGCTTGTAGCCTTCTGACCGCTGACTGACGCGTTTGCTGTCGCGTAGGCGCTGCCCTCGGTGACTACCTCCAGCAGGGCGTTGTCCTCTCTTACGATACCCATGATCGGAAGGTATGCCTGCTCGGTCTTTGCGGGAGCCATATCCTGGCTCTTTGCAAGGTCTCTGCCGTAGATCCTCTGGGTGTAGAGGTTGGTGTTTGCCTTGCCGTTATTGAAGTTTATCACAGCACCGGAGCCGTCGGGTGTGATAATGTAGCCCTCCTCATCAGAGTATGCAGCACCCAGATCCTGGAGGAAGTTCACATCAACAACAGAACGGATACCGTTGCTGTCAACAGAGGTGCTGCCCTCCTTGTCGCCCTGGATCTCCACCTCGTAGATCTCGTCCACAGCGATGGAAGCTTCAATGTAGTCGTCTTTCAGGGTAATGTAGTACGGGATCCAGATACCCTCGGTCGGGAAGTGGTACTCCGCACGGAAACCGTTCTCGACCTTGGTCACGGAAACCTCGCCGTTCGAGAATGAACGCAGGGGCGTGGAGGGAGAGTCGGTATCAGTTACCTTTACGGCGTTGACTACCAGAGTTGATTTCAGGTCATCCTTCTTGGAATTATTTGCTTTGGGGTCTTCGTCCGCGTTGTAGGGATTGCTCCACCATGTGTGGTCTCCGTCAGCCGTGCGGAATGCAAACAGACCGGTTTCCATATTGACATACAGCTCGAAATTCGAGTTGGAAGCGACAAGCTCGCACTTTGCAAGCTCGCCCTCCTCGGTGATAGGCTCCTTTACTTCTTCGGCGTCGGAGTTGTCCTCTGCCTCTGTGGAAGTGCCTTCTGCTGTAGTCTCGTCCGCCTCGGAGGTGCCGGACTCTGCTGTGCCGGCTTCCGCTGTCATGCTTGAATTCTCAGACCATGCAACGCTCTGGCTCGCCGAAAGCACCATGCTGGCGCAGAGTGTTCCGACAAGTATTTTCTTGCGAATATGTAGCATTTTTACACCACCATTTTCTATATTTGCGCCGCCTTCTCAAAGTTATCAGCGGCTGTTTCAATGCTTCTTGATCAGGAATTAAGCTTCTTGCGTTCCTTGGCGATCTTATGTTTCTCGAATGCTGTGTAGGACGCAAAGATGATAGCCAGAACAGCAACGACAACGCCGATCATTATGAATACAAGCGCCGTGGGTTCCAGGTTTGCGTTTCTGTAGAGCAGCTCGGTGTAGATCGAGTATACGAATACATAAACCTGCTGGAACAGCGATACCAGAAGAACGATGAGTATCAGGATAACCACCATAGCAAGGAGGGTGATAAGCATGAACAGAAGCGTCTTGGGTATCGAATACTGATGGACTGTCTTCATGCCGGATATCAGCAGCACGGCTGTCCAGAGAATTGTCACATATGACACGAACGTGATAAACGCAGACTCGGTTCTGAGCAGGCAGTTACTGAGGATTATGTTGATCACCTGACCGATGATGTAGGGCACCAGCGCATACGCGGTATTAACGCAGATGTTCTTCATGGTACCCTCGCCGTCGAACAGGGTGCACAGCGCCCAGTTTCCGACTACCCATGTAAAGAAGATAACGATCGTGCGAATGATTATCGGCACGATGTTGAACACCTTGACAGTCCTGTTCTCAAACAGGAAGCCCGTCATCAGCTCGCTGCACACGCTTACTATAAACAGCAGTGCAACGATAACGAGTGCCACCTTCATGTTATAGGCTTTTTTCCATCTGAGATCCTCAAAGCCCTCAAAAGGGTGACGCATGATGTAGAACGGCCATTTCCATGCCGGCATATCAAGATCAAATCTCATATATCAGACGTCCTCCTTTCCTTTGTTGCGTTCTTTGAAGATACGTTCTTGCTCGGCACGCCGCTTGATCCTCCTCTTGTTCCTGATAGAGGATATCACATAGATCGCAATGATAAGCACAACGATGATAATGGCAAACAGCGTGAAGTTATCTCTGATGAAGTTCATTCTCCAGCTCTTGAAAGCGTCGTTGTAGCCTGTCTTGGAGTTGTAGTAGAAGTACTTCATCGCGGTCTCATAGTCGCCCTCGTTGAGGTACGCGTTACCAAGACCGATATATGCGAGCCAGTAGTTGCTGTCGCGGCGGATCGCTTCCTCCCACGGCTCACGGGCTTCTTCGTACTTACCTTTGTTGAACAGCGCAATAGCGTTGTGGACTATCGCACCGAACTCCGTCTGCTTGAACACCGTTACGCTTGCCTTACGTCCGTCGAGGACGTAGATCTTGTCGCCCAGGCTCTCCACGGCGTTAGGCGTCGTGAAGGTACCCTTCTGCTGACCCAGACCGCCGAAGATGAACAGCAGCTGGCACTCATCGTCATACTGGAACACGCGTCCGGTAGCAACGTCAAGCAGGTTTATAACTCCGTTCTCATCAACGTCAACATCGGTTATCTGGGAGGTGTAGGTCTTGTTGCGGTAGTATTTCGTCAGGTAGTCGCCGAACGTGTAATCGGAGTAGCCGAGGTTCGTGAAAATGTTCGTGCCGGCTGAGTTCAGCTTCTTCAGTACGTCGGTGGTAACGGTCTTGGACTCTGTTACCGTGTAGATGAAGTTGTCGTTGTCGATATCAAAGTTGGATATCTCGACCGGAACGCTTCTTCTCATTCTCTTAGCCTGCTCACGGTTGAATATCAGCTTCCAGAAAGCGTTCATGATGACCTCGCCGGTAGCCTCAACTCGGTTCGCACCGAAGTAGCCGTTGAAGTCGCCTTCCTTGGAGTAAACGACCGCGCCCTTGGTGATGGACTTGATGCAGATATAAACGTTCTTTGCAGCGTCTACCAGCACCTTGTCGGGGTTAAAGGTTATCGAAGCGTCGTACATGTTGCTGGCTGGTCTTGTATAGACCATCTGCACCTTGCCGACTGCCAGCTTGTGATCATCGCTGCCTATCTCGTCGATCGCAAACTGTACCACGCGGTCATTCGCGTTATCGGCAACATAGATAGTATCAACACCCTCGTCTGTATCAACGTATACACCCGTGGGGCCGTTGAAATAGGGATTTGTGTACTTATTGTAATCCGCCTGTGTGATCGCGCCTGACTTCAGCTCGCTTTCCTTGATATCATACCAATCCTGAACGGCGGAGAAATCCAGCGACTCGACTGTGAACTTGAGGTTGAAATCGCTGTCTGTTACAACGATCCTTCCCTTCATGGAGTCTGTCGCGCCCTCTGCTTTATAAGAGGTATCAGCGATAAACAGATCCTCGTTGTCGGAGAAAAACATGTCGCTCGGCTCTGTGAGGGGGCCTGCACCCATGTCGTTTCCGGTGTAGATCTGGTCAACGACGTAACCGTTCTGGGAAGGAACGGGGTCGCCCCACCAGTCGTAATTGTATCCGGTATAAGGCTCATCTGCATAGGCAACCGTGGTCGTTAGTGTTACCGCAGCCATAACCGCCGCAGAGACCCTTGCTGCCATGCGCTTGATTGATGGCACTCAAAATCATCCTTTCGTAAATAGAATACCTTCCGGGAACACCCGGGAATTCCTGCGGCTTAGTCCTTCAGACCTGAATGAGCCATCGTCTCAACGACGTTGCTCTGCAGGATAAGGAACAGGATCATCGGCGGCAGCATCAGCACGACGACTGTCGCTGACGCCACGCCCGTACGGGCTATACCTGCCGCTGCTATCTGCTGCATTACGATAGGAATAGGCTTCAGCTGCTCGCTGTATACGAACAGGTAACCAGTGATCTGCCATGCGCCCTGGAACGCGAAGATCATCAGCGTCAGCCACGCAGGCTTAACGTTCGGCATAACGATCTGCCAGCAAACTCTCATATGGCTTGCACCGTCCAGCTTTGCCGCCTCGATCATACTCTCCGGTATCTGACCCATGAACTGCTTCATAAGGAACAGACCCATCGGGGTAGCTATATAAGGAAGCGTGATCGCCCAGTAGGTATCGATCATACCGAGAATCGCCATAACGATGTACTGCACGATGAAGGTTACAGACGATGTGAACAGCAGCGCGATCTCGATCACCTTGTTCATTGCCTTGACGCCGGGCGCCCTTACCTTTGCCAGAACGTAAGCGGCAGAGGAGGAAAGGAACAGCTGCGCCACAGTTACTACTACAGAAACGAATACAGAGTTGAAAACGTATCTGGAGAACGGTACGTCCAAGCTGCCTGCTACCTTGAGCATGTCCTCAAAGTTCTGGGCGGTGGGACGCTGTACATAAAGCTTCGGAGGGAATACGAACAGCTCCTCAGACGGCTTTATCGACTGAACTACTGACAGATATATCGGGAAGATCATGAACAGACCGATAAGAACAAGCAGAATAAATATCGCTATATCGCCGCCACGGGAGCCTCCCCACTTTTTTCTTTTCTTGATAATGCGCATCTTCCGTCCTCCTTATGTATCCAGAATTCCGGCCATAGCCTTCCGGATAACGTTGTTTACAACGATCATGACTATGAAGAGTATGAAGCATATCGCGCAGGCGTAACCCATTTCGTAACGGACTGAGCCGTAGTCGAACGCGTGGGTCATGATCGTGTGCGCTGCATAGTCGGTGGACGGGAACGCTGTCAGGAATCTTCCGATATCACCGGCGGTGAAGGAAGATGTGATCTGCATTACAGCCGCGAACAGAAGCTGCGGACCCATAGCCGGGATAGTAATGTAGATAAGCTCCTGGAAGCGGTTCTTGATACCCTCGATAGCGCCAGCCTCATAGCCGGATTTGTCGATGCCCTGGAAGCCTGCACGCAGTGAAAGGAAGCCTGCACCAAGGGACATCCACATCTGTACGATGATAACGCACATGAGAATGTATCTTGCGTCGGTCAGCCACTGCTGAGCGCCGTTGATAAGACCTAGGCTCATGAGAGTGGAGTTAAGGAAGCCGTAGGTATCGCCGGAGAAGATGAGCTGCCATGTCGCGTAGATGTTACCTGCCAGGGTAGGCGCGTAGAATATGTAGGTAAACACTGTCTTGAGCGGACCGGGCATCTCATTGATGAGCCATGCCAGCAGGAAGCACATGATGTAGCTGACAGGACCTGTGATTATCGCGAACACCAGTGTATTCTGGATAGCGATAAGGAATACGTCATCCTGAAGGAACAGGGTATAGAAGTTGCTGAGACCTACCCACTGAGGGAACTGAACCATGTTGAAGTTCGTAAATCCGACAGGGAGAGAGATAACAACCGGAATGCCCGTAAAAATCAGGAACAAAAGGAAGTATGGGAGAGCCAGTATGTAGGCGCTGCCGTTCTTCTTAACCTCGCGCATCGTATATCTGAACTTGCTGTCCTCGATATACTGCGATTTTTCTTTACCGAACAAGCTGATTCCTCCTATTTTTGTTTTGGTAATCTATCCCTTCCCTCCGGCTCTCCGGAGGGTGGGATAAAATAGATCAACCTTTGTAATAGCCGAGATCTGTCAGCTTTCTTACAATCTCGGAGTTGATGTCTCTGTTGTAGGAGCTGAGCTGGTATCTGGGGTTCTTCTGGTTGTTTACTACTGCTCTGAATGCGTTGTAAACGTTTCTGGTAACAGCATAGGAAGCCGGAATGATCGGCACTTCCTTCAGATGTGACATCTGGTCGCTGATCTTTTCGTACTCGGCTGTTGACCAGCTGAGCTTTCCGAGCGCTTCAGTGTTTGCGGTATCGTAACGTCCCATCGGACCCATGATAGCCTCGATCGTGGTACCGTACTCTACCTGAACGTCTGTAGTGGTGAACCAGTCGATGAAGTTCCAGGCTGCGTCAACGTCCTTGCAGCTTGTGAATATTACCGCACCTGCGGAACCGGAGTTTGCAGTGTAGTTGATCTTGTAGCTTCCGTCGTCGTTCTTCTGCTTTGTTCCGTCTTCATTATATACATAAGAGCCGGGAACATGAGCGAATGACCACAGACCCTTGATCTCAGGCGCCGCAACATTCAGCTGGTTGTAGAATGTGTAGTTCTGGAGAAGTATCGGCATCTCACCGGTTCTGAAACGTGTGAATGCGTCGTAGGTCTGGTCGAAGTCGTAGATCGTGTAGAAATCAGTCCACTTTGTGAACGCAGAGACAGCAGCCTCAGTATCAAATGTTGTGGAGATGTACTGACCGCTCGCCTCGTCGAAGTTGTAGAAATCCTGTCCGGTCTGCATCATCAGCAGAACGAAGGTGTTACCTGCATCGAATACCTGAGAGGAGATGTTGGAGGGCAGGATAAGACCTACCTCAAGGTACTTTCTCTGGATATCCGGCAGCATGTTGATGAGATCGTCCCATGTCTCGGGAGGAGCGGTGTAGCCAAGCTCCTCCAGTACGTCTGTTCTGTAGAACAGCATCGGGAAGCTCTCGGTGAGGGGCAGACCGTAAACGCCGCCGTTGAACTCATAAAGGGTCGTAACATCTTCTGTGAATCTGCTTACAACGCTGTCATAACCGGGCTGCTCCTTCAGATTTATGAGCAGTCCTCTGGACGCGCAGACTACAGGGAAGTCGCCGCCGATGAACAGTGCGACCTCAGGACCCTTGCCGGCGAGGGTCGCCTCGAGAACGGCACCCTGTACCAGGGAGATGTTTACCTTAGTGTCGTGAGTCGGGTTGTATTCGGAGCTTACCAGCTCGTTTACAACTGTAGCCTGGTCACGGCCGAGGGATACCCAGACATTGAGCACCTTTTCTGCGCCTGTGGAGTCAGACACGGAGGTGTAGTCCTCAAAGAAGGAGCCGATGAACGCCTGGAAACCGAATGCGAACGCCTGGAAGAAGTTCGAACCGCTGTCGCGGAATTTATCGCTTGAAGACTTGACTTCAATGTAGTCTATCTCAAGAGGCTGATCACGGTAGTCTCTCATCCACGCGGAAACAGCGGAGATCTGATCCTTTATGGAAGAAAGCATCTGGGGAAGATCCTCAGGCTCGTCAACCGCCATCTGTAGAATGACCGCCATGGTCTGGAGCGTGGAAGCCTCGGAACCTGCGCCGGTCAGCGCCTCGATACCCGCCTTCTCGTTGTAAAGAGTATCGATAGCTTTCTGGAAGAAGTCGAACAGACCCTCGATCTGATCCTCCAGGTAGTAGTCGTTGTACTCGTCCGGGCTGGGACCAGTGATCATGAGTATACGTCTGTAATAATAGTTCAGCTCGAATATGAGGTCGTCAAGACGCTCCATAACTGCGCCTATGTCGCCGGGCACAGCCTCGAGTGTGATCGTATTCCAGCCCTTGTTCATCTTGACATAGATGAGGTTTCCGTCTGCGTCGGTAAGGTCTACCGTCTGCCAGTTCGGATCATACTGCACCTTTACGTCGTCAAGTTCCTGGCAGGGAACCTCGCCGTTTATGTAGACGCGGCGGTTGGAGAAAAATCCGCGCATCGTACTCTGACGGCATCTCATACGGATCTTGTAGTATCCGTCCTCGGGCACCTCCACCTGCCAGGTGATAGCCTGAGCCGCCTGATCCCAGGTATCGGCGCCAATGGTGTTGTAGCGCTTCTTTACCGGGTCGGAGGGGTAAACGGAGGAATCCGTTCTGTCGTATGTAGGATAGAGAGTAGACGAGGTGGTATAAGCAGGAGTCTCGCCCTGTATAAATCCACCGCTCTCTCCTACGCTGGGGGTAGCGTCGATCTCAGCCTGAGAGGGAGCTATTTCAGCGTATGTGGGAAGCTCCTCTGAGTTAAAGAAGCGCATTCCCTTGATGTAGAGATTTGTCTTTACTCCGGTGAGGGAGATGTCATGCTCGCCCTCGGAAAGGTAGAAGAAATAAGGAGTGTTGATAAGTCCGTCCTTATCCTTTATCGGATAAGTGACCCAGGTGTTGTACTGGATCTGCTTCGGACGCTGGTCGTTGTCTCTTGAATCGCGGCCGATCGCGGTCTCGTTCTGCCAGTATCTGTCAAGCTCGACCAGCTTTACCTCATCAAAGGGATACTCGCCGTCGATCTTCAGCTCGACTTCGATAGTCGTGTTGTTTGCTGTTATCGGGTGATACAGCATCTCAAGATTATAAAGACCGGCGGTCTTAACATCGAAATGCCATGTGAGGGTACCCTCGCAGTCCACCCATGCAACGCAGTTATCCTCGCCCTCATAGCTTTCGAGCTTTACGTCAGCCTCGCCGCTCTGATCGAAATCAGTAACGTCAATGGTGACTTCCTCCATCGGCTTGATCGCATCAGGATATCTTTGTATGTACTTTCTGTACGCGTTCTTGTTGCTGACTATGCTGTAGCTGTCCACGTCGGTAGCATTCGTTTCAAACGAGTCCTCCGCAGCAGCGCCAGGCGCCAGCTGAATCTGAACCAGAGTTGTTGCCATCACAGCCGACATAAACAGTGACGCAACTCTTTTCAGCTTCATGTTTCGCTCTTTTGCCACAGTGTAATCCACCTTTCCTAGAAAATGCTTTGCAGCAAATCGGGTTCTCCCTCCCGATCGTTTACCTGTCATACCCTCTCGGGTAAATTGAGATCCTGCCTTCCTCAAGCTCCACGCGGACTTTATCGCCGCCTTTAAGCCCGAGTTCCTCAAGATACTCTTTCGGGATCTGTAATCTCCCGGCGCGGTCGAGCACGGTCAGCTCCTCATGAGCCGACTGCTCCTCCGACAGCTCCCCGAAAGACTTCAGCGTCCCCTGCCTGCGCACAAGCTCCGTAGAGGTCTTGCCGTCGCGTATTGCAACGACGCGGTCTATCTGCGCCGACAGCTTTGTATCATGCGTAACAATGATAATCGTTACACCCATGGAGCGGTTCAGTTCCCTGAACACGTCCAGGATAAGCTTTGATGTTGCCGTATCCACCGAACCGGTAGGCTCATCAGCAAGAAGCAGCTTAGGATTATTTGCGAGTGCTATCGCGATAGCCACCCTCTGCTGTTCCCCGCCGGACATCTGATCCAGCCGGCTGTTCTTCCTGTGGGAAAGCCCCACCATATCCAGCAGCTCGTTCGCTCGCTGCGCTCTGCCGGAGTAGCCGGAGAGAAGCATCGGCATTTCGACGTTCTGCTTCGCGGTAAGGTACGGGATAAGGTTCCTGGCGTTGTTCTGCCAGACGAAGCCCACCGTTTTCCGCTTGTACTCTATGAAATCCTTTTCATTGAATTTCAGCAGATCCACTCCATCAACGAAAAGGCTTCCTGCCGAGGGTCTGTCAAGCCCGCCCAGCATGTTCAGCAGCGTGGATTTGCCGCTGCCGCTGGACCCTATCAGCCCCATAAGCTCTCCGCGCTCTACCGTCAGGTCAAGCCCCTGGAGCGCCATTACCTCGACGTCCTTTGATTTGTAGATCTTTACGAGGTTCTCTGCCTGCACCATGATGTTCTCAGGCGGCGCCAGCATCACCTTTTTAGGCATCGGCACCCTCCTTCGGCCGGAGATCGTTCTCCACAACGTCGGAAATCACGCCGTCCTCCAGCGTGTAAACGATATCAGCCATATCCATCATAGCCGTGTCATGAGTTGTCATCACTATGGTCAGATCGTTCTGCCGGACGATATCCTGGAACAGCTTCATCACTGCCATTGCAGTTGGTGAGTCAAGCTCCGCTGTAGGTTCGTCTGCAAAAATGACCTTCGGCGAATGAGATATCGCGCGTGCGATCGCAACTCTTTGCTGCTCGCCGCCGGACATCTCGCCGGGACGGTGGTTCATTCGCTTTTCAAGACCGACCTGAACAAGACTCTGCCTTGCACGTTCGACGCGCTCTTTATACGGCATGTCGGTAAGTCTCAGTGCGAACTCAACGTTCTCGAACGCGGTCATCGTTGAGATCAGCGCCACGGACTGGAACACGAACGCCATCTCAACTCTCCGCAGTCTGTCCCGATCCTTGTCGGGCAGCTTCGTGATGTCCTTATCCAGGAACATCACATCTCCGGAGGTCGGTCGGTCGAGAGCGCCGAGGATATTGATCAGCGTGGTTTTTCCCGAGCCGGAGCGTCCTCTGAGTACGGACAGCCGGTTGGGGGGGATACAGATATTGATCCCCTTGAGTGCGTGAACTATGCTTCCGTCCCCGATTTTAAAATCCATGCAGACGTTTCTGGCGTCAATAATACTATTCATGTCTTACCTCGCGTCTGTTTGATTTCGACGAAATTAACACAATTTCATAACACTGCCATCATAAATACCCTTTTAATTATATCAAATTCAACCGTCAATGTCAATAAGATTTGAATTTTTTTAGTCACTTTATATAAATTGCGAAAACCAACCGTTTTCATGACCAATCCTTAGCTACAAAACCTTTCCATTCTATATATAGTGCTTCTGTACACTTGTCACATGTATTTCTTCTATATATTGATTTTCTTTTTGATCACTCGTGAAATAATTAGGCAATTTTCTCCTTTTTAAATCTGTGATATAGTCCGTTCGTTATTGTGCACAAAAATCTTTCAAAAAGTTTAGTAAAATACACAGTCCAGTAATTTACAGCCTCAAAACCACAAAAAACCCACCCCTTGCGGAGTGGGTTTAGTGTTTAAGTCATAAGACTAGAAGCATTCAGTGTTTACTGATTACTTTCTCTTCTTAGCAACTACGATTGCAGCGCCAGCCAGAACAGCAGGAACTACAGCCAGAGCTACACCGGTAGAGGGGTTGCCCTTGTCGTTGCCCTTGTTGTCATCAGCAGGCTCCTCGGTGGACTCCTCAACAGTGGTAGTCTCATCGGTGGTGGTCAGACCGCCCTCGTCCTCAGAAGATTCCTCCTCAGAAGAATAAACTTCCTCAGAAGTAACATCGATAGTAACATCGTCAGCGCCGCCAACTACACCAGCAGTGATAGCGTCAGCAGAGATGTCTGTGAATCCAGCATCGGGAACGAGCTTTACAGAGATCCACTCATCAGCAGCTGCGTCAACAGTGTAGGTGAGGGTCAGAAGAACAGTGCCGTCAGCAGGAACGGAAGAACCTGCCCAAGCGAACTTCTTGGTCTCGGTGTTGAACTCAGCCAGACCGGAATCGGTCTTAACAGCGTCAGTCAGAGTGAGGTTCTCAGAAGCCTCAACAGTGAAAGTGGTAGCTTCCTGAGTCATGCCAGTAGCAACGATCTCAACGGTAACGGTCTCACCAGCTACAGGAGCGTCGGTAGAGAACGCAGGTGTGATAGCAGCGGAAGCAGCAACAGCTGTCAGGGACAGAACTGCAGCAGCAGCGCCGAGAGATAAAATCTTCTTCATATAGTTTTCCTCCATATTATTCTATAGCTTATTTAATAAGCTCCTTCTCGGGGCTTTCGCCCCGGGGAGGAACAGATTAACTAAACGTTGAAATTTACCAGGTGATTAAGCCTGTGTAACAGCCTTCAGGATAGCAGCAGCATCCAGAGCGTTTACAACGCCGTCAGCATTGTAGTCGCCAACAGCTACGTCGATAGCGGTGCCGGCAGCAACAGCCTTCAGGATAGCAGCAGCGTCGAGAGCGTTAACTACGCCGTCGCCGTTTACATCGCCAACAACGGTCTTAACCTCAGTCTGAGCCTTAACCTCAGCGAGGAGAGCCTCGTAAGCGTCCTTCAGGAGCTTGTGAGACTTAGAAACTGCGTTGTTGTCGGGCTTGGTGATCGTGGTTGTTACAGGCTTGCCAGCAGCGTCTCTGGAAGTAGCCAGGTTGAAGTCATCGCCGGAAGTGAATACACGGTTGAAGCCCTGGAAGTATCTGTCGGAAGTGAATGCGTCGTTGTCAAGACCGTATGCTTCCTCGAAGGAACCAACGATAGACAGTCTGTAAGCAGTCTCCTCGAGAGCAGCTACGAGAGTATCAGTAGCCTGGAGATCGCCGTCGTCGATCATGGACTTAACCTCGGAGATCTTTACATATACTTCCTCGAAGCTGTACTTGAATGCCTCATACTCCTTCAGGAGGGAGGTGTAGAAACCGTTCAGGATGTTGTAAACATCGGTAGAGGTGTACCATAAGCCGTTAACCTCAGGAGCGGAGAAGTTATCCTTGTACTTCTTGTCCTTGTTAGCTGCCTTGATCCAGTCAAGAGCGAACTGACGAGCGTCAACGAGGTCGTTGTGACGGATTGCGAACAGAGCAGCGTCACCGGTCTTCTCAGCCAGCTCGTAAGCGGAGTCGATCAGCTTCTGAACGTCTGCCTTGGTGTACAGATCGAAAGAAGTGTCGTACTTGTCGTGCAGAGCATAACCGAGGTAACGATATACCATTGTCCACTCGGTGGAAGAGCCCTTAGCAGCGCCCTCGCCTACAGCGTTGGTGGTATCCAGAGTGTAGATAAGGTTCTTGGAAGGATCAGCGATGTCGTCCTTGTTGCCTGCGAGGTAAAGCTCAGCAAGTGCCATAGCGGACTGGAGGTCAGATCTTACAGGAACGGTTACACCGTCAGAGTTCTGGATTCCGTCCTCGTTGTAAGAAGTGGTTGTACCCTGAACGTTGCCCCACTGACCGATTCTCTCGGAGTTCCACGGCTCAGCGGTGTTGTAGTCACCATCGAGAACGTTGTTGAAGTCAGCGTTGTCGAAGCCGTCATCAACATCAGCAGCCTCTACCTTGATGTAGTCGGTCAGATCAACCTCTACGTTCTTGGTGATCAGCTTGTACTTGCCAGCGGGCTTGGTTGTTGTGAGAGGTGCTTTGGTCCAGTAACCGTCGTTGTCGAGCGGAATGTAGAACTGAACGCCGCCCTTTATGTTAATACCAGCGGAAGAGAGCTTCCAAGAATCAACGCCAGCGCCGTTGAGATCGGGGTCAGCTGTGTACTTGATCTTTGTGCCATTCCAGTAAGAACCGTAATCAGCAAACTCAGCAGCGTCATCAGCCTTGGTGAGATCCAGCCACTTGGTGGACTGACCGTTGTTGATGGTGATGAGAACCTTCAGGTTGCCGTCGGTAACAGTGTCAACAGCGTCGAACAGGTCATTAGCGTCCGAGGTCTTGTAATCAAATACAAGTCTGCTGTGGTAGGTGTCGAGGAGCTTCTTAACATTGGACTTGGAGCCGCGGTTGGTGTCGTCAGCCTTCCATGCGCCCATAACTGCTACTGCGTTAACAGCTGCATAGTAACCCTTAACGATCTCGGTGAGAGAAGTCTTGTTCAGGCTCTTGATCTCATCCATTTCCTCGTAAGCGTCGTTGATGAAAGACTTAGCGGACTCGAGGTGCTCGAACAGTACGCCGTAAGCGATGTTCTGTCCCTTATAGCCCCAGTAACCGGTCTCGCCAGCAACAGCCTTCAGGTCTACCCAGTCAGCAGCCATTGTGCCAACTCTCCAGGACTCGTAAGCGTACTCCTTCTGGAGCATTGCCTCGTATTCCTTCAGAGCGGTTCTGAACTGTGCCTTGGTAACAACAGTGTATCTGGACAGGCCGTTTGCAGCTGCTTCCAGAGCCTCGTAAGCGTCGGTGATGTTTCTGCTGTCAGCAGAACCGAGGTAAGCTTCTGCATTCTCATAAGCGTCCTCGAAGGTAGCGTAGCCGGTCTCCTCGAAGATCGGATCGCCGAGCTCTTCGTTGTAGATGTTGCCATCCTCGTAGTTCTTCTTGTTGGTGTCGAGAAGAGCCTTGAGTTCCTCAGCGGTGTAGATCTTGAGCTTGTTGTAAGTAGCTTCGAGCATTGCGTAAGCTACGGTGTAGTCGTCCAGAGTGGACTTGCTGTCAGCGATAACGTTCTCAGCATACTCGATAGCGTCCATGAACTTCTCGCCGGAGATGGAACCGTAGTCGTTGAGCTTGCCGGATCTGAAGGAATCAAAGCTCTTTACATAAGCCTCAAGGTCAGCCTTGGTCTTTGCCTGAGTTGTAGCTGCTGCAGTGGTCTCGGCATTAGCTACAACAGCAACAGAGCCGATAGCCATTACAGAAGCCATAGCAGAAGCAAGAATTCTTCTTCTTAACATAATAGTCCTCCTAATGTTGTTTTTTAAAACATCTCTGAGTTATCGGGCACTCGGATGTAATAAACGGAAATCGTGCCGTTCACGACCGTAGTCATCAGGAGTTCCGAAAAAGTTTCAAAATAATTTGATTTTTTCATTTTCCTGATTGCACTACGGTAGTCACGGCCAGTCCGGAAAAAGTTTCAGCAAATTTCAAAAAAATTTCTGAGATATCCGGAAATATTCTGTCAATGGATTTGACGGGCAGAAATTACTTTCTCTTCTTGGAGAGAACAACTGCACCAGCAGCAACGATAGCTACGCCTGCAACTGCAGCTACACCCTCAACGCCGGTGTCAGGAGAGCCCTTTGCAGGAGCTGTTGTGGAAGCGCCAGCGTCTGTTGCGTCGGTAGCGGTGTCGTCAGCAGGAGCGGTGGTGTCCTCAGCAGGAGCAGCTGCGCCGCCCAGAGTAACGTTGCCCTTTGCGTCGAATGTAGCAAGCAGGTTGCCGTTGGAGTCGGACAGCTCGGTCTTAACTACCTCGATATCGGACATTGTGAAGCTCCAAGCCTGCATGAATACTCTGTACAGGGAGAGGTTGCCGATGTCGCCGTTAGCAACAGGGTTGATAACGTCAGCTTCGATCTTATAGGTGTAGTCGCCTACCTTAACTGCCTGGATACCCTGAGCAGCGTCAAGAGTCTCAAGACCGAGATCCTCATCGATAACGCCCCAGAAGTTGCCAGCGGTTGCCCAGTTGTACTTGTTGTACAGGTCAGCGTCGTTGGTGGTGAGGTCGGAGTGAGCGGATACTACGATAGCGCCGCCGCCCATGCCGTCCCACCAGTCACGGTTGTCAGCATCGTCGATTACATCGAAGGTGAATGCAACGTGAGTGATAGCGGAGAGGTCGAGACCGTCAATGGACATAGCGGGAATGCCGTCCTTGTTGGTGCCGTCGGAGAACAGGCAGATACCGTAGTTGCCTGTGCCGTCAGCCAGCAGGTACTGAGAACCATCGGTGATTGCACGGAAGTCTGCGTTTGCGCTTACTGCAACAGCGGATACAGCTACAACAGCAGCAGCTGCAGCGGAAAGAATCTTTGCGATTTTCATGATAAAAATCCTCCTTAATAATGTCGCCCGTCCGGAATATCATCGCTCCGGAGGGAGAGTTACCTTACAAGGCATAAATGTGCATCGGGACACAGATATCCTTGTATAACACTATAACATTTTCAAGGGGGTTTCGTCAATGTGCAATTTGTATAAATCTTTCCTTGTTGATTTATTCACAATTGTCACCAATTTGTAACCGCTTAAAATCCTGGCTCTGCAAAGCGCTCAGCAATGCGCCTTTAACCCTGTTACTCAATTTACCTAACGATGATTTCTGCTTCGTCGTAAAGAAAAATTTTTGCTTCTTTTGTGTGTATTATGCGCCGGCTGATATGCTGTATTCTCTTGTGCAGACAAAACCGAGCCGTGAAATTTATGCAAAATCGCCAATTTTTTTATTTGCTCTTGAAATTCCCGGGCTGATGTGTTATACTATGAGATGTGTTCATATGCCTCTTTAGTTAAATGGATATAACAGCCCCCTCCTAAGGGGCAGTTGTAGGTTCGATTCCTACAAGGGGTGCCAACATTTTGGCGCTTGAATGTGGGCTTCGCCCTTCCGCGCCAAAACATCCGAATTTTTTCGCCGTCCCCGTAGTGGGGACGGCGATTTTGCTGTGTTGAGAGGATTTTCTTTGTTGTGTATGATAATTACCCGTTCAAACTTATACCCCCTGGGGGAAGCAGAGGGTGTTCCTGTTCTCATAATATGCGTTGGGTAACCGTGGTGGAGCCTGGGGGAATGTCCCACAGCCCGGAAACTAGCACACCGAATGTGCAAAAAATATAATCTTTTCTATATTCTACACCATATATGCTGATATGTCAAGTACCCGACAGTTTAGCGACACGGCAACAGCATTTACTATTGAGGTGAAACGGAAAAGGGGTCAAGTAGGATGTCAAGAAAGAGAGCAGGCTCGAGGGCGGCTCTGAACATGAGGCGTTTCTTGCTAATGCGCTTATATTGAGCCTGAGAAACCAAGTTC
>JALEOL010000108.1 GCA_022766785.1 Oscillospiraceae bacterium
TCACCGCGCGATAAACGAGCATACCGCCCTTTTTCAGCTTCTGCCGCAGCTGCTCGAGCCGCTGGGCGCAGCCGTCGAACTCCACAATGCCGTTGTACCATATCAGGTCAAAGCCGCCGTCCTCGCCCGGAAGCTCAAACAACTGAACTACCGAGGAACAAAGACCTGCGGCGCTCCCCTGCTCTGCACGGGCTTCATCGGTAAATGCCGCGGTCAGCTCACACCCGAATTTCTCGCTGATGAGCTTCGGCGTCAGTATCTCATCACCGACGAACAGGGCACGTTCCGGAAATATACCCCCGAGCATGGACAGCACCTGAACAGCGGTATCCCGGCTTCCAGGAGAGGAACGTTCAAGATCACGGAGCAACACGCTGATGAATGTCATTATTCTACCTCGGAAACACGTTGGTTTCGCTGGAATTATCTAACATAATTGAACTCAAAATCATAGATCGACACAAGGTCGTCCTCCTGGATACCCTGCGCCTCCAGCTCGTCTATTATGCCGCTGGAACGCAGCACTCTCTGGAAATACTGCAAACTCTCGTAATCGTCCATATTGCAGGTGGAGAGTATCGGAGCCATGAACGGAGCGTCCACGACATAAACACCGTCGATCTTCTGCACGGTGAAGCTGTGCTTCTCGTTCTCGATCTGCTGAAGCTCCGCCATCGTCAGCGGCTGAACCTCGAACCTCTTGGGCGGCGGCAGCTTTGAAAGCTCCTGCGCAACGCAGTCCATGAGAGCGTCTGTGCCCTCGGTGGTTGCCGCTGAAATTCTGAAGAACGGCAGCCCCTTTTCCTCGATAAAGCTGCGGAACTGCTCTATCTGCTCCCCGGTCGCCATATCCGACTTATTCGCCGCGACGATCTGCGGACGCTCCGCAAGCTCCTCGGAGAAGTTCGCAAGCTCCTGGTTTATCTTGTCAAAATCCTCCCTCGGGTCGCGCCCCTCAATGCCGGAAACATCGACAACGTGCACGATAAGACGGCAGCGCTCCACATGTCTCAGGAACGCATGACCCAGTCCCACGCCCTCGCTTGCGCCCTCGATCAGACCTGGGATATCCGCCATGACAAATGACTGCTCGCCTCGCTTCACCACGCCCAGAACAGGGGTCAGGGTGGTGAAGTGGTAATTCGCGATCTTTGGCTTTGCCGCGCTGACAACGCTTATCAGGGTGGACTTGCCCACATTCGGGAAGCCCACAAGCCCGACGTCCGCCAGCAGCTTCAGCTCCAGGATCACATCAAACGCTTCCCCGGGAAATCCCGGCTTCGCGAACCGCGGTATCTGACGGGTTGGTGTGGCGAAATTTGCGTTGCCCTTGCCGCCTCTGCCGCCCTTTGCCACTACCACCGGCTCGTCGTCGGAGATATCCGCCATGATCCTACCGGTGTGGGCGTCCTTGATTATCGTGCCCCTCGGTACTCGTATCACCGTCGGCTCCATGGACTTGCCGGAACAGCGCTTTGCACCGCCGTTTTCGCCGTCCGGGGCGATGTATTTCTTTTTGTACCGGAAGTCGATCAGCGTGGAAAGATTATCGTCAGCGACAAAAACGATGTCGCTGCCCTTTCCGCCGTCTCCGCCGTCGGGGCCGCCGGCATTAACATACTTTTCGCGGTGGAAGCTCACTGCTCCGTTTCCACCGTTTCCTGCCTTGATAGAAATTTCGACCTTGTCAACAAACATTCTCTGCCGCCTCGCTTTCCTCACTGTTTGTTATTTCACGAGTGACTGCTTTTATTTCATGTAAATTAAGGCAAAACTGCCAGCGACACGCCAAAACCGATTTCTCCGCCTGCTGAACATTGCCTTAAATAAAAACCAAAGCCGGATCTGTGCAATCCGGCTCAGTTGATTAATTAGATTGCAGAAATTAGTCAGCGTAAACGCTTACCTGCTTCTTATCTCTGCCGAGGCGCTCGAACTTTACAGTGCCGTCAATAAGAGCGAACAGTGTGTCATCAGAGCCCTTGCCGACATTGTTGCCAGCGTGGATATGTGTACCTCTCTGTCTTACCAGAATGCTTCCGGCATTGACCTTCTGCATATCAGCGCGCTTTACGCCAAGTCTCTTGGACTCGGAGTCACGGCCGTTCTTGGTAGAACCCATACCTTTTTTATGAGCGAAATACTGTAAACTGATCTTGATCATTGTTTAATCCTCCTGTTATCATTCGGAAGTCAAGCTTCCCTCATCTCAACCTTTACCCCGGGATAATCCTCTGCAATGCTCTCCATGTGTGCACGGAAAGCCTCCAGAAGCCTCTCGCTGGGCAGGTCAGAACTGTTCAGGCGAAGTTCGATTCGGTTCTCCCCCACTGCCACGTCTGCGTCAGCATGGAAGAAATCTGTCACGGTATTGCACACCAGCATCACCGCGGAGCTTACAGCCGAGCACACGATATCAGTGCCCTCGCTGCCGTAGCCTGCGTGCCCTGTCACCACAAAGCCGTATATCGAACCGCCGCGTACTGCGAATACTATCCGCAGATCATGCGTTGATCGCTTCAATTCTTACCTGGCTGTACGGCTGTCTGTGACCCATCTTGCGCTTGCTGCTCTTCTTGGGCTTGTAGGTGAATACGGTGATCTTCTTAGCCTTGCCGTTCTTCAGCAGGGTAGCCTTTACGCTTGCACCGTCAACATAGGGAGCGCCGACCTTAACGCCGTCGTCCTTGCCTACCATGATAACCTTGTCGAATGTGATCTCGCCCTCGGCTTCGAGCTTCTCGATGAAGACGATATCGCCTTCCTTGACCTGATACTGCTTTCCGCCTGTTTCGATTACTGCGTACATTTTGTATACCTCTTTTTATTCAGACTCGCTGCGTCGGGGTTGCATTTCTGCGCTTACGAGCTGTTTCCGTGAATGGGCACAACTCACCCTGCACATGCGGCAAATTTATTATATCACATCAAATCCGCCTTGTCAAGAGGTCTGGAACAAATTTTTCCGATTTTTTCGCTCAGGAACAGTTCACGTCGATTATGATCCTTTCAAACTTCTCATTCCCGTCAAAGAACAGGTACACCACGCCGGGAGTGGAATCATCGAAATAGTAGGTCAGCACTCCGTTGGAGTTCTCGACCGGTTTACCGAACGCCGTCAGCACTTCGCCAAGTGTGTAATCAGCGGTGACTCCGGCAAATTCAAGCGCTCTCACCGCCGGGTCGCGGGACTTTACTGCGATTCCTACCACCTTGTCGTCCAGCAGGTCAGTCCTTCCGGCAATGTCGCCGGCAATATACAGGGAGCCGTCGATATGTACGCCGTTCAGCGAAAATCCCAGGCAGCTGTTATCGCCTGCAATCATATATCCGGTCAGTCTGACCTCCGTTTTAATGCCCGGTATCTCGCTCAGCTTGCAGGGAAATCTGATCACCTGCCCGTTTATCGTCAGCTCCGGAAGGATTTCCCTTATTCCGTCAAGCTGTGCTTCCATGGTATTTCCCTCCTCTTATTGTCAGAATAAAGGCGGACCACGCACGCGCCGATCCGCCTATACTATTTTAATCAGGACTTTATCTCAGTTCCCGGAGGAAGCATGTCGTAGCGCGCAAACTCCGATGTGAACTCGCCCAGACCCTGGGTTATCTGGCGTAATGTCAGCGCAAAGTCCGAAAGCTCCGCCTCGGGCGCTTCCGCAACAAGCTCGGTCATGCCGTTGTCCGCAGCATTCATGCCAAGTACTGAGCCGCGGCGCTTTGAAAGCACGCTCATTACATCTCCCTGCTTGTCGTCCGGCACGAGGACTTTCAGGCTGTCCACCGGCTCCAGAAGATATGGCTGAGCCTCCTTCATGCAGTCCTTGAACGCCATGGAAGCCGCAGTCTTGAACGCCATTTCGGAGCTGTCCACGGGGTGGTAGCTTCCGTCGATGAGCGTCGCCTTCAGTCTTACCACAGGGAAACCGCCTATCGAGCCATGCTCCGCAGCTTCCTGAAGTCCCTTTTCAACTGCGGGGAAGAAGTTCTTGGGAACACTGCCGCCGAATATCTTCTCCTCAAACAGCAGTTCGTCGCCGTCGTAAGGCTCGAACTCTATCTTGACATGCCCGTACTGCCCGTGACCGCCGGACTGCTTCTTGTACTTGCTCTCGATAGTCACCTTTTTGCGGATAGCCTCGCGGTAAGCGATCTTCGGCTCGGACATCACAACATTCATGCCGAACTTGGACTTCAGCTTCGCCGCTGCAACGTCCAGATGCTGATCTCCCAGACCACCGATCATACGCTGGTGGGTCTCGTGGTTGTGTACATATTTAAGTGTGAGATCTTCCTCAAGAAGCCTGCGGATAGCCGCTGACAGCTTGCCCTCGTCGCCGCCGTCAGCGAGGTTTACTGCGCGGAAATAGCATGCCTCGGGGAACTTTGTTGGCTCCAGCGCTGCGACTGCTTCCGGAGCGCACAGCGTATCGTTGGTCGCTGCCTCCAGCTTTGCCACAGCCACGATATCGCCGGCAAATGCCTCGGGGATCTCCTCCTGCTTCTTGCCGAGGAGCTTCAGCAGCTTACCAACGCGGATAGTCTCGCTGTTCGTTGCGTTCACAACAGAAGCGCCTGCGGTGAGCTTGCCCTGAACTATCTTCAGCACGCTGATCTTTCCGACGAATGGGTCGGCTACCGTCTTGAACACGAACGCCTTCAGCGGCTTGTTCTCGTCATAATCCAGCAGCTCGCCGCCGCAGCGCTCCAGCTTACGCTCGTTCGGGGAGGGGAGCATAGATACCACCGCGTCCAGCAGCATGTCCACGCCGGACAGAGTATCGTTCGCGCAGCATACCAGCGGAGTGATAGCGCCGCTTGCCACGCCGTCATGAATTCCCTTTACCAGTTCCTCGTGGGTGAACTCCTCGCCGTTGAAGAACTTCTCCATGAACTCCTCGTTGGTCTCAGCGACCGCCTCCGCCATGGACGCGCGCAGACCGGCGATCCGGTTCTCGGAAGCAGGCATGGGCACCTCAGTTGGAACGCCCTTTTTATCGTATTTGTACGCCTTCATGGTGAGCAGGTTTATGTAAGCCTCTACCGGGCCGTTCTTGTCATAGGGCACGACGATCGGGCAGACTGACGGGCCGAAAACGGTTTTCAGCTGGGTGTGCACCTTGTAGAAGTCGGAATTCTCCACCTCCATGCAGGTTACAGCGAGCATTCTCGCCTTGTTCTGACTTGCTGCCAGGTCGTAAGCCTTGCGTGTTCCAGCACATACGCCGTCCTTTCCGTTTACGGTGATGATCACCGACTCAGCCGCACGGATACCCTCGTACATTCCACCAAGGAAATCGAACTGACCCGGGGCGTCAATGATATTGATCCTCGTATCCTGCCACACGGTGGAAGCAAGCGCGGAGTTGATGGATATCTTCCTGCGGATCTCCTCCGGGTCGAAATCACAGACGGTGCTGCCCTCGTTGGTGCTGCCCATGCGCTCTGTTAGCCCTGATTTGAACAGCATAGCCTCAGCCAGTGCAGTCTTTCCGCTTCCGCCGTGACCGGCAAGTAATATGTTTCTGATCTTATCAGCAGTGAATGCTTTCATTGGGGAACCTCCGAAATATTATTTGGCAGCCCGGACGCCGCCGGAACTCCATGCTTCTATTATATAGTAAACTTGTATAAAAATCAACCGGTTTTGTGAATATTTTTGATATCCAATGTACAAATTCCAGTAAATGTTTTGTTTATTTTCAACAATTCACAGCGAAAAACAGCCCTTGATTATAGCATTACGATAGTGTATAATATAAATAGAGTTATGCCCGGAAAGCCATTGTGCAGGAAAAGAGAGGACAAAATGGAAAAGCTCACCAAACAGACCGAAGCTCTGATGAACGAACGTTTCGGGAAGGACAGCATGATCGCACTTGCGACCGCCGATAACAACACCCCCTATGTCCGCAGCGTGAACGCACTGTATCACGACCGTGCATTTTACATCATAACCTACAGGAAGTCTAAGGAAGCACTGAATAAATCACGCCTGACGGCTTGGTACGCATCTTGCTTGCATATTTCTAGTTTGGCGCAAAATATCACATAATGCGTTAACGTTCATGTTTCATTTTGCGCCAAACCTGCATATTGCACAAATTTCGCTTGACGGGCGGCAGCCCGCCTGCACTCAATTTATACAATCTGACGAAAAATCTGACTGCGCAATCTGCGCACCAGATTTAATCAGTGCTTCCCTAACAAAATGCGCCAGATAGAAAAAAATCCCACTGTCGCCGTTGCCGGGGAATGGTTCACCGGAACAGGCTCCGGAAAAGACCTGGGGTATTTCGGCAGCCCCGGGAACGCGCAGCTAGCCCAAATGCTCCGCACTGCCTTTGCCGAATGGATAGACAACGGTCACAATGATTTTTCAGACGAAAACACCATAATTTTGTGCGTCAGGCTGAAAAATGGGATACTTATGTCCCATGGAAAGCGATACGAGATAGACTTCACCGAATAAGGAGCAACGCAATGGAAATGCCCATAACCTGCCCGGTTTGCGCCGAAAAAAACGCCGCCCCTCCCCTGCTCCACCGAGTAAACAACACTCTGAGATGCCCGGAAAATCACTGCTTTGACATCTCGTCCAAGGGGTATGTAAACCTTCTGCTATCACAGCACAAGAACGTAAAAGACCCCGGTGACAGCAAGGAAATGGTAGCCGCGCGAAGGCTATTTCTGGACAGCGGAGCGTATTCCGGGCTGCGCGGCTGCCTGTGCGAATGCGCCGCGAAATACGCCGGAAACTCCCCCGAACCCGCGACCCTGCTGGACTGCGGCTGCGGCGAGGGCTACTACACCGTGGGAATGTACGACGCGGTGCCGGGTATCCGCATATTCGGTGTGGACATCTCGAAAAACGCGCTCGCAGCCGCACACTCCCGTATAAACGCAGGCGGCGTGAAACGCGACATTTTCTGCGCCGCCGCCAGCGTATTCCGCCTGCCGTTCCGCGACAGCTGCGCGGATATCGCAGCGGTGATTTTCGCCCCGTTCCAAAGGGAGGAGCTTCTGCGAGTGGTAAAGCCAGGCGGCGTGGTGATAACGGCGATCCCCGGCGAGCGCCATCTCTGGGGGCTGAAATCCCTGATCTACGACCAGCCGCGGCTCAATGAGGTAAAGCCTTACGAGATCCCGGGCATGGAACTGCTGGAAAAGCGCGTCGTTCAGAACGAACTGACCATTACCAGCCAGGAGCTGCTGAACGCCCTGTTCACCATGACCCCGTACTATTACAAAACCTCTCCCCGGGACAGCGACAGGCTGTACGGCTATTTCGGTACTCACAGCCGGTTCACCACCGAGACCGACTTCCAGGTACTATGCTACAGAACGAAATAAATCAAGGCGCTGCCAGTTGAGCAGCGCCTGTGTTTTACTGTTTCTTCTTCCGCGAGAACACCGGCTCTCCCCGGCGGTGGTTAAGAGCCTTTGCCGCGCGTCTTTCTGCGGCGGCGCGTTCTCTTTCAGCGATCATCTCGTCAAGCCGCTGCTTGCTCTTTTCCGCCATGTCGATAAGCATCAGCTTGTTGTTGAACGCCGGCTTATCCAGCACTATCTCGAACAGCGCGTTCATCAGCTGCTCCGCTTCCTGCTCGGAGCTTACCAGGCGGCGCTCCATAAGCTCCCTCGGGGTGATGGCAAGCTGGCGGATATTATAGCATTCTCCGCTGTCAAGTATCACACGGAGCGCGGTGGAAGCAGCTCTCAGCCGCTGAACGTCCGCAGTTTCATTATCCACCTTTTTCGCGCGGGCGTCCGCAGTTTCACACTGGATCAGTTTTCGCAGATCCTCGGCTCCAAGCGCGTCCAGCAGCCTTTTCAGCCCCGGACGATCCTCGGGTATCTCCCGGTCGTGGTAGAATACCAGCCAGCTTATCTCCTCAAAAAGAGCCGCCGGGAACTCCAGCCTGCGCATTATCCTCTCGGCAAGCAATCTGGAGCGCTCGCCGTGACCCTTGAAATGACCGTGCCCCTGCGTATCCACAGAGAAGCAGTCCGGCTTCCCGAGATCGTGGAACAGCATAGCAAAGCGCACGGAAAGCTCCGGCACCGCAAATCCCACGGACTTGCAAATATGCGTCCACACCATGAAATCATGGTGAACGCTGTGCTGCTCAAAGCCAATGCAAGGATCGATCTCCGGCAGCAGGTGCTTCAGTATATCCGCATACTGCTCCAGAACCCGGGCGGCGTACTTTCCCATAACTATCCTTGAAAGCTCGCTGAACAGCTTGTCTTTTTCGGCGTACTCAAAGCAGCTGACATTCGCACGGATAGCGTCCGCAGTCTTTTCCTCAATGACATACTCGCCCTCGGAGCAGTAGCGCATTGCTTCAAGTATCCTCGACGGGTCAGACGTAAAGCACCTCGACATGTCGTACCAGCTCTCGGTGGAGGACTTACCGTTCTCCTTTACTGTACGGGTCTGCATTTCTCCCACGGCAATGACCCTTGCCGGCAGCCGGACTACTCCCGTGCGGCGGTTGATATCGTCAGGGCTGTCCGGGGCAAGTCCCTCGCGAAGCTCCTCGCGTTCCTCCTCTGCCACCGCCGACGGGTCAGGACGCAGCGACGCCCTCCCCCCGAACGGGTCGATAAGCCCGGAACGCGGACTGTACGCCATAGCATTCATGGTAAATCCCCGGCGGAACAGGTCGGTCTCCAGATCCTCCGCATAAACCACCCGGTTTCCCACCACCTCGCGGCGGTAGGGGGAAACCTGTATTATCATGCCGACAACAGTCACAAGCACCTCGCCGCGCTTCATTCCCTCGTCGGAAATGCGGTATTCCCGGAAAGCGAAAAGTATATCGTTTATCCCGGCGTTCGTCACTATATCATAGTCCTGCGGATTATTCCCAAGAAGAAGCTCCCTCACGCAGTCGCCGACAACATATGCGTCATAGCCTGCACGTTCCAGCACGTCTATCGCCTTTGTCACCTGCTCAGGCAGAATTATCATCTTCATCACCCCTGATAATTTCATTCCTGTTACTATTATATAACATATTATGCAAAAAATCAAGGGTCATCTTCCCCTGCGGTATTTCCCGGGAAATTTCAGAAGAAAAGTCCCACCACGATACCACAGACTATCCACGCAGTAAGGTCAGCGGTAAGCGCCGCCGGGACTGCATAGCGCGTCCTGCGTATCTTCACGGCGGAAAAATACACCGCGATGGTATAGAACGTAGTTTCGGACGAACCGAGAAGTATCGCGGCGGTGCGCTCCGCAAGACTGTCCGCGCCGCATTCCTGCGCAATGCTGTCATAGACCGCGATCGCTCCGCTGCCGGAAAATGGTCTTAGCAGCACCATCTGCATACATTCCGGCGGAAAGCCCACCATCGAGCACAGCGGCTCCAGAAGCCCTGTAAGAAGCTCCACAGCGCCGCTTGCGCGGAGCATTCCAACACTTATCAGCAGCAGTACGAGAGCCGGCAGGATATCGGCAGTTGTGCGAAGTCCGCCTTTTGCCCCGTCGCAGAAGCTGCTGAAAACGTCCACATGGCGGACAGCTCCGCAGATCATCACCGCAGTGAAGATCAGAGGAACGATAAAGTCAGTTATCTGCACTATCTTTCCCTCCTGCGCGAAAACCGCGACATCAGCTTTGCCGAAGTCACCGCAGCCGCGAGCGAATACGCCGATACTATCCACACGCAGGGCAGAATATCCATCGGGCGCTCTGCTCCGCAGGCAGTTCTCAGCGCAGCGGCGGTCGCCGGGATCACCTGAAGGCTGGCGGTATTCAGGACTGTCAGCATTATCATGTTGTCGCTTGCCGAACCGTCGTCTGTCGGCTCCTCCTGCTGTATCGCTTCCATTGCCTGAATACCGAGGGGAGTTGTGGCGTTACCCAGCCCAAGGATATTTGCAGATAAATTCATGGAGATCAGCTGAACTGCCCTGCCGCCCTTTTTCAGTCCACGGAAAAGCAGCGACACCACAGGTGCCAGCAGCGAGGAGATCAGCTTCACCGCGCCGCACTCCTCCGCGACCTTCATCAGACCGCTCCACAGGCACATCACTCCGCACAGGGAGATAGCCAGCGTCACTGCAGAGCCGGCGCCTTCCAGAACTGCAGCCGAGACCTCCGGGAGCCTGCCGGTGAATATTCCGCAGATTATTGCCGCAGAAGGTAATATAATAAGAATGAGCTTCATAATTCAGCCCTCCCGAGCTTCGTTTTCCAGAGATTCTAAAACAGTCGTTTCCAGATTAACATATTTGCTTCCTATAATTCTTACTTTCTTCCAATAATAAGCGCATTTTTCTGGTAATCGCAGAAAAGGCTCAATTAACGCAATGAAAACGTTATAAACCCAGTGTTTTATAATGTAATTGACACTTTTGTATACCGTATTTTGCATTTTAGGCAAACTTACAAACAGGTAAAACGCCGCCAGAAAATTGACAACCCTCAGAAAACATGGTATAATATGCAAGAAATCAGCGAAACGCTGGAAAAAACGTATAAACACCAACAAAAGCAGCCTTTTCAGGCAAATTAAGGCTGCTGATATCAGGAGGAAGAAACAATGGTAAAGTCAACCGGAATTGTAAGAAAAGTGGACGAGCTGGGAAGAATAGTAATTCCGATCGAGCTGAGAAGAACACTAGACATCGGCATCAAGGACAGCCTTGAGATCTATGTTGAGGACGATCAGATCATTCTCAAGAAATACATGCCTGCATGTGCTTTCTGCTCCAACGCAAGTGGGATCACGATATTCAAGGGCAAGAATATCTGCTCCGAGTGTCTCGCAGAACTGAGCAAGCTCAGCTGATACAGCTACATACAACTCCGGGAGATCCCCGGAGTTTTTATTTTATGTATATGTCCATGAACGGAAAATATGCTCTGCTCCCCCGGGCACAGAGATGGCGGTTGCTCCCCTCCATGCTCTATTCGTTTTTTCCGGTCAAAAAAATTTTTTCAGAAAAGCTATTGACAAATCCGAATAATGGTGATATAATATATAAGTGCTTAGGAAAGCATAAGCGCCAGTAGCTCAGCTGGATAGAGTATCTGGCTACGAACCAGAGGGTCGGGGGTTCGAATCCCTCCTGGCGTGCCATAAGAAAACCGCTTAACCGTGAGGGTTGAGCGGTTTTTCTTTTTGTCCGAAATTCCTTGGGAACAGCCTCTTGGGTACAGTTTTGGGTACACTCCCGAAAAATTTCTGTTCCCATATGTCAAAATTATCGAGCTGAAAAAATATTATTCAACGCTGAAAAACACCTTGCCGCTCTCCTCAGCGCCTCCGAACAGGAGCTTTCAGAGATACGATTTTACAAGATTTTCAATATATGCAACCAGCCTGTAGTAGTCCCCATACCCTTCTGCGTACATGCTTCCATCAACATAGCTGACGGTATTCATGCCAAAGTGGATATGTATATTGTCTGTGTCCTCATGAACAGCATAGAAAATCTGATACTTGTCAGAATGGTATTTTGCAATCTCACCTGCCAGCATATAGGCAGTATAAGGATCTACATTCACTCCTCCCTCAAAGCTGACAACGAAATGCCTTAGCTGTCGTCTTGTTTCGTCGTCTTTTCTGAAGAACTTCTTCACTGCTCTGAACTGATATGCCGCATCGGCAGGATTTACTCCAATACCACCAATAAATCTCCAAGGCATATCCACATCTTTTCTATGCAGAATGTAGTGAATTACAGTATCGAGGCTGTCGTATCTATTCAGGTCAACGCTCTTATAGGTTTCGTCTACGAGTTTAACGATTTCCATAACTCATTTACCTCCTGTGCGAATCTGTCTTTGCATTCCTGGCTTACACCCGGAGCTGCTTCGTTTAGTATCGACCTGATGTTCTCAAGACGAATCATTGTCATAGGATTATAATACCTTCCTCTATAAACCAATATATCTACCATGTAGTTGCTGACAGAAGAGAAGCCTGCTTCCTTAGCTTTACGATATACTATTGCTTTCTCTTCAGGGCTTACCCTGAAATGAATTGTTTCATTCTTCATTGATTTACCTCCATTGTTTTATTACGCAATTAACATATTATATGCGCATTTAATGTATTGCCGCACGCTATTATATACCCTATATATTTATATGATAGATTGTCAATACAAGTGCAACACACTTACGGGAAAAATTTTTTGAGCACCTCGAAGGGAGTAAGGAAATTTAAGCGTTTCCTCGGACGATTGTTAATCATATCGACAATGATTTGTAAATCATCATTGGAAATATTGGCAAAAGAAGTACCCTTTGGGAAAAACTGACGTAACAGACCATTGGTGTTTTCATTCGTGCCACGCTGCCACGGGGAATAAGGCTCACAAAAATACACTTTCATGCCCGTTGCTTCTGCCAGTTCCTGATGAGCAGCAAACTCCTTGCCGTTGTCTACGGTAAAGCTTTTCTTCAGCTTATCGGGAATAGCCGAAAAGGCTTGAATAGTAGCTTTATTGAACGCATTATCCTGTCTGTCGGGGTCTGAAAAATAAACTGTGTAAACGCGAATAATCCCGAAAAACGTACCAATACTAAAAGTGCAGCGAAACAGGGCAACGCTGGGGAGCGACCCGACGCAGCTGCAAGATATACGGTGAAGAGCAGCGGAGAAAGTTCGC
>JALEOL010000012.1 GCA_022766785.1 Oscillospiraceae bacterium
CCTCGTTGACGAAGTTCAGATGGTAAGATGGGATATCCATGTCGCTTTCCTTTCCTGACTTTTATTTATAAGTCAAAGTGCGTATGTATATTATACCGCAAATCCCGGAACATATCGTCCGGGATACTGGTAAAATACTAATAACCATTTAAACTCAGGAAATCTTTGCCGAAATCCAGCACCGCTATCGTCGTCAAAGAAACTTGACGTACAGAAAGTACGACTGCGTTTCTTTTCAAGGGATACGCTGATTATAGCGTAGCGTATCAAAATCAGCCCCGTGAGTATGCGGCTTTGAACGGGGCGATTTTGATTTAATCAGCGTATCTCTGGGTATCGGCACTGTCTTTCTGCAAATCTTTTCCTTCGTTCAAACGGTTATTAGTATCAGTTTTGTGGGAGGGACTATGGATAAGTTTATTGTGACTATCGCCAGGGGTTTTGGCAGCGGCGGAAGAACTATCGGCAAGATGCTGTCTGAAAAGCTGAACGTGAAGTTCTATGACAAGGATCTTATCCGGATCGCTTCTGATGTCAGCGGTATAAACGAAGCGCTGTTCGGGCAGTCCGATGAAAAAACGAAGTCCGGCGTGTTCAACAAGCCCGGCGTTTACAAGGGCGAGGTGATCGCTCCCGGGAAGTCCGGCTATATCTCGGAGGAGAACCTGTTCAACTATCAGGCGATGGTGATCAAGGAGATCGCCGCCGAAGGCTCCTGCGTTATCGT
This sequence comes from Oscillospiraceae bacterium, assembly GCA_022766785.1. Classification (GTDB taxonomy): domain Bacteria; phylum Bacillota; class Clostridia; order Oscillospirales; family Ruminococcaceae; genus CAG-115. The sequence continues at coordinate 728 of JALEOL010000012.1, forward strand.
GGGAAGATGTGCGGATCACATTCTGCGCGACGATCCCTCGGTGGTGCGCGTTTTCATTTATGCGGACGAGGAGCACTGCGTGAAGAACGTTGCCGATGTCAAGGGCATAACCGACCGCAGGGAGGCAATAAAGGCGATCGCTTCCACCGACAAGGAGCGCGCGGCTTACTACAAGGCGCACACCGGCAGGGAATGGATAGACGCCCGGAACTACGATCTTTGCCTTAACAGCGGCGATCTCGGCTTTGATAAGTGCGTTGATATCATCACGGACTTTATCCGGGTAAAGTTGGGAGATTAAGAGAATATTTAACGGGGTGGATATTGCTTCCACCTCGTTTTTATACAAAAAAACAAAGGGCGGAAACACTTCCGCCCAAAGTTATTTCGTTAGAATAATTCCGAATTCCGCATTCCGAATTCCGAATTAGATCAATACATTCCGTCCATACCGCCGGCAGGCATTGCAGGAGCAGCCGGAGCCTTTTCGGGCTTGTCAGCAACCAGGGACTCGGTGGTGAGTACCATGGAAGCAACGGAAGCTGCGTTCTGGAGAGCGGAGCGTGTTACCTTTGCAGGGTCAACGATACCGGACTCGATCATGTCGCAGTACTTCTCGGAGTAAGCGTCGTAGCCGTAGCCTACCTTGCCGGAGCGGTTGATGTTGTCGATAATTACAGAGCCTTCCAGACCTGCGTTCAGCGCGATCTGGCGAACCGGTTCTTCAAGCGCGCGCAGAACGATCTTCGCACCGGTCTTTTCGTCGCCCTCAAGGGTCTCAACGAGAGCCTTTACAGCAGGCATTGCGTTTACAAGAGCAGTACCGCCGCCGGCAACGATGCCCTCCTCAACGGCTGCCTTGGTTGCTGCGAGAGCGTCCTCGATGCGGAGCTTCTTCTCCTTCATCTCGACCTCGGTAGCAGCGCCTACCTTAATAACGCCAACGCCGCCGGAGAGCTTTGCCAGTCTTTCCTGGAGCTTCTCCTTGTCGAACTCGGAGGTGGTGTTCTCGATAGCGTTCTTTATCTCGGAAACACGAGCCTTGATAGCGTCGCTGTCGCCGTAGCCGTCAATGATGATGGTGTTCTCCTTGTTTACCTTTACCTGCTTAGCGCGGCCGAGCTGTGTTATCTGGGTGTCCTTGATGTCAAGTCCCAGTTCCTCGGTGATCACCTCGCCGCCGGTAAGAATTGCGATATCCTTGAGCATTTCCTTGCGTCTGTCGCCGAAGCCCGGAGCCTTTACCGCAACGCATACGAATACGCCGCGCAGCTTGTTGAGAATGATATTGGTGAGCGCGTCGCCCTCAACGTCCTCTGCGATGATGACGAGCTTCTTGCCGGACTTTACGATCTGCTCCAGCAGGGGCAGGATATCCTGGATAGAGGAGATCTTCTTGTCGGTGATCAGGATATACGGATCGTCGATAACTGCCTCCATCTTGTCGTTGTCTGTTACCATGTAGGGGGAGATGTAGCCGCGGTCGAACTGCATGCCCTCAACTACCTCGCTGTAAGTGTCAGCGGTCTTGCCCTCCTCAAGGGTGATAACTCCGTCGGCAGTAACCTTCTCCATAGCCTCAGCGATCAGCTTGCCGACAGACTCGTCGCCTGCGGAAACGGTAGCTACTCTCTCGATGTCCTTGCTGCCTGTAACTGCCTGGGAGTTCTTCTTGATCTCACCAACAGCGGCGTCAACAGCCTTCTGCATGCCCTTCTTTACTACCATGGGGTTTGCGCCTGCAGCGATGTTCTTCATGCCCTCGCGAACCAGAGCCTGTGCCAGCAGAGTTGCGGTGGTGGTGCCGTCGCCTGCTGCGTCGTTGGTCTTGGTGGCAACTTCCTTTACGAGAGCCGCGCCCATGTTCTGGAATGCGTCATCAAGCTCGATCTCCTTTGCGATGGTAACGCCGTCGTTGGTGATCAGCGGAGCGCCGTACTTCTTGTCCAGAACTACGTTTCTGCCCTTAGGGCCGAGTGTGATCTTTACTGTATCAGCCAGGGTGTCGATACCTGCCTGCAGAGCCTTGCGGGCTTCTTCGCCGTAAATAATGTCCTTTGCCATGATAAAATCTCCTCCTTAGTGTAAATACTGTCGATTATTCTACGATAGCGAGAATGTCAGACTGTCTGAGAATGGAATACTCAACGCCGTCAACCTTGACCTCGGTGCCTGCGTACTTGCTGATGAGCACCTTGTCGCCGACCTTGACATTCATTGTAACCTCATTGCCGTCAACGTTTCCGCCGGGGCCAACTGCAACTATCTCTGCAATAGAGGGCTTCTCCTGCGCGGAAGCTGTCAGGATAATGCCGCTCTTGGTGGTCTCCTCAGCTTCGACCATCTTTATTACTACACGGTCTGCTAAAGGTTTGATTGTCATAACTATATCCTCCTTAATTGTCAGGGTACTTTTGGCACCCTATTATAATGTACATTTGTTTTAGCACTCTGTTTCTCTGAGTGCTAATTATATTTTAACCATTTTTCAGAATAAATCAAGGGGTATGGACAACTTTTTTTGAAAGTTTGTCAGAGTTGTGCAATATATCTGTTTAGGCATATTTGTTTTTGTAGGATTTGTACACAAATTATTCCCTGAAACTGCCGACATATTATATAGATATTCCCTGTGCCCGGCAGCTATACCCGGGAGCAGGGAGATATTTTTCCTGAAAAATAACCAGAACCTGCAACCTTTTCCGTCCCTGCGTGGTGTTAAAGGTGAATTCAACAACAGGGCGAAATCCCCTGTCCGATCGGAGAAAACGATATGCAGACATTATCCTTATGTGCTGCGGAGAGCTTTGAGGAGGTCATGGAGCTGTACATGCCCATGGTGTACAGGATCGCGCTATCAAGGCTGGGAGACCGCAGTGACGCAGAGGACGTTACCCAGGACGTGTTCCTGAGGTACTTCCGCACAGGTATGACATATAACAGCGAGGAGCACCGTAAGGCGTGGCTGATACGGTGTACGGTGAACTGCGCCATAAATACCGCCTCCTCCGCATGGAACCGCCACAAAGCGTCCGGAGAGATGCTGGAGAATTCTGCGGATCCTGACGAGGAGCCGGCGGACTCCGGGTGCGAGGCTCAGTTTGAGAAAACGGAGCGCAGGCTCACGGTGCTGAACGCCGTGAAGAAGCTGCCGGAGAAATACCGCACGGTGATACATCTATTCTATTTCGAGGACATGTCGGTGGCTCAGATAAGCGAAGCGACCGGGGACGGGGTGTCCACCGTCAAATCGCAGCTTAGCCGGGCGCGAAAGCTGCTTAAACCGATACTCAGCGCAGAATTTTCCGGGGAGGTGGTTTTCTGATGGAGTTCAGAGAGGAATACAAGAAATCTATGGAGATCGATTTCCCGAACAGAGAAGCAATGGACAGAATGAAAGCCGCTGTAATGGCGAAGATAGCCGCAGGAGAGGGCGAGCCGGGAATTCCTGCCGAGAAGAAAAAGCCTTTACCCCTGCGCAGGATCGCATACATCGGCGGAGCTGCGGCGGCATGTGCGGTGATCGCGGTGTCTGCGGCGACAATACTTCCGAATGTGGGCAAGAACAACGATATGGTGAGCGCGGCGGAAAGTGTGACATATGCCGCCGATGACAGCTTTGAGAATGCCGTGGCAGGAGATACCGCCGCTGGTGAGGGCGAGTCCGGCTTTGCCGCAGAAGTCACGGATACATCGCAGCCGGAGGCAGAGACCGCGCAGGATATCCCTGAGTACGCTGCGGAAGAGGACGACGAGGTATGCGAAAGCACGGCTCCTGTCACGACGACTGCGCCCGCCTTTACGGACTTACCCTCCGATAACGGCGGCGATATATGGGGTATCGCCCAGGCAGAACCCGCGGACGACGCGCCTGTTGACGAAGTTTCGGATAATGCCGACAGCACGGCAACGGACAAAGACAATGGTGCGTCCGACGCCAAGGGAGCGTCTCCCGGCGAAGCGCCCGTGACTGACGAGCCGGAGTATGATGACAAGGGCGTGAACGGCGATAACGGTTTCTATTTAGGGGAGACCTGCGAAGCCGGGGGAACGATCGACCAATCGGTGGTCACAGGGGAATATGACGATGACGTGACCGTTGATGAGTCCCCCATTACTGAAACCGCAGAGGTAGCCGAGGAGACCTGCGAGGTTTGGGAAGATGACACCATGGAGGTAACGGAAGAAGCTGGTGTGGAGGAAGTATTCATTGTGTTCAGCGGAAAGGGCTGGATCTCATTTGCCGGGGAGCGCTACGACCCGGTGGATCCGGCGGTGGTGAACGGAGAGGAGACCGAGGCTCTCGATCCTGTTTCTAAGAAATACTACACCGTAGTCCGCAATGGGGATATTATCTGCGTTTACCGGAATAAAGAGTTCATCGGTACATTCAGAAAACATAATTCCTTATAATATAACAAAAACGGGAGGGTGTTGCCCTCCCGTTTATATTGTGCCTGATGTATCAATCCTCAGGAACGAGTACGGCGTAGTTGCCCTCGTCGCGCTTGTAGACAACGTTCACAGAGCCGGTATCGGCATTCTTGAACATGAAGAACGTGTGATCCAGCAGGTTCATCTGGAGAATTGCCTCGTCAACGCTCATCGGACGGAGCTGGAACTTCTTCTCGCGAATGACCTCGTACTCCTTCTCCTCGGGCTCGGGCGCGAGACCCTCGAACGCGCCGGAGCGCAGGCTCTTCTCGACCTTTGTTTTCTGCTTCCTGATCTGGCGGATAACGCGGTCAACGGTGACGTCAAGTGCGTCGTTCTTGTCCTTGGCAGACTGCTCTGCGCGGTAGATTATCCCGTTATATTTCACCGTAAGCTCCAGAATTATCAGCTCTCTGCGCTCCTCCAGCGTGATCTTCGCCTCTGCCTCCTCCGGGAAGAACCGGTCGAGCTTGGCGCTGAGCTTCTGCGTTGCGTAATCCGTAAAGGACTGGTTGATAGTGAGCTTCTTGGCGGTAATTGTTACTTTCATTCAAATCATTCCTTTCAGGGCGTCGGGGCAGCTTGCGGTTTTTGTGGCAATACCGCGTCCGATACCGGGATTTTTCAGAAAAACCCGATAAGGTTTATCTGCTATCATTGTACCATATTTATTGTAAATATACAAGTACCTTTCGTGATTTTCATCTGTTTTGCACATTTTACACAAAAAACTCTGTTGACAATTAACAAAAATAAATCCTCGTTCCATTCCGGTGTATAAGGAAAATAATAGCAGAAAATCCGGACGCACTTGACATATCACATGGCTGATGATATACTGTATATGTATGTAAAATAGCCGTTTTCCGGCTGGAAAGGGGTCAGTATGACGCCACGTCTGATAATAGTAGTACCCTGCTATAACGAGCAGGAAGTCCTTCCGATAACCGCTCCGATGTTCCTTGAAAAGCTGAAGTCCCTCGCGGCAGCCGGGCAGATAACCGAGGACAGCCGCGTGATGTTTGTCAACGACGGCAGCCGGGACGACACCTGGAACATCATCACCAGGCTTTCCGAGGAGGACGAGCATTATATCGGCATCGCCCAGAGCCGCAACAGAGGGCACCAGAATGCGGTGCTCGCCGGGCTTATGACCGCAAAGGATATGTGCGATATAACGATAAGCATCGACTGCGACGGGCAGGACGACATCAACGCAATGGACGGAATGGTCGCCGCCTATCACGAGGGCTGCGAGATAGTTTACGGAGTCCGCTCCAGGAGGGATACCGACACGTTCTTCAAGCGGTTCACCGCAGAGAGCTTTTACAAGCTGATGAACGCCATGGGTGCGGAGGTCGTGTATAACCACGCGGATTACCGGCTTATCAGCAGCCGTGCGCTCCGGGAGCTGGCGAAGTTCAGGGAGGTCAACATATTCCTGCGCGGAATGGTGCCGCTTGTGGGCTTCAAGAGCACCTCGGTGTATTACGAGCGCAGCGAGCGTGCCGCAGGGAAGTCCCACTATCCGCTGAAAAAGATGCTGGCGCTTGCCTTTGACGGTATCACCAGCCTTTCTATAAAGCCCATAAAGATAATTTTCATGCTGGGACTTATCGTGGCGCTCATCAGCTTTGTCGGGATAATCTGGGCGGTGGTGGAGGCAATTCTCGGCAACACCGTCGGCGGCTGGGCGTCAACGACATGCATAATATGCTTTCTGAGCGGCGTTCAGCTTATATCTATCGGAGTTATCGGCGAATATATCGGCAAGATATATATGGAGGTAAAGCAGCGGCCAAGGTATATCATCAGCGAAAAAACGTGGGACAACGACAAGTCGGATAAGAAATAATGCAGGATCGCATACCAATTTCCGGGCAATATGTGATATAATCATAAAAAAAAGGAGGTGCAGCCATGCTGTCAAAAAAAATCAGAGCCATGCTTATGGCGGCGGTCATTCTGGTCGCTTCGCTGTTCTGCGGAATTACTGTTTCGGCAAAATCCACGGGGATATCCGTATCCGGAAAGTATTCCAATGGCACTTATATACTCCAGGTATACGGGTTGACAAAAAAGCAGTATGACGCATTTGTGAACCAGGAAAAGGGTTTCCGGGTGAATATCACCAGCGGCGACGGGAAATGCAATGTGTTTCTGGCAACAGATCTGACCAAGAGATCAGACGGCGAGACGCTTGCCGGATACAAGGGAGATAACAAGGTATATGTGGGGCTAAAGGGCAACAAGCTGTCGATGCTCTCCACGTTATCCGACTTCTGCGAATTCACCGGGCTTTACGGCAAAGCGCCGGGCAAGACCTACGGTTTCCGTCTGGCGCTGGACGCAGGCGACCGGGACGTAGCAGGCTTTCTGCCAGGGCTTACCAGGGATCCTGCTGTGAAGGTCACATTCGAGGACGTATACCGCAGCAAAGTGACTCCGGGGGGGCTAAGCTCCGAACACAGCGTGAATGCGGTATGGGGCGACGCTCCGCTGACGGCTGAGCGCTGCACGAACGGCGTTCAGGTGAGCATTCCTACAGAGAACTACTACAAATACACCGCCACAAAGGGCGCGGAGATGTCGCTGACGCTGAAATTCGGCAGCTACACCGTCAAAACGGTATTCAGCGGCGGCACAGGCTATACCGTCACCGCTGACAGATCGGGCAAAGACTACATAGACAATGTGACCGTAAAGGGCAAGCTGACGGAGCACGGCGGCATAACCATGACCTGCACGCTGTCCGACAAGACGGGGCGCAAGGCGCTGTCGTCAAAGGCTGTTTCGGCAGTATTCAGGGTCACTGCGAACGGCAGGACTATCTGCGGCAGCACAAAGGCGGCAAAGCTCCTGCCCGGCGGCAAGACAAAGCTGAGTACCCTTACCGTGGAGGAGATAGCCGTTCAGGAATACCAGGGAAAGGCGATAACACCCCAGCCGGTCATTCGCGACGGCTACATGAAGCTCAGAAAGGGCACCGACTACACGATAACCTACAAGAACAACGCGGCTCTCGGCACTGCTTCGATAGTGCTCAGGGGAAAGGGCGCGTATACCGGGACTGTCACCGTGAAGTTCAGCATTGTTCCCTCAACAGAAAAGCTGGCGTCGCGCTATAACGAGTCCGGGCTGGTGCTTTCCTGGTGGAAAGTCAACGGCGCTGAGCGCTATGAGCTTGAAAAGCTGGACGGCGGCGAGTTCAAGCCGTTCATGACGTTCACTGACGGCTCGCTGTCCGTCGCTCTCCCGGAGGACACCACCGGCAGCTTCCGCATAAGGGCGGTGGGAAGCTCCAAGGGCGTTGATATTCCCGGCGGCTGGTCTGATATTATTGAGATCTGATTTTTTTACATAAGGGCATCTCTAAAAACCGGTTTGAATAGGCAAAATCGCCAGAGTGCATCGGCTACGAGGAAAGCCGACAACGCAAGGCTGTATGCCTTGCTAGGAGGTTTGACGAAGTAGACACGATGTCTGCAAAGCTGCCCCAAAAGCCGGCACGGACGCCGGCAACAGAGGGCAGCATAGTAGACGATGTGCTATGGTGATTTTGGCTCAAACAAGGTTTTTAGAGGTGCCCATAACAAATACCGGGGAACGTATGCTCTCCGGTATTTCAGCTTGTCGAAAAAGGAGATTTTGCCCGCGAAGCGGGCATTTGAAATCCGTTTTTTGCCCAGCTTTGCCGGGGCAAAAAACACTTCTATCCCAGCAAGTGTGCGGTTTGGCGGCTATGCCGCCAAACCGTGCGCGCAGCTGGGATGTTTCGGCGGAAAAGTCCCTTTAGGGACTTTTTCGACGGTCTCAAATACCGGGGAACGTATGCTCTCCGGTATTTGTATTAATAGCATGAATTTGTGTGGAATTGGGAGTCGGTGCAGAAAAATAAAAAAGAAAGGAGGCCGTATTGCGATTACCTTGAAAAAATCAGGGTGTTCGTAATACGACCCCTCTCAAAGAGTGAGTCAAAAATAAAACCTTCTCTGTAAGCCCGAAGGAGTTAACGCTTTTAATCAGCAGCTTTACC
>JALEOL010000023.1 GCA_022766785.1 Oscillospiraceae bacterium
CCCTTCATCTCGGCGTAGGTGTCAAGCTCGTTGAAGTAAGCCACGCGCAGCGCAAGGTAGGTGTTGCTGAACAGCTTGACCGCCTCCGCTTCCGTGGGATTTAGGTGCAGCGTGGGGATATCCTCCTTGACGGCTCCCTGCTGCAGAAGTTCTGCGAAAACCCCGGCGCGTTCAACGGAGTCCGCCCAGTCCTGCGGCGCGCCGACGATTATCCTTGACGGATAGAGGTTGTCGTATAGCGCCTGCCCCTCTCTGAGGAATTCCGGGGAGAAGATCAGACGGTGAGCGGCTTCGGGGTACTTCTGGTGAAGTCCGCAGGTGAAGCCGACGGGCACGGTGGATTTTACGACGATGGTGCAGTTATCGTTTACTGAGAGCACCTGTTCAATGACGCTTTCGACCGAGGACGTGTCAAAATAGTTCTTGTCCGGGTCGTAGTTGGTGGGAGTGGCGATCACCACAAGCTCCGCGGAGGTATACGCCGGGCGCCAGTCGGTGGTGGCGGTGAGGGCGAGCGGTTTTTCTGCAAGGTATTTTTCGATGTATTCGTCTGCGATGGGCGACTTTCTTGAATTGATAAGCTCCACCTTTTCCGGTACTATGTCAACAGCGGTGACTTCGTTGTGCTGAGCCAGCAGAACTGCCATTGAAAGTCCCACATAGCCTGTTCCCGCAACAGTAATTTTCATCATGGTTTTCCCCCTGATATGTTTTTTCTTTCCCCGAAGGGCGTTATTTCTATCCTGTACCCGGCGGTACAATGCATAAATCGACTATTATATTATAGTACCATATGCGGAAAATGTCAAGTGATGTTGAGAAGATAGCGCCACAATTATTTGCAGATTATCCCCCTTGATTTATCCGGAAAAAAGGTGTATAATATAAAATGTACAATTATGTTCATCATTATTTCACAGGAGAAAAGATATGGATAATTTCATTCAGGCGGATATTTACACGACTTCTCAGGCGATAGACGGTATCACCGGAGCGCTTCAGGATTACGGAATAACCGGCTTTATAATCAGCGACAGTGCGGATTTTGAGAGCTTTCTCGCGGACAAAAACGCCAACTGGGACTATGTTGACGATGAGCTTATGGGGCTGAGCAAGGTCGAGCCGCACATCACGATCTACGTTCACGATAACGCCCAGGGCGCAGAGACCCTTGCTGCGATACGCTCGCTTATAGAGGGCTGGAAGAAGTCCGACTCCGACGGCTATTACGGGAACCTGCGCATGGAGCTTGCCAACGTAAAGGAAGAGGACTGGGCGAACAACTGGAAGAAGTACTACAAGCCGTTCCGCGTGGGAAAGAGCCTTGTGATAAAGCCCTCCTGGGAGGAAGTCACCCCGGCTCCCGGCGACCGTATCCTGGAGATCGACCCGGCTTCCACATTCGGAACAGGTCAGCACCATACCACAAAACTGGTAATGGAGGCTCTTGAGGAGATCGTAAATCCCGGGGACAAGGTGCTTGATCTCGGCTGCGGCAGCGGTATACTTTCCATTGCGGCGATGCTTTTCGGCGCTGAGAGAGTAACCATGTGCGATATCTTTGAGAACGCAGTAAAGACCGCTTCCGAAAACGTCGAGAAGAACAATTTTACACACGAGCATTATTCTGCATATTGCGGAAACATAATCGAGGACGAGGGGCTTCGTGCGCAGATCGGCAGCGGCTATGACGTGGTGTGCGCGAATATCGTTGCAGATGTCATAATCGCAATGAGCCCTCTGTTCGCCGGATTTATGAAGCCGGACGGCGTGCTGCTGGTTTCCGGCATAATCGACGAGCGCATGGCAGAAGTGAAGTCCGCCCTTACAGAGAACGGCTTCTCGATACGCGAAACGCGCAGCGAGGAAGGCTGGAACTGCATTATCCTCACAAGATAACGCTATCCGGCGCAGCTGCATATAATGCCGCAGGAGGCGGTAGATATGCAGTTCCTGTACGTTTTTGCGCTGATGTTCCTGTCGATATTCGGGCTTACCATGCTGATAAAGACGGCGGCGTGGGCGATACTGTCCCACGACCTGCGCCGGCATGACGTGTATGTCCGCTGCAGTGACGATATCGTGGGCTTTGTCGAGCATATTCGGAGAAGTCCCGTCGTCGCGCGGGTGGTGATACTGTCCTGCGGCGGAGAATGCGACAGAGAGGCTCAGCTTCTTGCCGAGAAGTACGGCAATGTATTCTTTATTAAAACAGAGCGGTGATGAATTGGACAACGAAACGGCACTGACCCTTACCGGAACGGTGGAGGGCGTGGTTTATTCAAACGAGGAAAACGGCTATACCGTCGCCGACCTCGACTGCAACGGGGAGCTTGTCACTGTTGTGGGGATACTCGGCGACGTGCGCGAGGGCGAGGGGCTCACGCTTATCGGGGAGTACATCAATTCTCCGAAGTACGGCAGGCAGTTCAAGGCAGAGGTCTGCGAAAGAAGTCTGCCCAACACCGAGAGCGCGGTGCGGAAATTCCTCGGCTCCGGGGTGATCGCCGGTATCGGCCCGGCGATGGCAAAGCGCATAGTTACAGCTTTCGGCAGCCAGACGCTGGAGATCATTGAGAACGACCCGGCGCAGCTTTCCTCGATAAAGGGTATCACCACCGAGAGCGCCCTCAGGATCGGCGAGGAATTCCGCAGGATAGCCGGACTGCGCAAGGCGGTGACGTATTTCGCGCGGTACAGCCTGCCGGCTTCTGTGGTGGCTGCGGCGTGGAAGAAGTTCGAGCTTTACACGATACAGGCGGTGGAGGACAACCCGTGGTGCCTGTGCGGAATTGGGATAGAGCTGCCGTTCCGTGAAGCGGACAGGCTCGCACGGGCGATGGAAAAAACCATGGACAGCGAGGAGCGTGTCCTTGCAGGGATAATCTGGTGCCTGCGGACTAATGCAAACAACGGTCACACCTGTGTGCGGGAGACCGACCTTTCGGATACCGTCACCTACGAACTTAACATCACCGAGAAGCAGTACTGGAACGGGCTTATGCTGGCGGAGCAGCGCTGCGAGATAGTCCGCTGCGACAAGTACGACGACAGGTTCGTGTTCCTGACGGAGTATTACCGGGCGGAATGTTACATATCGGAAAAGCTGGCGGAAATGATAAAGCGCAATGACTGCGGCGACGTGGATTACTCCGAGGAGATAGCCGGCATCGAGTGGGAGCAGGGCATACAGTACGAAAAGCTCCAGCGCGAGGCGATAAGCGGCTGCATGAACAATCATGTGTTCATACTCACCGGCGGTCCCGGCACGGGTAAGACGACCACGCTGAACGCAGTGATATCCCTCTGCCGCCAGCGCAAGCTGAAAATGAAGCTCGCCGCGCCCACCGGACGTGCTGCAAAGCGCATGGCAGACCTCACAGGCGCGCCTGCGCAGACTATCCACCGGCTGCTGGAGGTGGATTTCGGCGCGTCGGCGCATTCGTTCAAGCGGCGTGAGGAAAATCCCCTCACCTGCGACGTGCTGATAATCGACGAGATGTCAATGGTGGACACGCTGCTGATGGAGTCTCTGCTGCACGCGGTCAGACCCCGGACAAGGCTCATCATGGTGGGGGACAGCAACCAGCTGCCCTCGGTGGGTGCAGGCAATGTGCTGAGGGATCTCATATCCGGGGGGAGAGTTCCCACCGTGGAGCTTAAAGAGATATTCCGGCAGGCTGCGCAGAGCCTTATCGTGACCAACGCCCACAGGATAGTCCGGGGTGAAATGCCGGTGCTGAACGACCGGAAAAACGACTTCTTTTTCATGCCGGCGCAGTCGGAGGAGGAAACGCTGCGCCTTGTGATAGAGCTGTGCAAGACCCGTCTGCCGAACACCTACGGTTATTCCCCGACGGAGGACATACAGGTGCTCTGCCCGTCAAGGATAGGCACGGTGGGCACCCAGAACATCAACAAGGAGCTTCAGCTGGCGCTCAATCCCCCGGCAAAGAACCGTCCCGAGGTGAAGTACGGCAATGCGCTTTTCCGCACCGGGGACAAGATCATGCAGACCAAGAACGACTACGACGCGGAGTGGCGCAGGGGTGCGGAGCTTTCACACGGGATATTCAACGGCGACATCGGCATAATCCGCCGGGCGGACAAGGTGAACGGTAAGCTGGATATCGACTTTGACGGGCGCATGACCACATATGACGGCGACATGATGAAGAAGATCGAGCACGCCTATGCGGTGACGATACACAAGAGCCAGGGCAGCGAGTACCCGGCGGTGGTGATACCCCTGCCCAACGGAATGGACAGGCTCACCTACCGCAACCTGCTTTACACGGCTGTGACCCGTGCTAAGAGCATTCTGATAATCATCGGCACCGAGGCAAAGATACGCAGCATGGTGGAGAACGACCGCAGAATGCTGCGGTATTCCTGCCTGAAACCCATGCTGGAGGACATGTTCCAATGAGGGCGTGGGAACTTCGCAGGACGATAGCGGCGTTCTTTATGCCGAACCGCTGCCCGTTCTGCGGTGATGTCATCGGCGTGAGGGAGTTCTGGTGCGCGCCCTGCTGCGAACACCTGCTTATGCTTGACGATCCCGGTGAGATACCCGAGGGACTGGACGGATTTTCGGCAGTATGCAGATATTCCGGCAGGGCAAGAACGGCGGTGCTGCGGCTCAAGGAGGGGTTTTACCGCTATCCTGCGGACGCATTCGCGGTGCTTATCGCAGAAAACGCCGCCGAGCTGATACAAAGGTCTGATGTCATAACCGCTATACCCTCCGGCAGAAAGCGCCGCAGGGAGCTTGGGTATGCGCAGGCGGAGCTTATCGCGAAAATGCTGTCGCAGATCTCCGCCAAGCCTTTCCGCAGGCTTCTTTCCGCAGAAAAAGGGAAACTGGAGCAGAAGCGCCTGTCCCGTGAGGAACGCCTGGAGAACGCTGCGAGGGCGTTCCGGTTTTCCGGCAGGGAGGATATCCGCGGAAAAAGCGTGCTTGTGATAGACGACGTGTGCACCACCGGAGCCACCATGTCTGCCGCCGCCGGACTTATCAGGAATGCAGGAGCGGCGGAGGTCTGCGGTGCAGTTTTTGCCAGGGTAATGCGGAAATGACGGCTTGATTTTTCCGCAGAATAGTGTTATAATAGTATTTCACGCGAGATCATTTCAAATAAGGAAAACACAGAATGACAACAAAAGTAACCGCCGCGCAAACAGCGGCACAGAAAGAATACGCCCGGAAGGTCAGGGAGCTGAACTGCGCCCGGGAGCAGCCGCCAGTGGCACATGTGCACAGCTTCGGCTGCCAGCAGAACGTCAGCGACGGCGAGAAGATCAAGGGAATGCTGGCGGAAATGGGCTACGGCTTCTCGGGTTCAGCGGACGGAGCGGATCTGGTGCTGTTCAACACCTGCGCAGTCCGTGAGAACGCGGAGGATCGCGTGTTCGGCAATCTCGGCGCATTAAAGCACAACAAAAAGCAGAACCCGGATATGATAATCGGAGTGTGCGGCTGCATGGTTCAGCAGGAGCACATCACAGAGCGCATAAGAAAGAGCTTTCCGTATGTGGATCTGGTGTTCGGCACGCATGTGCTGCACACTCTGCCGCAGCTTATTTACGAGGCGCTTACCTCCCACAAGCGGCAGATCTCCATTCCGCAGTCGGACGGCGTTATCGCGGAGGGGCTTCCGCTGCGGCGCGAGAGCAGGTTAAAGGCGAGCATTCCGATAATGTACGGCTGCAATAATTTCTGCACCTACTGCATCGTTCCGTATGTCCGGGGACGTGAGCGTTCCCGTGACCCGGAGGATATCCTTTCCGAAGTGCGGCAGCTCGTTTCCGAGGGCTATAAGGAGTTCCTGCTGCTGGGGCAGAACGTCAACAGCTACGGGCGCGGCACCGATGTGGATTTCCCGGAGCTTCTGCGCAGGATAAACGCTGTTCCGGGAGAGTTCAGGATAACCTATATGTCCAGCCACCCGAAGGACGCCACACATGAGCTTATCGACACCATTGCCGAGTGCGAAAAGGTGACGCGCCACTTCCACCTGCCGGTGCAGAGCGGCAGCAGCCGTATACTGAAGCTGATGAACCGAGGCTATACCCGGGAGCATTACCTGGAGCTTATTGAATACGCAAAGCAGCGGATACCGGACATCGCGCTTACCTCGGATATAATCGTCGGCTTCCCCGGGGAGACCTACGAGGACTTTCAGGAGACCCTCAGCCTTATCCGCGAGGTGAAGTACGATTCGCTGTTCACGTTCATTTACAGCCCCCGCAAGGGAACAAAGGCGGCGGAAATGCCCGACCCGATCTCCCAGGAGGAGAAGGGCAGGTGGTTCCGCGAGCTGCTGGAGGTGCAGGGCGAGATAGGCTGCTCTTCCTATCATGACTACATCGGCAGGACCATGAGAGTGCTGTGCGAGGGTCCGGGCAGGACCCGGGACGGCTGTCTCACCGGAAAGAGCATACAGAATATAATCGTTGACTTCGACGGGGATAAGTCGCTTATCGGCAGCTTCGTCGATGTGAATATAACCGACGCGCTCAACTGGGCGCTCATCGGAGAACTAGTTTAAAGTGTAAAGGAGAACAACTATGGACGCAATACAGGCAGTAAGAGAGCTCGGCAAGGCAATCCAGGAGGACGAGCGCTACATCGAGTACGCAAAGGCAAAGAAGGCAAACGACGAGGATACAGAGCTTCAGAACCTCATCGGCGAGTTCAATCTTATCCGTCAGAATGCCGCTATGGAGTACAACAAGCCGGAGGAGGAGCAGGACAAGGAGAAGCTCCAGAAGCTGAACGCAGACATGCAGGAAGCATACGAGAAGGTCATGACCAACGAGAATATGGCGCTTTTCACCGTTACCAAGCAGGGAATGGACGACCTCATGAACCAGGTGAACACAGTCCTCACGCTGACTCTCCAGGGCGCTGACCCGATGACCTGCCCGACCACACAGTCCAGCGGCTGCACCGGAAGCTGCGCGACCTGCGGCGGCTGCGGCTAATTTACAGGAAGAATTCACAGGGAGGTGCGGAAAATGGCGCAGGAATCGGATAAGCTGTCCCCGATGCTGAAACAGTATCTTGACATCAAGCAGAAGTACAGCGATTATATACTGTTCTTCCGGCTGGGGGATTTCTACGAGATGTTCTTCGAGGACGCGGAGAACGTATCCCGGGAGCTTGAGCTTGCTCTGACCTCCCGTGCGGGTTCGCCGATGTGCGGCGTTCCCTATCATAGCTGCGAGATATACATAAAGAAGCTCATAGACAAGGGCTTCAAGGTGGCTATCTGCGAGCAGCTCACCGACCCGGC
>JALEOL010000036.1 GCA_022766785.1 Oscillospiraceae bacterium
GTTGAAGTCGGTATCAGAGATCTGGTCGAGCTCATCGTTGAGCTGATCGAACTCGAGCTGAATAGCATCACGGTCAACTTCGTTCTGGTATGTACCGTTAGCAGACTCGGCAGCGAGTTCCTTCATTCTCTGAAGGATTGCGTGAGACTCCTGAGCAGCACCCTCAAAGGTCTGGATCATGGAGATGCCGTCCTGAGAGTTTCTCTTAGCCTGTGTGAGGCCGCGGATCTGGGATCTCATCTTCTCAGAAATTGCGAGGCCGGCAGCGTCATCGCCTGCGCGGTTGATTCTGTAACCAGAAGAAAGCTTCTCAGAAGACTTCTTCAGACCAGCTACGTTTGTGTTCAGCTTGTTGTACGCGTTGAGCGCGTTCATGTTATGCTGTACGATCATTCCCATAGTAATATCCTCCTTGAATTTGTACGCACCTCTTATCGGAATCATTCCTGCGAGGCGGTTGGTTGAAAGTAATTGGTTTTCCGTCCGCCGTTATGTACACTCCGGCTTCGTGGAATTTCAGCTTTTCAGCTATCACGTATATTATATCGGACGGTTTTTTAAAAACTTTAGTGTTTTTGAAAAAATTTTTTATAAAATTTTTATTTTTTTTGTGTAAATTTGTTCCGCCCGGAAAAACGCGTTATATTATAATAAGTAGGAGTTATTTAAGCAGCACCGCCAGGAACGCCGGGGAAGTGCAGCCGTTATCCCTCAGAAAATCAACGGCGATCTGGCTGCGCCTGGGGTTGTGGTACATTCCTCTTATATAATAAGATATCATTAAGAACGCCTGCTCGTTGACCTCGCCCAAGTCGTATGCCGTTGCCGCCGCAATAAATCTGGCTGCGCATACGGTCGCCGTGAAATAGCTGTAGTTCATGAATATCGACTCCTCCGGCAGCAGGAACGGCATTCCTCCGGTCAGGAACATATTCAGGGCAAGATTACGCAGGAAATGCGGTCTTTCCTCAAAATACTTGTCGGCTATCCTGCGCGCCTCTGCACAGCGTGACAGTCTGAGGATATCCCCGTCGATCAGGGAGTTCAGCAGATTGGTGTTTGCAAAAATATTGACTATATCTGCGATACGCCCGGGGTTTATCTCCGGATCCGGCACAGCCTTGTCGAACGCCGGGATACTGTCGCGGTTCAGCTGCGGCCGCAGCGCCTTTATCACCTCGGGGATCCTGTCGTGCTGTCCCTTTTCCACGAATTCCGACAGCTTCTGAGCCGCCAGCGCCCCCAGCAGCAGCGACACCTCAAGCCTGCGCTTTTTGTTTGAGATGATGTCATAGAAAAACTCCGTAAGCTCGCTGCGGTATTTCATCTCCGGGTGTTTTTCCACCTTCTCCGGGGTGCTGCCGATACCCGATAATTCAGTTGTTTTCTTTATCTGGACGTTCACCAGCTGCATGGCGTTCTCGTCATTGCGCAGGGTATTCATTACCGCCGGGCAGGAAGCGCAGCAGGTGCGGAATACCACATCGTCAGACAGAATATTGATCCTCGGAAATACCCTGCAGGTGTGGGACAGGTATTCCTCCCCAAGCTCTTTCTGTATCCGGCACAAAAGATTTTCATCAAGGAACGGGCACATCATGTTTTCCTCTGCGGAGAGGGATATCTTCATTTTGCCCTGCTGGTTCTTGTCCTCGACAAAGCTGCTGTCGATAAGGCTGCGCAGCTCCGGGGAGCAGTCTGCCTGTTTCAGGCGTTCTATCTCCTCCGGTTTCCAACTGATATTCCAAACAGCACAGCAGGTGCTGGGGCAGGATCCTCCCATACAACGGAAATCGTGATAAAACTCAGGCTGCCTGTAGTACGACATGACACAACCTCCTGTGATTTAATGTTATACATATTATAGCATACACACCCGGGATAAGTCAATACAAACGCAGCAGATATTTTATTGACAACTCGAAACAACTGTGATATAATGATAATCGGTCTTAATTTTGAAAGGAAGTGACGCCGTTGAAGAAGCTCGCGACGCTGCTCGCCGCCGTAATGCTGCTCACCGGGTGCAGCGCCTCAGAAAAAAGCGGATCCGGGAACCTGACCCCGGATCAGGTATTCGATGGCGGCTCTGCCGACAGCCGGACTCCGCCCTCCGCTATGGTGGAGCTTACCCCGCAGCAGCTTGTCAGCAATATCCGCATCGGGTGGAACCTCGGTCTGGCGCTGGAAAACTACCTCACGCCGGAAGATACCGCCGACGCAAACTCCGCCGAAACCCTCCGGGGAAATCCCCCTGCCACGGAGAAGCTGTTCGAGGAGCTTATGGACAGCGGCGTGAACGCGGTGCGGCTGCCGATCACCTGGCAGGATCACATCAGCGAGGACGGCGTGATTGACGAGGGCTGGCTCAACCGCGTGACCCAGGTGGCAAATTACGCCTATGACAGCGGAATGTATGTGATACTGACGATGTACCACGACGGCGATGAAGGCTCCTGGCTGCGCGGCGCGGAGCAGGACAGGGACGGCACCCTCAAACGGTACGCCGCGGTATGGTCGCAGCTTGCGGAGAAGTTCGGAGGGTACAACGAACGGATACTGTTCGAAAGCATGAACGAGGTGGATTTTTCCGGCTTGTCCGACGAGGAGTCTTACGCCCTGCTCAACGAGATAAACCAGCTTTTCGTTGACACCATAAGGAACTCCGGTGGCAACAATCCCTGGCGGCACCTGCTGATAGCCGGATATAACGCCGACATAATCTGCTCCATAGACGAGCGGTTTGTCATGCCGGAGGATCAGAGCGAGCGGTGCATTTTATCGGTGCATTATTACATACCCGTGACCTTCTGCGTTGAGGGTATCCAGGACAACTGGGGCAGCAACACCGACCAGATCTGGATGGAAAGCATGATAAACCAGCTCAGCGCGAGCTTCACCGAAAAGGGCATACCTGCGATAATAACAGAATACGGCACCATGGGCAGCGATGTTCCCAGCCGGGTGTTTTTCTGCGAAAAGCTCACAAAGCTGTGCCGCGACAAGGGGATAGCTGCGTTCCTGTGGGACGACGGCAGCGAGTTCGACCGCAGTGAATTCACCTGGGCGACCCCGGGACTGATCGAGGGTCTGCGCAGAGCCTCCGGCAATACGGAATACAGCCTAGAAAAAATCAAGTGACTTACGCATTAAAATCCCTTACTCACACATAATAATACCGCATCGGCAGAAGATGCGGTATTTTTTATAAAGGAGACCAATTATGCAGGAATACACCAGCTGCCACCGCACCGGCGGCGGAAACGACAAGGACAAGCCAAAGTCCGGCAATATCAAGGAAACATCTCTCTTCTCGCCGGAGACCGACCCCCAGGGAATGTACACCGGAGTGCCGAGAAACCCTTATGACGCCCCGATCCAGGACGCGGACGACCTGTAAAAAAAAGCGGAAGGTTCTCAGCCCTTCCGCTGTTTTTATACTAATAACCGTTTAAACGAGGGAAAAGATTTACAGAAAGACAGTGCCGATATCTAGGAAAAGAAACTCCGACGTACTTTCTGTACGTCAAGTTTCTTTGACGACGATAGCGGTGCTGGATTTCTGTAAAGATTTCCTGAGTTTAAATGGTTATTAGTATTATTTCTTGCGCATATCGTTAGCGGTATAGACCACCTCTGCGTATATCGCCGCAACTATCTGATACAGCTCTTTCGGGATAGTCTCCCCGGCGTTCAGCATTACCAGCAGAGCCGCCACGCTGTCGTCCCGGTAAACCGGCACCCCTGCCTCGTCCGCGATGTTGACTATCCTCTGGGCAAGCTCCCCCAGACCGGACGCCACCACCACCGGCGCGTAGTTCATATCGGGATTGTATTTCAGCGCCACCGCCGCGTTCTGACCGTAAAGCCGCTTGTTGTTCGCCGGCGCCTTCGGATGTTTTTCCATATCCTGCACCTCCGTTTATACCCGTGTGTTCAGCGTGGTGCGCTTGTCAACGATCTTCGGGAATATCTCCGTCAGATTGTGCGGCGTCTTCAGCGGCGCCGTTTCAAACGACCGCGTGTTGTATCCCACGTTTCGCACCACCTTGTTTATCCTGTCCTTCATCGGCTCGATCTGCTTTTCGAACCTCGGCGGATACAGCAGCGCCAGATTAACCTCGTCCCCCAGCGCGTACAAGTCCACCTCGAACCGCCCGATACTCTCCACGTCAAACGTCAGGAACAGGTGATAGTTCCGCTGAGTGCCCGGGGTGTTGTTCGGGTTGTTCTCGTCGTTGTCCACCCACAGCTCCCCGAAAGCCTTCGTGCCGTCCACGTCCAGCGGCAGTATGTAGTGAGCCAGCGGCGTGAATACCCCCGGGGCGTTGAGCAGGCTTTGCAGCAGGTTCGCCGCGTTGAAGCTGTCCAGGGATTTCAGCGCCGGGTGATTGATGTTCTCCTGTATGAAATCCGTCAGGCTGTCCAGCGTGGAGCTTACCGGCGGTCTCACGCCGTGCTGGGGCAGTTCGTTTTTCAGCGCCATTTTGTCGATTATATCCACAAAAGCGCCGTAAAGCCGCTCGCGTATCGGGATATCCGGCATCGCGCGGAGCGTTTCGTTCAGCTTGTCGATGACCTCCTGCACGGTGTGCAGCTTTGAGAAATCCTGGGTGAACTGCGTGGTGTATTCCCCGGTCTTGTCGTCAACAAAAAGCCCCTTTACCATGTCGTGCAGCGTCTGGAAACCGGACTGCCTGCCCCGGGAATAAGCCGTCATCATCTGTTCGATGTTGTATCCGCTGTCCTTCAGCCGGGACATGTACCCCTTTTCGCCCATGCTTTGATTGAGGAATTTGAGATAACCCGAAAGCTCCGGCTCCTCGTTCTCGGCATTTTCTACAATTTCGCTGCCACCATTTTCGTCAACCTGACTGATTTTTTCTTCCCGGGACGAAATTTCTGCATTTTTATCCGCCGAATTGCCTGTTAGTGGTTGATTTTGTTGAGATTTTGTTGTATAATTATCAGTAGGGATATTCTGCGCCTGTTCAGCCTGCTGGGGATCGTTCATCTTCTGCTTGCTGAATATGGCGGAATACAGTCTCGCGAAAGAGTTCTTCAGCGACTCACGCAGCGTGCCCGACGATATCTGCGACAGCAGCAGGTTGAAATACTCCTTGCACATGTAGGGGCTGTTGTTGTAGCGCGACAGGTTGTGAGTGATGAGCGGTATCAGCATCTGGGTGCGCTCGTCGTTCAGCAGGCTTCCGCTGACGTCCTTCAGCACCGCGAGGGTCTCCCCCTTCAGATAGTCGAAATACTTGTCCGCGTCCGCCGCGCCCCATTGCTGGGAAAGGTTCAGCAGCTTTGCGGAGAGCTTTTCGTTCGGGGAGAAATACTCCGACAGGAACTTCATGTTTGCCCTCAGCGCGCCGAGGATCTCGTTCTTGTTCTGGGCAAAGTTTATGGATTTGAGCAGGTTTCCGATAAGCTCCTTGGTGGAGGGGTCTGTGGTGGTCTTTGCGACCTCGCGCAGCACGTCATAGAACTCGTGACCGCTGAACATGGTGTTCTGCTGCTCCTGGTTCTGTATTTCCTGCACCAGCTCCTCGGGCTTTACATAAAGCGCCGCGGCAAGATCCTCCAGCTTCCCGTAAAGCTCGGTATGACCGTTTATCAGCGCCTGGTTGAGCACCTCGATGTTCAGCAGATCTTTAAGGGTCTCAACGGCAAGCGTCGGATCCTTGGCAACATTCACCTGCAGCGGGATAAGCTCCCGGTTGCCCATCTCCAGCCTGCTTCTCGCGCCTGAGGCGGAGCCGCTGCCGGCGCCCTGCACTCCCGTCAGCTTTACGATGTCGAACGGCTCGGTGTTCGGATCCATCGGACGGGAACTGTAATTATAGTTCTTCGCAGTGATAGGATTATTGATCTGCGGTATCTGCGCCATTTCGACTCCTCCTGTTTTCATATAAGTTAAGATCATTCAATAATTATATTGTATCATAAACCCGGCAAATAATAAAGTGTTTTTTGAAAAAAACATTGTTTTTTCTTTAAATAGATCCCACCGCATTTACTCACAGACAGAAAATCAATAATATGCGCCACGGCGTATATCAGGAAAGGAATGTTATTATGGCAAAAATCGAACCCGGCATGGAAGCGATGCTGGACATGTACTTCTACGAAACAAATTCCCTGCTTGAACAGCTCGATGAAATACTTCTGAGAACAGAGCAGGCGAATTCCTTCGACAGTGAGGACATTAAAGAAATTTTCCGTATCATGCATACGATCAAGGGCTCCTCAGCGATGATGGGCTTTGAGAACCTTTCTGTGCTGGCGCATAAGGCGGAGGACATGTTCTTCGTTATCCGCGAGAACCCGGACGTTATCACCGATGTCAGCTTCGTATACGACCTTGTGTTCCAGGTTTCCGACTCCTACAAGGCACAGATCGAGCTTATCCAGAACAACACCGACGGCGAGTATGAGCAGCTGGATTTCAGCGAGCTTATCGACAAGCTGCTGAAAGCACGGGACGCCCTTCTCGGCGAGACAAAGGGCGAAGCTCCGGCTGCGGCGGCAGAGACCGCTCCCGGTGCGGCTTCCGCTACTGCGGCTTCCGCTCCGGCGGCTTCCGATAACGGCTCCACTACCGTAAGGGTGTTCTTTGAGGACGGCTGCCAGATGGAGAACCTGAGAGCCTTCCTGCTGATAAACACTATTAAGGAAGCCTGCAAGACCCTGGAGTACACCCCGGCGGACGTTGAGACAAATTCCGACTCCTCCAAGGAGATAATCGACAAGGGATTTCTTATCACATTCACCCCCCACGACAGCGTGGACGAGGTGCTCAACGCCATTGCCAGCGCGCTCAACGTGCAGAGCTATGAGATAGTTTCCCAGCCTGCACCGGCACAGGCGGCAGAAGAAGCGCCAAAGACCGAGCTTCCCCCCGAGCCGAAGCCTGTCGCCGAGGCTCCGGCAGCAGCCCCGGCTCCTGCCCCGGCAAAGGAGCAGTCCGCAGTGGAAAAGGCAAAGGAAGCCGTGGAGAAGGTACAGCAGGCAGCCGGCGGCGCCCAGAAGCAGAGCCTTATCAGCGTAAACCTCGCAAAGCTGGACGCACTGCATGATATCGTCGGCGAGATTATCACCACCGAGTCCATGGTGATCTCCAACCCCGACCTCGAGGGTCTGGAGCTTGAGAGCTTCAACAAGGCTGCGCGCCAGCTGAAAAAGCTCACCAGCGAGCTTCAGGACACCGTTATGTCTATCAGAATGGTGCCGCTGGCAGGCGTGTTCCAGAAAATGAACCGAATTGTCCGCGACATGAAGAAAAAGCTGAACAAGGACGTTGAATTCGTAATGGAGGGCGAGGAGACCGAGGTGGACAAGTCCATCGTGGACAGCCTTCAGGATCCGCTGATGCACCTGGTTCGTAACTGCATGGATCACGGCATCGAGGAACACCCCGAGGAGCGCACCGCTGCCGGCAAGCCGGAAAAGGGCACCCTCAAGCTGACCGCGCAGAACTCCTCCGGCGAGGTAATAATCACCGTATCCGACGACGGCGGCGGAATAGACCCCGAAAAGATCATGGCAAAGGCACGCAGGCAGGGCATTCTGACAAAGCCCGAAAGCGAGTACACCGTCAAGGAGATACAGAACCTGATACTTCTGCCGGGCTTCTCCACCAACGAGCAGGTGACGGAGTTCAGCGGACGCGGCGTCGGCATGGACGTTGTAAAGGCGAACGTCGAGAAGTGCGGCGGCAGCATTATCGTGGACAGCAAGAAGGGCGCAGGTACGACATTTATCATCAAGATACCGCTCACCCTGGCGATAATCGACGGCATGGAGGTAACTGTGGGCGACCTGGTATTCACCGTGCCGATATCCACTATCCGCGAGAGCTTCAAGGCGGAGTCCAGCCAGATACTGCGCGACACCAGCAACAACGAGATGATAATGATCCGCGGCGTTTGCTATCCTATCCTGCGAATGCATGAGAAATTCGGCATCGACACCGAGGTCACAGACCTGGAGGAGGGCATTCTCCTGCTTGTGGAGACGGATAACAAGAGCGTGTGCATATTCGCCGACAGGCTCATCGGAGAGCAGCAGGTCGTTGTAAAGCCGTTCCCGGCTTACCTGAACAAGTACAACATAAAAGACCAGGGTCTCTCGGGCTGTACGATAATGGGCGACGGCAGCATTTCGCTGATCATCGACACCAACACGCTCATAGGTTAAGGAGGGGATCAGCATGACAAACGACGTAATAAAGGAAGCAGTCGCAAAACAGCAGTCCACCGACAGAAAGCTGTCCAGCGAGAACGCTGTTCTGGGAAAGGTGATGACCTTCCACATCGGCGACCAGATCTACGGCATTGAGATACAGTACGTTACCGAGATAATCGAAATGCAGCACATCACAAAGATACCGCACGTTCCCCCCTTCATCAAGGGAATAATCAACGTGCGCAGCAAGGTGGTGCCTATCGTGGATATCCGCAGCCGCTTCGGCAAGGAGGAGATCACCTACACCAGCCGCACCTGCATAATTATCCTCAGCCTTAACGAGATGTCCGTGGGAATAATCGTGGACAGCGTTGCAGACGTTGAGGATATAAACTCCCACGATATCTCCGCCACACCGGAGAACCGCTCGGTGAACACAAACTCATTCATACAGTATATGATACGCTCCGGCGACGACGTAAAGCTTATTCTCGACGTTGCCAAGCTGCTTGACAACGAGGGCTGATATGGAACTATCTGACCGTGAATTTCACCGCCTTGTGGACTATATGCACGACAATTTCGGCATAAACCTGTCCGCAAAACGTGTGCTTATCCAGGGCAGACTGGGAAATATGCTCCGCGAACGCGGCTTCACAAGCTATGACCAGTACCTCGACGCAGTGATGGCAGATACCTCCGGCGCCGAGGTAACTACTATCCTGAACAAGCTCACGACGAACCACACCTTCTTCATGAGAGAACCGGAGCACTACACCTTCATGAAAGAAACTGTTCTCCCCTGGGCGGTGGAGAACGCAAAAAACAAAGAGCTGCGCATCTGGAGCGCAGGCTGCTCCTCCGGCGAGGAATGCTACACCACCGCAATGCTCATTGACGAGTATTTCGGCAGGGAAAAGGCGATGTGGGACACCAGGATACTCGCCACGGATATTTCCCACAGCGTCATGGACAAGGCAAAGCAGGGAATATACAGCGTAGAGGGAATGAAGGGGCTTAGCAGCGAATGGGTGCGCCGCTACTTCAACAGGATCGACGACGAGCATTACGAGATCTGCCAGGCGATAAAGGACGAGATAATCTTCAAGCCGTTCAACCTGATGGATCCCATGCCCGACAAATACAGGCAGCGCCCGTTCGACCTTATCTTCTGCCGGAATGTGATGATATATTTCGACCAGCCGACAAAAAACGCACTGGTCAACCGCTTCTACGACGTGCTGAAGCCCGGTGGATATTTCTACATCGGGCACGCCGAGAGCATTCCCAGAGGAGAAACAAGGTTCCAATATATCAAGCCTGCGATATACCGCCGGGGAACAGACTCATGATAACGTCAGGGGGCGAATAAATGAGAAAGATAAAGCTGCTGGTGGTAGACGACTCGCTTCTTTTCCGGGAAGTACTCTCCCGGTATATCCGGCAGGATCAGGAAATAGACGTGGTGGGAACCGCCGGCGACCCGTATAACGCGCGGGACATGATACTGAAATTCGAGCCGGACGTTATGACGCTTGACATTGAAATGCCCCGTATGGACGGGCTTGAATTCCTGAAAAAGCTGCTGCCGCAGTACTATATACCTTCTGTGGTGGTTTCTTCTTCGAGCGTCAGGAAAAAGGAAGCATTGGACAGCGGCGCGGTGGATTTCATTCAAAAGCCGCTGGCAAGAACCACGGCGGAGATGAAGGAATTTGCCGTCGAAATATGCCGGGCGGTAAAGAGCGCGTATAAAAAACGCAGGATAAGCGCTCCGGCGGCACACGCAGGCAAAGAAGCCGGAATTTCAGCGGTTTCCGTTGAGCCGGTCGGGGTAATTCACAATGAGATACCGAGGGTGGATCGCAGTGAGATACCTCAGATGGGTAATAAATTCCGGAAGTCGGACGTGGTGCTGGCGCTGGGAGCTTCCACCGGAGGCACTGAGGCACTGGAAAAGGTGATACGGGAGCTTCCTGCGGACTCACCGGCAACGGTAGTTGTGCAGCACATGCCGGCAGGCTTCACGAAAATGTACTCCGACAGGCTCAACCGCAGCTGCAAAATGGAGGTCAAGGAAGCGGAGGACGGCGACAGGCTGCGCCGCGGACTGGTGATAGTCGGCGCAGGGGAGCATCATCTCAGGCTCTGCCGCGACGCCCGGGGTTATTACGTTTCCTCAAAGCACGGCGAGAAGGTGTCCGGTCACTGCCCGTCGGTGGACGTTCTGTTCAGCAGCGTTGCCGAGACCGCCGGGGGGAACTCTATCGGTGTGATACTCACCGGCATGGGTCGCGACGGCGCCGACGGTCTGCTGAAAATGCACAAGGCAGGCGCGTTCACTATCGGACAGGATAAGGAGACCTGCGTGGTCTACGGTATGCCGATGGAGGCTTTCAAGATAGGCGCGGTAAAGGTGCAGGCTCCGCTTTATAAAATAGCTGACATAATTCAGGATCAGCTTATCTGATATTTTTCCGATCCCCTGGCTGAATACCGGGGGATCGGTCGTTTTTTTGGGGATATTGTCTGTTTATGCGCATAATACTTGACTTTTGGGTGGAATAGTAGTAAAATAAAGAGTACACGGCAAACGCTGTGATACTAATAACCATTTGAACTCAGGAAATCTTTGCAGAAATCCAGCACCGCTCTCTTCGTCAAAGAAACTTGACGTACATACAGTACGCCTGCGTTTCTTTGACGAAGATATCGGTACTGTCTTTCCGCAAATCTTTTCCTTCGTTCAAACGGTTATTAGTACGAATTAACATTGAACGGCAGGGCTTTTGTTCAGCTCTGCAAGGAAAGGAAGTTCAGTATGATAAAAGTAACACTGGCAAACGGCGAAACAAAGGAATTCGACTCTCAGCTGTCCGCATTCGACGCTGCAAGAGAGCTTGGCGAGGCAAAAACAGCCTGCGCCGCAGAGATCGACGGCAGGGTATGCGACCTGCGTACTGCCCTCACCGACGGCTGCACCGTGAAATTCCTGACATTTGAGGACGAGCAGGGTCAGAGAGCGTTCAACCACACCGCGTCACATGTGCTGGCGCAGGCAGTAAAGCGCCTTTTCCCGGGCACAAAGCTCGCGATAGGTCCGGCTATCGAGAACGGCTTCTACTATGATTTCGACACCGAGGAGCCTTTCACCACCGATACGCTGGCGAAGATCGAAGCAGAAATGAAGAAGATCGTCAAGGAGTCTATCCGTCTCGAACACTTCACCATGGCTCCCGACGAAGCTATAAAGTACCTCGAGGAACAGGGCGAGCCTTACAAGGTCGAGCTGTGCAGGGAACACGCTGACAAGGGCGAGCCTATCTCCTTCTACAAGCAGGGGGACTTCACCGACCTGTGCGCAGGGCCGCACCTTATGTCCACCTCCCCGGTAAAGGCATTCAGGCTCACCTCAGTTACCGGCGCTTACTGGCGCGGCAGCGAGAAGAACAAGATGCTCACCCGTATCTACGGCACGGCGTTCCCGTCAAAGGACGCGCTCAACGCTCATCTTGAAGCACTCGAGGACGCTAAGCGCCGCGACCACAACAAGATAGGCAGAGAGCTTGAGTATTTCACCACCGTTGACTATATCGGTCAGGGTCTGCCCATTCTTCTCCCCAAGGGCGCAAAGACTATCCAGATACTCCAGCGCTGGGTCGAGGACATAGAAGCAAAGCGCGGCTGTATGCTGACAAAAACGCCGTTCATGGCTAAGCGCGAGCTGTACAAGATCTCCGGTCACTGGGATCACTACCTCGACGGAATGTTCGTGCTGGGCGACCCGGACGACGAGACCAAGGAATGCTTCGCGCTGCGTCCGATGACCTGCCCGTTCCAGTATCAGGTATTCCTGAACAGACAGCGCAGCTACCGCGACCTGCCCATGCGCCTGACAGAAACCTCCACCCTGTTCCGCAACGAGGACAGCGGCGAGATGCACGGACTTATCCGCGTTCGTCAGTTCACTATCTCAGAGGGTCACTATATCCTCCGCCCGGAGCAGCTTGAGGAGGAATTCAAGGGCTGTCTGGAGCTTGCAAAATACTGCCTTGATACGGTAGGAATGCTGGAGGACTGCACCTTCCGCTTCTCCCAGTGGGATCCCGCTAACCCCAAGAACAAGTACGAGGGAACTCCCGAGCAGTGGGAGACCGCGCAGGCTACCATGAAGACCATTCTCGACGACCTGGGCGTAAACTATACTATCGGCATTGACGAAGCGGCATTCTACGGACCGAAGCTGGATATCCAGTACAAGAACGTTTTCGGCAAGGAAGACACTATCGTAACTATCCAGATAGATATGCTGCTTGCAGAGAAGTTCGGCATGGAATACGTTGACGTTGACGGCACAAGAAAGCACCCGTATATCATTCACCGCACCAGCCTCGGCTGCTACGAGCGTACTCTCGCGTACCTGCTTGAAAAGTACGCCGGCGCGCTGCCGCTGTGGATGTCGCCGGAGCAGGTGAGAATACTCCCGATAACCGACCGCGCAAAGGATTACGCAGAGTCTATCGCAAAGCGCTTTGACGACATGAACATGCGCGTCACTGTGGATAACCGCAACGAGAAGATCGGCTACAAGATACGCCAGGCACAGCTTGAAAAGATCCCGTACTTCTTCATTCTGGGCGACAAGGAAGTGGAGGAAAACACCGTTTCCCTGCGTTCACGCAAGGACGGCGACCTCGGCGCTTCTCCGCTGGAAGATGTGATCGCGAAGATCGTCAAGGAAAACGCAGAAAAGTCAAGATGACCCAGGTGAACGCCGCCGGCAGATGTATTCACGCTCTGCCAGCCGCGGCATTCGCTGATATCCCGGAAATAAACAGAAAGGTAACGAAAAAATGGCTAATCAGCAGCTTACCCCCGAGCAGATGAAGGTATTCAACAAGGCTCTTGAGGAACGCATCACCGAAGCAAACGAGGACAAGACCAAGACCAAGTGGAAGAAAGTGCTTCCGGATCTTATGGCAGCGGACGTATTCGCGGTTGCAGCCCTGGGCGACAAGACTGACGCCAACGGAAACCGCCTGCTCAACGTGATGATGATGACCAATAAAGACGGTCAGCAGGCGATCCCGTTCTTCACCTCGCCCAACCGCATGTCGGTGCTCGCCACGCCCGATCACAAGACCTTCAACTGCATGAAGATCAACACCACACGCCTGTTCAACGCGATCAAGGGAAAGACGGCGGTGCTGAACCCCGGCTCCACCTGCGGCAGAGTGTTCACCCCGTTCGAGATGAACCTTCTGGTAATGGAGAACAAGGATCAGCTGGAAGTTAAGCCGGCGCCTGCTCCTACTCCTGCGCCTACTGACACTCTGGTAGAGGAATAAAAACAAGACCGTCGGTAAATCACCGGCGGTCAAACTTTTTCTGATATAAAAAACACCGGAGCCGAAGCCCCGGTATTTTTGTTATGTTGTGATGTAATTAAGCCTGGGTGGGAGCGCCAACAGGACATGTACCAGCGCAAGCGCCGCAGTCAACGCAGGTGTCAGCATCGATAACGTACTTGCCGTCACCCTCGGAAATCGCGCTTACAGGGCAGCCCTCAGCACAAGCGCCGCAAGCGATGCAATCATCAGAAATAACGTATGCCATAATAGTATACCTCCAAAAAATAAATCGGGAATTTGACCAACGAAATAAAACGTCAGTCTTTATTATATTGTAGCATATTTTCAGAAAAAGTCAAGTGCTTTACAGAAATTTCACGCATTTTCCCGAACAAAACACGCAATAATGCGATTTTATGGGATTTTGGCGTTAGTTTCAGCAAGCCTGCCGGTTAGTCTAAACTAATACAATATTCCCATAACCGCAACTTACGCTGAAAACAAGACAAGCTCCAACAGCTATAATTTTACACGGACACCCATATGTCGCCTGCGAGTGATAAAATAAATACAAATCAGGGAAAACACCAAAAGGAGGAATAAGCATGTTGAACTTCATTATCGGCGCGATCGCTGTGGCTGGATTTGTGGGAAAGCTGATGTCCGGAAGCGATAACAGCACTATTGATTCAGTGGGTCAGCACCTCGAAAACGCCGAACAGAAAGCTATTGACGGACTTCAGAAGATGAACGCCGAGGGCGAGAAGCTGAAAAAGAAATACGAAAAAAAGAATGGCTGAAAGGAATAAAAATATGGCACTGACGATCAAAACAATAGAATACAAATGCTCCTGGTGCGGAGCGACTGAAACACGCACCACAACGTCCGGCAGACCGTCTCCCGGATACTGCCCCAGAAAGCCGAAAAGCAAGGACGGAACCATGAAGCCCCACACCTGGGTAAAAAACCGCTCCTGGTAAACTTGTACTCACGGTAAAACCGGCAGCACCGCCTGTTTTGCTGATATAAATGAAAGGAATGACCGATATGAACAAGTTCGATGTAAAATGCCCCCGCTGCCGCAAGGTAGTCACCAAATCAAATCTTTCCGGAGGACAAAGCGCGCTGTCCTGCAGCACCTGCAAGATACGGTTCGACATCACAGTGACCCCCTCCTCCTCAAAGACCGGCTCATACAGCGTGACAAATGTACGCTCTTTCTGATATCCGGGAAAAGCCCGGTGCCTGAACTTCAATACAAAAACGGGAGAGTGTGCTGCTCTCCCGTGAATTTATTTATCCTCAAGCCCTTTGAGCGCTTTCGCCTCGTCGCGGCTGATACGCACCTGACCGTCTTTCAGCAGCTTTACGTCCGCCTTGTTCACGGTAATGGGAGCGTCGGGGTTTTTGTCAAGCTGCACCTTTAGCACCCCGGTCAGCAGATTGGTCTCGCACACGCGCCCTTTGCCGTCGGCGGTCTCAACATATGCCCCCACCTTCGGGGTGGTGCGCAGGAACTCCTCATAGCAGTTCTGCTCGTATTTCAGGCAGCACATCAGCCTGCCGCAGGTGCCGGAGATCTTTGTGGGATTAAGGGACAGCGACTGCTCCTTTGCCATTTTGATAGAAACCGGCTGGAACTCCCCAAGGAAACTGGAACAGCAGAACGGTCTGCCGCAAATGCCAAGCCCACCCAGCATTTTAGCCTCGTCGCGCACGCCGATCTGCCGAAGCTCTATCCTCGTGCGGTAAACCGAAGCCAGATCCTTTACCAGCTCGCGGAAATCCACCCTGCCGTCAGAGGTGAAATAGAACAGTATCTTGCTGCCGTCAAAGGTGCAGTCCACGTCAATGGGCTTCATATCCAGCCTGTGCTGAGCGATCTTGTCGCCGAACACCTGCATGATCTCCTTTTCCTGGCGGCGGCGCTCCTCAAGCTGCTTCACGTCCGCCGGGGTTGCCTTACGGATAATGCTCTTCAGCGGTGATACTATGGTGCTCTCGGGGACTGTGCGGTTTGTCAGCACGATCTCGCCGCACTCCACGCCCCGGGCGGTCTCCACTATCGCATTGTCCCCCTGCTCGAACTGCACTCCCCCCGGAGCAAAATAATACACCTTGCCCACGTCCTTGAAGCGCACGCCGATTATTTCAGCTACTGCGTTCTGATCAACAGTTCTTTTTTCCTTTTTCTGGGCACTGTCCCTGCGCTCCTGCCTGGGCGGTCTTTCTGCATGGTTCTGACGGCGTTCGGTCAGTTCCTCCGGGGCGTTCTTCGCCGCCTGGGGTCTCGGTTTTTTGTCCTCGGTGTGATTTGCGCGGCGCTCCGTCAGGTCGTCCGGGATATTCTTCGCCGGTGCGGTCTGGGGCTTTTTGTCCCCGGTGTGATTTGCGCGGTGCTCCGTCAGGTCGTCCGGGATCATTTTCGCCGGGGTATCCTGCGTGGGCTGTGGGTTGTCCTGCGCCGGTTTGTTCTTCGGCGCTATTTTTTCAGTAAAATAATTGTTATCCATTGTTCTCCAATCTCTTAAAGAAGCCTTGACGTGAGATAAGCCGAGCACAGCGGCAGATTAAGATTAGCCGCAGCCGCCCTGTCGTTTATCTCAAACACCGCCTCCAGCATAGCCGTGAGCCTTACCTCGTCAAACGCCCCTGCGATCTTCTTCGCTTCGTTTTTTCCGCAGGAATACAGCTCGCCCCCCGACCTCGCCGCCACAGCATCACGGAGTATGCCGGCGAAATATTCCAGCATTCCGGCGTATTCCTTTCGCCCGGTCTGCTCCCCAAGCGCTGCGCACAGCGAATAGGGATCTTTTGAAGCCACCGCCGCCGCAGCGTGCCGCGCGCTCTCCATCAGCTTTATTTCAGACGGGATATCCTCCGTCTCGTCCTCGTCGGTTTTCTTTGCAGTCCGCTTTTTCTCCGGCTTTTCGCCTTGTCCCAGCGCTTCAAGGCATTTCCCGATATTACCCGACATCAGCTGGGAGAACTCCTCCGCCTGCTTTCTGTCGATGTGGTATTCACTGACAAGGCAGTCGCGGCACTGCTCCGGCGTGCAGTCCGGCACCCGGTACTCCGTCACCCTTGAACGAATGGTAGTCAGCAGGCTGCTGGAGTTTTCGCAGATAAAGATGTACTTTATCCAGCTCTCCGGCTCCTCGATGTTCTTTAGCAGCGTATTCTGCACCTGCACCGACATTTCCTCGGCGTTCTCGAAAATATATATCTTGACGTCGCCGTCGTTGGGCTTTACCGCTGTGCTTTCCATGAATTCACGCAGATCTGTAAGTCCGTTCTTGCCGGAAAGCCCGTATTTTCCGCCGATCTCGCTGCGGACGTTTATCACATCGGGGTGAGCGCCGGCGTTTATCCTCGTGCAGACGGAGCAGCTCTCGCAGGGATCATGTCCGCACATGAAAAGCTTGGCGATGAACTTCGCCACAGTGTGCCTTCCGCTGCCGCGCTCGCCGGTGAGCAGTATGGCGTGGGGCAGACGGTTTTCCGCCGCCGTATCAGCCAAAAGCCCCGTAAGGCTGTCTTTTCCGTAAAGCCGCATTATACCTTCTCAAATCTTTCGATATTCGTCACAAAGATAGTCGCACCGCCGACGGATACCTCAACGGGAAAGCTGGTGTAGTTGCTCAGCCCATAGCTTGCGGAATTCGGCACGAACTGCTGCCTTTTGTGACTGTGCTTGCTGATTATCTCTATGACCGTATCCACCTGGTCGTCCTGGGAACAGATCATGAACGTGGTATTACCTGCCATGAGAAAGCCGCCTGTGGACGCCAGCTTTGTCGCCTGAAAACCGCTCTGGGTGAGCGAAGATGATACCGAATGGCTGTCATCGTTATTCACAATAGCAAAGATCAGCTTCATTTATAAATACCTCCTGACGATCCCACGCTGTGGGATTCAGATGTTCATATTTATTATACAGCATATCTCCGAAAAATGCAACGTTTTTTTGTGTTATAAAGAAATATTCGGATAAAACCCGGCGAAAGGCAGACAATAATCCATGTAATACAGCTTATACTAATTCCAAGTCATTCTATAGACATCTTTGCAAAAATCTCAGGCATCTTTCTGCGTCATTCAATCTTGCAAGGCACAAACAGGACGTTTGTACCGTTGCCCCAAAAGGGCGGCATGGAAGCCGCCCATCAATGGGCAACACGATACAGCCTTGCGGCGATTTCACTCCTTGAAATCTACCTGATCTCTTTGCAAATCTTGTCTATATCCTGACTTGTAATTAGTATTAAAAAGGAGACGACCTATGCCCACCACCCACACCTCCGACCTCGCCTGCGAAAGCTCCCGGCTTATCTCCGGGGTATCCGGTTCAAGAACGCTCAGCCGCACCATAGGCGGAGTGAAGATAACCGATATCAGGATCCCCGACTCCGGGGGCAGATTACGCCCGGGACGGTACATCACCCTGGAGGGCGACCCCTCCGGAAACGCCCTGCCTGCGCTGCTGCGGCGCGCCCTTATGCAGCTGCTCCCCCCCACGGGAATGATACTCGCCGCCGGACTTGGCAATCCCGATATCACCCGTGACAGCCTGGGAGCGCTGACGATACGCCGGCTCGTCCCACGAAAGGGCAGCCGCTATTCCCTCGCCGCCGTAGAGACCGACGTTGCCGCCCGTACCGGCATTGAGACCCTGAGCCTTGTCAGAGCCGCCGCCAGGGAGATAAACGCCGCCTGCGTCATAGCCGCGGACTCCCTCAGCTGCTCGTCTGCCGCACGGCTGTGCAGGACTGTCCAGCTGTCCACCGCCGGGATCACCCCGGGTTCCGGCACGACCGCTCCCCGGCGTGAGCTGTCACAGAGGACTGTGGGAGTTCCGGTCATCGCAGTGGGAGTTCCTACGGCGCTCTGCGTGGAAGACCTCACCCACGACCCCTCGCACAGGGGGCTGCTCGCTTCTCCCGGCGACGAGGACGTACAGCTCAGGCTTTGGGCGTATTGTATCTCGGACGCGGTCAATTCCGTGATACGCTGAAATGTAATAATATGCCTTGATTTTTTTCTGTTTTTTATATATAATAGTAATAGTATCAGAACAAACGTACCTTATCAGAAAGAACGGAGGTGGAAGCATGAGAAAAATACAGTACGGGTCTGTCTGCGCGGCGCTTTTACTGGCGCTCACCGGCTGCGACCTTGAAAACCGGTATCCCGAGTCAACAGCCGCCACCACCGCAGCCATCACGCAGACTTCTGCCATTACCACCACCGCTGCCACCACCACGACCCCCGAACCCGAGCCGCTCCAGCCGGACGAGGTGATCCCTGCGGCGGAGCAGACCCCCCGTATAGAGGGAAACCGCCTGTCATACACTATAAAGAACGTGTATTCCGCAGGCGAGTATTACACCGTAGACATCTCCTGCATAAAGCTCCCCACGACCACCGAGGCTGCGGAGATTGAAACCACTGTCATCGACGGGAGCGTTTACGGCGATTTCCGTCTGGATCTTATCCATGAGGGAGAAATAACCGACACACTGAAAATAAACGTGCCCCGGGACGACGGTTTTCTTATCTTTGAGAACGTCCTCAAAGACCTTACATACGGCTGCGAGATCATCTCCAACATGAGGGAGTTCCGGGCGGAGGAATACCCTGACCTTATCCAGCTGGATTTCAATATCCTGAACGAAGTGGAGGTGCCGCAGTACGCGCGGTTCTTTGCGGTATGCGGCGGAAGGCTGCTGGAAGTCCCGGTCTACGAAAACGGCGTTGAAACAGCCCCCTACGGCACGCATCTGGAGCCGCAGTCCGCCGGGCTTATGATACAGCATATCGTAGCAAAGGAATACGGAAATTACACCGTAAAGCAGTATGAATACACCTTTGACCCTGAAACCATGATTATGACTCGGAAACGGGTACGCTACACCGGATATAATTAAGACATCTCGGAGGACATATGACTGACAAGGAAGAATTCATTAAGATCTACACCGAAAACATCACCCGGGACGGCGCGGACAAGCTGCTGGATTTTCTCGAGAACAAGAGCGATTTTTTCACCGCCCCGGCAAGCACGCGCTATCACAATGCCTTTGAGGGAGGACTGCTGCGGCATTCTCTCAATGTTTATCACTGCCTGTGCGCCTATCTTGAACGGGAGCGCGTGAGCAGGGAATATCACCTCACCGCAAGCCCGGAGACCGCCGCTATCGTTGCCCTGCTCCACGACATGTGCAAGGTGAATTTCTATAAAGTCGGCTGGCGGAACGTCAAGAACGAACAGACCGGGCAGTGGGAAAAGCAGCCGAAATATGAGATCCACGACACTCTGCCCTACGGTCACGGGGAGAAATCCGTCTACATGATAAGCGGATTTATGCGGCTTTCCAGGGAGGAAGCAATGGCGATACGCTGGCACATGGGTTTTTCCGGGATCGAGGACAAGAACACTATCGGTCAGGCGCTTGCTATGTATCCGCTGGCTTTCGCACTGTCAGTTGCCGATATGGAGGCGTCCTATTTTCTGGAATCAGACAACTGATGTAGTGAATAGTTATGGTCGCCCTACGAGGCGGATTAAAATAACATCAAAGAAAGCCGATATCATTTTTCAATAAAATAGCATTTTTCGATCATCTGACCCGGACTTATATCCGGGTTTTTTTTTATAAGAATAAAGAAAACGGTTTTTAACAATCAACTCAGAAATGTTGATAAAATTTTTTCTCACAGCAACTCAACGATTTTTCAACCACGGTTCTAACTGATTTACATTTTTCAACACATCGCATTTTATAGGCGTTTTTTAACCATTTCAACATAGTTTTCAACCCGGAATGGGTAAAAATCATATATTAACGTTGAAAACATGGCAAAAAAACCTGTTAAAAGCCCTGTGTTCAATAGTTTTCAACATAATTGCTTCCAGAAAAAGTCACCCCGACGAAATAAAAAGGCTCGCGCCGGGTTTACACTTAGTATAATTGTGACTGTTCCACAAGCTTTAAACCTAAAAAACAAGCCAATTCATTTTCTCCGTTGAAACATTTCAAACCAAATCGGCGATTTTATGCGATTTTTTAACTGATTCAACAGACTTTTCAACATTTCAGGCTGTCTTTTCCACGTTATACACGGAGTTTTTTATCATTCCACCATGTTTTGTTAAAAATTCAGTAAGATCGTGTATAATTTAATAAATCATTCTCAGACTAATGTTAAGGAAGCACTGATTAAATCTGGTGCGCAGATTGCGCAGCAGATTTTTCGTCAGATTGTACAAATTGAGCGCAGGTGGGCTGACGCCCATCAAGTGAAATTTGTGCGATATGACGAAAAATATGCAAGCAAGATGCGTGCCAAGCCGTCAGGCGTGATTTAATCAGTGCTTCCTTAAATAATTCTGATGAAAAGCCGGGGAAAAATTATGATAAAAGGCGTAACCAAAAGCATAATCGAAATAGATCCGAAAAACAGCTGCTTTGAAAAGGTGATAGTGATCCTTAACAGCAGCTGCGACCCGCCCGACAACGACGAGATCCAGCGCCAGACCGCCCTGCTGCTGAACCGCGCGCCGGATCATCTTCTTCGCAGAAAAAGGCTGGAAAGACTGAAAATGGCAGCTTTTGCAGCGGCAGGTTCCTTTTTTACAGCCCTTTTATTCGCTGTGCTATATATGTTTGTTTAAAATTCACAGATTATCACAAAGAAATTAAGTGCTTTTTTGCTTGAAAAATTTCAACTTTTATGATATTATTAAATATGGACGTTTATTGATAAAAATCATTTAGGCTAACTAATTGATTTGTGACATTATTTTCGATATCTGCACGATATCTGCACTATTTAAAATATACCCCTGTCAGGTAATGTCTTAGATGAAAAAAAACAGCAGAACGCAATAAAAAATGGAATGGTGAACTAACATGAAATCGATCTCATCTCTCTCCGACATCTATAATCTCGTTGTTGAAAATTATGTTCGGGAATACAACACCTCTGCCTCCGCCCGGGAGATCTGGCTTGATACGCTTGTGCCGGTGGAGATGAACGGGAATATTGTAGTACTTGCAACTGACATTGATTTCAAGCTGAATACGCTTAACGACATTTACCGCGCCCGTCTGGAGGAACAGTTTGAGAATGTCATAGGCTATCCCATAACCATTCAGTTCATCGTGCAGAGCGACATCACCCCCGGAGAGCCGCGGCAGACCCCCATGCGCAGCACCGAGGAGCTTAACACCCAGATAGACACTATCGTCAATGACAATAAGGTTACATATACCTTTGATAACTTTATCGTCGGCCCCTCAAACAATCTGGCTTTCGCGGCGGCAAAGGCTGTATCACAGAAGCAGCACGAAAAATACAATCCGCTGTTTATTTACGGCGATTCCGGACTCGGAAAAACTCACCTTCTGTCAGCAATACAGAACGAAATGGAGAAAAAATACCCCGGCATAAATATAATCTACATCTCCGCAGAGACCTTCACGAATGAGTTCCTTCACTCGATCACCGCAAACAGCACCGAGCTTTTTGACGAGAAATACCGCAATGCCGACGCCCTGCTTATCGACGATATCCAGTTCATCGCCGGCAAGGAGCAGACGGAGGAGAAATTCTTCCATATCTTCAACGAGCTGTATAAGCTGAATAAGGCAATCGTCCTCACGTCAGACCGCCCCGCAAAAGAGATAAAATCCATTTCCGACCGCTTAAAGACCAGGTTCTCGTCCGGACTTGCGGCGGACGTGCGCGCGCCTGAATATGAAACACGGCTTGCAATTATCCAGCGCAAGGCTGAGATACTCAATTTCAAAATTCCCGACGACGTTGTGGATTTCATCGCGACAAAGCTGAAATCCAACATACGTCAGATCGAAGGCGTAGTTACCAAGATGAACGCCTTATATATGGTATCCCAGATAAAGCCCACCATAGTTGTGGCGCAGAACGTCATCAAGGATATCGTGTCAGATCACCAGCCCATACCGATAACCGTTGACAAGATCATCAGCGAGGCGGCAAAGATCTACAGCGTGGATCCCGACGAGATACGCTCCCAGAAGCGAAACGCCCCGGTATCCTCCGCGCGGAAGGTGGCTATCTACGCTATTCAGGAGATCACAGGGCTGCCTTATGAGACGATAGGGCAGGAGTTCAGCGGAAGGGATCATTCGACTGTGGTATACGCTATCAAAAACGTTAAGGAAATGATGGCAAAGGACAGCAATTTCCGTTCCGTGGTGGAGGATCTGATCAAGAATATCAAGGCTAATCAGTAACATTCATTCCGGGATAAAAGGGCGGTTTTTACGCTTTTTCTCAACAGGTTTTTAAATTTATTCAACTGCGTGTTGAAATAAATTCTCAACATAAAAGTCTGACAACTTTTCAACAGCTCCGGAATAAAAACAAATGTGCTCTGAGATCGCTCTGAAAGACGTTTTACAGACCTTT
Organism: Oscillospiraceae bacterium; assembly: GCA_022766785.1. Lineage (GTDB taxonomy): Bacteria > Bacillota > Clostridia > Oscillospirales > Ruminococcaceae > CAG-115. The sequence continues at coordinate 22,996 of JALEOL010000036.1, forward strand.
TAACTTTTCAACCTCCCTTATTATTATTATTAAAAAAATATATATCTTGATTTTTTCCGCCTGCGGCGGATATGGAGAAAGGAAGATATTATGAAGTTCATATGTAGAAAGGATATTATCCTCTCTGCCGTTCAGACGACCTCAAAGGCAGCAGCAGGAAAGTCCAGTATCCCGGCGCTTGAGGGTATACTTATGGAGCTTGAGGGAAATACCCTGACAGTGACCGGTTATGATCTTGATATAGGAATAAAGACAGCTATAGAAGTAAACGGCGTGGAAAGCGGCAATATCGTTATCAACGCCAGAATGGCGGGGGACATCATCAGAAAAATGCCCTCCGGGGATATCACCTTTGAGTGCGGCGGAAATAACGTTGCTGAGATCTCCGGCAGGGATACCAATTTCTCCGTTATGTGCATGAGCGCCGACGATTACCCCAATGTTCCGCAGGTAAATCCCGAGACCAGCTTTACCATGCCCCAGAAGCTGCTGAAAAGCATGGTGACGCAGACCAAGTTCGCAGTTGCCACCACCGACAGCAAGCCTGCTCTCATGGGCTGCAAGTTTGAGCTTGAGGATAATATCCTGAGCGTTGCAGCAGTGGACGGCGTGAGGATCGCTCTGCGGCAGGAACCGCTTACTTACAATAATATGAGCTTCATCGTGCCTGCAAAGACGCTGGAGGAGCTGACGCACATTCTCTCTGACGACAACGACAAAAATGTGACATTAAGCGTTGACAAAAACCAGATCAGCTTTACGGTGGACGGCTATATCATGATATCCCGGCTGCTGGACGGCGAGTTCATTCCGTATAAATCTTATTTAAAGAACACCTCCGACGTATATGCAGAGGTAAACTGCCGGGAAATGACGGATATGCTGGAGCGCACCATGCTCATTATAAACGAGAAGAACAAGAACCCTATCCGCTGCGAGATAAAGGACAATACCATAACCATGAGCTGCACCACCGCAATTGGCAAGGTGAACGACAAGATCAGCGCAAAATATAACGGTCAGCCTCTGATCATCGGGTTCAACGCAAAATATATGCTGGACGCGTTCAAGGCATGCGATACCGACACGGTAAAGATGGTGGTAACATCTTCTATCGCTCCTATCCTGATACTTCCGATGGAGGGAAGCGCGTTCACATATCTGGTACTGCCGATGCGCCTGAAATGAATAGAAAGGTGGGAAAGAGCCTGCACAGCCGTGAAGGAGCTTTCCTTCCATGAATAGCGGCAAAAGAGGAAAAGACTGCTTCCGCAAAAACGGCGGCGGTTTTTTCATGTGATGATATATTTGCAGCAGACCAACCGGCAAAATCGTATTGACAAGACACAGAAAGGAATAAAGACCAATGGAAGAAATCAAAATCACCACCCCTTTTATAAAGCTCGATCAGCTTATAAAGTTTGCAGGACTTGCAGAGACCGGAGCAAAGGCAAAGATCCTCATTGAGCTGGGCGAGTTCAATGTAAACGGAGAGCTGTGCACCAAGCGCGGAAAGAAAATAAAGCCCGGTGACACCATTGAGTTCAAGGGAAAGAAGTACAAGATAGCGCTTGATGAAAACGCGGTGATCCCTGATCCTGCTGAATGATAATAACCAGACTGTATATCCGCAATTTCCGCAATATACGGGAAGCTGAACTTCATTTTGACGACAGGCTGAATATCTTTATCGGTAAAAACGCCCAGGGAAAGACAAATCTCATGGAGGCGATATCCGTCTGCCTGGGGGGGAGCTTCCGGCATGTGCGGTTTTCGCAGTATATCCCGGCGTCGGACAGCAATGCCGAGGTGTTTATCCGGCTGTGTTTTCGTGATGATAATAATACCGGGCGTGAAAATGTCGTTGAATATACTATAAGTAATAATAAGCTGCAGATAAAATACAACGGGCTGAATGTCAGCGACGCCTCAAAGCTGTATGGCGTGCTGAAATACGTTGTGTTCGTGCCGGAGCATCTCAATCTGATAAAGGGCGCTCCGGAGCTTCGCCGGGCTTATCTCGACGACGTGGCGGTAATGCAGACCCAGACCCACCTGAAAAAGCTCTCAAATTACAACCGCGGACTTAAACAGCGAAACAATATCCTTGCCTTTGCCCGTAAGGATATTTCCGCTGAGGAGCTTTCAGCGCAGCTTGCGCCGTGGAATGAGGTGCTTGCAGGCGAGGGTATCAACGTGACCTATGGCAGGCTGAAATATTTCGTGTTTTTGCAGGAATATGCAGCGGAGATCTATTCGCGGCTTACCGAGGGCGCGGAAAGCCTGAAAATGGAATATTGCAGCTCTGTTTTTAAAACCGAGAGTATAAACTTTGATGATGTAAACTCTCTGTTTGATAAATATGTGGCGGAGCTTGAAAATAGTATCCACAACGAGATGAAGCTGCGCTATACCGCCGTTGGGGTACATCGTGATGATGTCAATTTCTACATCAACGATATGGCTGCACGGGATTTTGCTTCCCAGGGGCAGGTTCGCAGCGCGGCGCTGTCTCTGAAGCTCTCCGAGGCGGAGATGATCCGGCGCAGGAACCGCACCTGCCCGGTGGTGATACTTGACGATATTCTCAGCGAGCTTGACCATGTAAGGCGTGGGTTCGTAATTAACAATATTGATAAAAGTCAGGTGTTTATTACCTGCTGTAATATTGACGACCTTTCCTCGCTCAGCGGCGGAAAGACCTGGCACACGGAAAACGGCGTTTTTACGGAGGTGTAGTGCTGTGTATCTGTTTCTTGGCGGAAACTCCACCGTGAAAAAGGACGATGTTATCGGCATTTTTGATATTGAGGAATGTTCCGCGAGCCGTATCACCGCTGATTTTCTCAACGCCTGCCAGAAGCGCGGCTGCGTTGTCAGCGTATCGGAGGATATGCCAAAGGCGTTCGTGGTATGCTCGGAGCACACTTATATCACAAATGTGTCAAATATCACGCTGAACAAGCGGTGCTCGGAGAAATACACCTGATGTAATAATACTATTTGTATTTTATATTGTGCAATATACAAATTGAATATAACAAATAAAATACTGTAGGTAAACATTAAGTAAAACATTACTATTTGTATTTTGTTATATCAAAAAAACAGAGCGGCGAAAACCGCTCTTATTTTATTCCGGCAGGTCGATGTTTTCCTCGTCAACCTGGTGGCTGCGGCAGCAGAAGCTCTCGGCGGTGAGCTTTATCAGCACCATTCCGTTGAGCGCCTGCTCGCTGAATTTGTGCTCCTGCTTCACCTCGTCGTATTTGCTGATTATGGAGGTCAGCCCGGTCAGCTTCTCAATGCCGTTGATTATCTCGACATATCCGGTGCCGGTAATGCACTCGTACATTGCTGTAACGCTGCACCGTTCCTCGTCCTTCATCACTCCTGCAAGGCAGTCGATCTCGAATGCCGCAAGGTTGTTCTTCTTTATCAGGTCTATCTTCTGACCGGTGGGCGCACTGTGAAAGTACAGCTCCAGCTGTCCGCCGTCAAGCTTATAGCCGAAGCACATCGGGATTATGTATGGATATTCCCCGTTCATCAGCGCAAGGCGGCATACCTTTGCTTGCTTTAAGATACGCTCTATCTCTGTTATTTCTGTAATTTCCTTGTTTACGCCAGCCAAATTTATTCCCCCTTTTTCTGCTCTTTACATCAATTTTACCCATATAAAACGATCACCCACACGCTTTCGCCTGTGGGTGTAGTTTTGCTTTGTTCAAGAATTACGCAGAAGCGTTTGCTTTCTTTGCAAGCTGGGACTTCAGGCGGGCAGCCTTATTCTTGTGGATAAGACCCTTGCCAGCAGCCTTGTCTACGCTTACAACCGCGGTCTTGATAACAGCAGCGTCAGCACCCTCAGCGCGTGCCTTCTTGATAACTGTCTTGAGTGCAGTCTTGGAAGCCTTGTTAGCCTCGGTCCTCTGCTTTGCGATGAGAACTCTTTTCTTTGCAGACTTGATATTCGGCATTTATTTTCACCTCCATAGCTATTCGATCGGAACACAGCCTTTACTGCGCTCTCGATTTATTTTCTTATTGGGTATCCAGCAGCATTATTTATATATTCTCATTCTGAACACCATAATAATATATTTTATTATAGCATACAATTTCTGAAATTGCAAGGGGTTTTGCAATATTTTTTTTCAGAAAGCCGTACAAATCTGCGCGGATTTAATTACCTTTGTCTTGTTGATATCGCTAAAGTTCATCTATAGAATAGCTTCTGTCACACAATCGACTATACCTTCTCCGTCAGCAAAATAGCTATGTCCTTCTGCAAAAAGCGTGCCGTCTTTATTGTTATAATAAAAACAGCTCTGGCGCTGGATATGAGCGTAGTTTTCCGCAGGGGGATCGTATTCTGCCACCCGGGCGCGGAGGGAGCTGATAAGCTCGGGGGTGTATATTTCGGACGGGGTTTGCTCGGGGTGGGTGAAGTTTAACTTGCCGTTGGTAAGGGTCAATGTATAGCGGTAGTCTGTTCTTATGGTATCAATACGATAAAACAGGTCTATATTCGTTCCACACGGGAAAATATCTGACGCGCTGTCCGGTATTACCCGGAGATATACTACATGATCTGACAGGTCAAAGGCGCTGTCAAATTTCTTTATCTGAGATAGGGTGGCGTTCAGATTTTTGCCCTTATAGCCGGTGAATTTGCCATTGTTGATGAATGTTCCCTGCGGCTCTACTCTGAAAAATCCATAGGTGACGTTCAGCTTTCCGGCTTTCTCGACTATCATTGTGCCGTTGTTGTCTATATTGCTTCTGTTTTTGAGCTTTAATGTGCCGTCCGTTATCTTTATTGTGCCGCCGTTTTCAATGAATATACTGGTGCTTTGCAGCGTGAGTGAAGCGCCGTTTTTTATTTCGAGTATTCCGCCGGTTTCGATAATTATGTCCTTGTCGGTGAAGGTGGTGTTTTTGGTAATTGATATCGTACCGGGGATAGATATGTCCTCTGAAGTGGGGAGAGGTTCTATCTGCGTCCATGCAACGCCGTGCAGATATTCGTATATCGACTGTGCCGGGGCGGATATGGATAGTCCGCAAAAAAGCAATGCTGATGTGATAAGTGAAAGCAGTTTTTTCATTGTGATCCTCCTTGGTTCTGGCTGTTTTGGTATTTATATATAATACCGGACGGCGCAATAAAAGGCTGCATATTTTACATAGATTTTTTGATTAAAGCCGCTTATTTTTTGCGGAAATACTTGCAATTCCGGCGGTTTTGTGGTATACTATATATAATATATGCGTATTGCAATATGCGGGGCTTTCACGCTCTGCGGACGATACCGGATATCCTCCGGTATGTATGGAGGGCAACTTTATTTATGGCTGAAAATGAAAATGTTCAGAATATGAGCTATGGTGCGGACGACATACAGGTACTCAAGGGCCTTGAGGCTGTCAGAAAGCGCCCGGGCATGTACGTCGGCTCGTCCGGCGAGGGCGGTCTGCACCACCTTGTTTATGAGATCGTGGATAACGCGATAGACGAGGCGCTGGCAGGCTACTGCACGGAGATAAACGTGTCTATTCTGCCGGATAACATCATTGAGGTAATAGATAACGGCCGTGGTATACCCACCGCGATAAATCACGCAGAGGGCATTTCTGCGGCGACTGTGGTATTCACCGTGCTCCATGCCGGCGGTAAGTTCGGCGGCGGCGGATACAAGGTCGCAGGCGGTCTGCACGGCGTTGGCGCGTCTGTTGTAAACGCGCTGTCCGAGTGGCTCGAGGTGAAGATCTATGACGGAAAGAACATTCATTTCCAGCGTTTTGAGCGCGGCGAATACAGCGAGCCGATAAAGATCATCGGCACCACCGACCGCACCGGCACCACCGTTAAGTTTAAGCCGGACGGGGAGATCTTCCACACGACAGAATTCAGCTATGCGACATTGCAGGACAGACTGCGTGAAAAGGCTTTTCTTAACGGCGGTCTGAAGATCACGCTGTCGGACACCCGGGACTCGGAAAACCCCGTATACGAGGAAATGCGGTACGAGGGCGGTATCAGGAGCTATATTGAATGGCTCAACAAAAAGCGCGGCGCTGACGTTCTCCACCCGGATGTTATCTACCTCACCGGGGATATGAACGGGATAAATGTAGAGATCGCGTTCCAGTATACCACGGATTTCAATTCCGAGGTGTTCCGCTCCTTTGCAAACGATATCCACACCGGCGAGGGAGGCACCCATGAGCTTGGCTTCAAGAAGGCGCTGAACAAGGTCGTGAACGACTACGCAAAGGCTTATAAGGAAAATCAGGAGAAGAACAAGCCAAAGAAGAAATCCGCAAAGAAGGGCGAGGAGGAGAAGCCCTTTACCGGCTACAGCGGCGAGGCTATCCGTGAGGCGATAAACGCCATTATCTCCGTAAAGCTGCCGGAGTGCGAGTTCGAGGGTCAGACAAAGAGCAAGCTCGGTAATCCCGAGGTTCAGCCGGTGGTCTACAAGATTGCTGTGGAGCAGCTTACCTACTACTTTGAGGAGCACCCGGACACCGCCATGATCATCATGAACAAGGCGATGAACTCCCAGGCGGCAAGGGACGCAGCTAAAAAGGCAATGGAAGCAAAGCGCAAGTCGGTTATGGACAGCAACGGGCTTCCCGGAAAGCTGGCTGACTGCTCCGAGACCGACCCGTCGATAACCGAAATATACATCGTCGAGGGAGATTCTGCGGGCGGCTCTGCAAAGAGCGGACGTGACAGGCGCTTCCAGGCTATCCTTGCGCTGTGGGGAAAGATGCTCAACGTAGAAAAGGCGCGCGCCGACAAGGTTTACAACAACGATAAGCTCTCCCCGGTGGTAAAGGCGCTGGGAACAGGTATCGCGGAGGATTTTGACATCACAAAGCTGAGATACGGCAGAGTTATCATCATGGCAGATGCCGATGTGGACGGCGCTCATATCTCAACGCTGATGCTTACTTTCTTCTTCCGGTTCATGCGGCCGCTTATCGAGCAGGGACATGTTTATATCGCTCAGCCGCCGCTTTTCAAGGTGTCAAAGGGTAAGAACGTGCGCTATGCTTTCTCTGACGAGGAGCGCGATGTGTACATCAGGGAGCTTTCCGGCGAAAGCGGCTCAAAGGTCGATGTTCAGCGCTACAAAGGTCTTGGTGAGATGGATCCCGAGCAGCTGTGGGAGACTACCATGAATCCCGAGACACGCACCATGGTTCGCATTACTGTTGAGGACGCTGCTAAGGCGGACGAGATCATGACTATTCTCATGGGCGACAAGGTAGAGCCGAGACGTGAATTTATCGAGCAGAATGCCAAGCTGGTTCAGAATCTGGATTTCTGATAACAGTCAGGATAGTGTTGATATATTATTACTGTTTGTATTTGTATAAAGGAAGTGATTTGTATTTCTAACGGTATCCTTCCGGATCTCGGAGAGCTTAACGATGATAACAAGCCGGAAAAGGAGACTGCTCCGCTGTTCTCTTTCAGCTACGATAATACGCTGGAGGAGATAGACGGCGCGATGAAGTCTTTCCAGGCAAGGTATAAAAGCAGGCGCCATATCTTTTCAGTGGCGGCTTATGCGCTTATTACAGCGGCAGTGGTCGTGGCTATAATATTCAATCCGGAATCGTTCTTTGCATATGCTGCGCTGATGTTTGGACTGTTTGGTCTTGCTTACAGCCTTACGGATAAGAAAAGGGCGCGCTCAAAGACTATCGAGGCGCTGAAAGATATGAATCCCGAGGACTATCGGGCGGTATTCTACAGCGACAGGATCGAGATCGAGACTATCATCAAGCCTAAAGAGAACGAAGTACATGTTAAAATTGACGAGGAGGCGGACGATGAAATAATCTCGCCGCTGAAAACTACTTTCATTCCCGGCAGCGACCTGCTGGAATTTATAGAGAATGACGAGTCGCTGCTTCTTGTTTTTAACAGGCAGCAGATATACTGCTTCCCGAAAAGATGTCTCTCCGTTGATCAGGAGAGCGCTGTAAGAGATTATCTCACCAATGATCTTTCGGGGGAGTGACCGGATATTGCCGGATAGCTGTAATTATCAGGAGGAATAATGGATATTGATTTCAGCTTGGAAAAGCTTTTGAACGTTGACCTTGAGCAGACGATGAAAACATCGTTCATCACCTACTCGATGTCAGTTATCACCGCGAGAGCGCTGCCGGACGTCCGTGACGGTCTGAAGCCGGTGCACCGCCGTATTATCTACACCATGAACGACGCCGGAAATACCGCCGACAAGCCTTTCAGAAAGTGCGCGTATACCGTCGGCGAGGTTCTGGGTAAGTACCACCCCCACGGCGACGCTTCCGTTTATGACGCGCTGGTGCGTCTGGCGCAGGATTTCTCACTGAGATATCCGCTTATCGACGGTCACGGAAACTTCGGTTCTGTGGACGGCGACCCTGCGGCGGCTTACCGTTACACCGAGGCAAGGCTCGCGAAGATATCCAACGAAATGGTGCAGGATATCAACAAGAAAGTCGTGGATTTCACAACAAACTACGACGATAAGCTCCAGGAGCCTGTTGTGCTGCCCTGCCGCTTCCCTAATCTGCTGGTGAACGGCAGCAACGGTATCGCAGTCGGTATGGCTACCAATATACCGCCGCATAATCTCGGTGAGGTCATCGACGCACTCATGCTGATGATAGACAACCCTGATGTGACTATCGAGGAGCTGATGACCCAGATACAGGGTCCGGATTTCCCCACCGGCGGCATAATCATGGGATACAGCGGTATCCGCTCCGCTTATTACACCGGGCGCGGCAAGATAATCCTCCGGGGCAGGTCGAACATCGTTGAGGAAAATAACCACACCCGCATTATCATCGACGAGATACCGTATATGGTAAACAAGGCGCGCCTGCTCATGAGCATCGGCGACCTCGTCCGGGACAAGCGTATCGAGGGTATCAGCGTGGTGCGCGATGAGTCTGACCGCAACGGTATGCGTATCGTTATCGAGCTTAAACGCGACGCCAACGCAAATGTCGTGCTAAACAAGCTGTATTCCTACACGCAGCTGCAGGATACCGTGGGCGTTATCATGCTGGCGCTGGTAAACGGACAGCCTAAAATTCTCACACTCAAGGAATGCCTGGAGCATTATCTTGATTTCCAGGTGGACGTTATCACCCGCCGCACAAAGTACGACCTTGAAAAGGCGCTGGAGAGGGCGCATATCCTCGAGGGCTTCCTTATCGCTATCGACTTCATTGACGAGGTGATTGCTATCCTGCGTTCCAGCAAGACTATTCAGGAAGGCAAGGAGCGTCTGGTGGAGCGGTTCAGGGATATCGACGTGTCCGCAACAGGTTTCTTTGAGATCGGAACTTACTCGCTGACAGAGGAGCAGGCTGACGCTATCGTTCAGATGAGACTCGGTGCGCTCACCGGCATGGAAAAATCAAAGGTGATTGACGAGCTTCAGGAAAAGCGCGCGCTTATCAGGGAAATGCAGGAGATCCTTGCAGACCACAACAAGCTGCTGCGCGTTATCGGGGACGAGCTTTCCATTATCAAGAAGAAGTACAACGACGCACGCCGCACGAGGATCGAACCCGTCAGCGGCGAGGTGGATATCGAGGATCTTATCCCCGAGGAGGACTGCGTTGTCACCTACACCAATATCGGCTATATCAAGCGCCAGCCCGTGGAGCTTTACAATATCCAGAAGCGCGGTGGCAAGGGCGTTTCCGGCATGAAGCAGCGTGACGAGGATTTCGTTGAGAATATGTTCATCTCGTCGAGCCATGAGAATATACTGTTCATCACAAATCAGGGCAACATGTATCGCCTGAAGTGCTATGAGATCCCTGAGGGAAGCAAGCAGTCACGCGGTATGAACATCGTAAATCTGCTTCAGCTCAACGAGGGCGAGAGAGTCGCCGCAATGATGACGACCCACGATTTTGCAGATAACAAGTTCTTCATCTGCGTTACGAAGAATG
>JALEOL010000056.1 GCA_022766785.1 Oscillospiraceae bacterium
GTGATATCGGATCTTGTGGAGTATTTGTAACCCATTGCCTTGATCTTATCCAGCACCTGCGCGGTGGTCGCTGTGCCGTGGATCTTCAGGCAGCGGTCGATGATCTTACCGAGCTGGCTCTTGCCAACCTTGAAGGATATCTCATAATCCAGCTGGTGCTCAGGGTCGGTTCTGTCAACATAGCCCAGATCCTGCGGAATGTGCTCGTTGAAGATGATCCTGCCGACTGTTGCCGGAACAAGCCTGGAGATCCTGGTGTCGCCGAGATCCTTGGTGACTCTTACCTTTATATTGGCGTGAATGGAGATTATGCCGTCCTGGTAAGCCATGATAGCTTCGTTGGCGTCGCGGAACACCTTGCCCTCGCCCTTCTCGCCGGTTTTTTCAATGGTGAGGTAGTAGGAACCGAGTACCATATCCTGTGTAGGAACTGTAACAGGGCGGCCGTCAGTGGGCTTGAGCAGGTTCTTTGCCGCCAGCATGAGGGTGCGCGCTTCCTCCTGAGCCTCTGCGGACAGGGGGAGGTGTACCGCCATCTGGTCGCCGTCGAAGTCCGCGTTGAACGCGGTGCAGCACAGGGGGTGCAGCTTTATCGCACGACCCTCGACAAGCACCGGCGAGAACGCCTGGATACCCAGTCTGTGCAGCGTAGGCGCACGGTTCAGCAGCACGGGGTGATCCTTGATAACGCACTCAAGGGAGTCCCACACCTTGTCGTCTGCGCGCTCTACCATTTTCTTAGCCTGCTTGATGTTCTGGGCGCTGCCCTTTACCACCAGGTCGTTGAGAACGAACGGCTTGAACAGCTCCAGAGCCATCTCCTTGGGCAGACCGCACTGATCCATTTTAAGCTCAGGGCCAACGACGATAACGGAACGTCCGGAGTAGTCTACACGCTTACCGAGCAGGTTCTGACGGAAACGTCCCTGCTTGCCCTTTAACAGGTCGGAGAGGGACTTCAGCGGACGGTTGTTGGAGCCGGTGTAGGCTCTGCCGTGTCTGCCGTTGTCTATCAGCGCGTCAACTGCTTCCTGGAGCATGCGCTTCTCGTTTCTGACGATGATCTCAGGAGAATGCATCTCGATGAGCTTTCTCAGACGGTTGTTTCTGTTGATAACGCGGCGGTACAGGTCGTTAAGGTCTGACACGCCGTAGCGTCCGCCGTCCAGCTGTACCATCGGGCGGATATCCGGGGGAATTACCGGGATAACGTCCAGTATCATCCACTCGGGGCGGTTGTGGGACTGGAGGAACGCCTCTACCACGTCAAGGCGCTTCAGCAGCTTAACGCGCTTCTGCCCCTGCTGTGTGGTGGCAAGCTCCTCTTTAAGCTCATTGGAGAGCTTTTCAAGGTCGATCTCCTGAAGCAGCTCCTTGATAGCCTCCGCGCCCATGCCTGCCTTGAAATCATTGCCGTACTTGGTGCGGAAGTTTGCGTACTCCTTTTCCTCCAGAAGCTGGTTCTTGCTCAGCTCCTTAGCCTCGCCGGGATCAATAACGATATACTTTGTGAAATAGAGCACCTCTTCCAGTCTCTTGGGAGAGATGTCCAGCACCTGACCGATACGGGACGGTGTGCCCTTGAAATACCAGATGTGGGAAACCGGTGCCGCAAGCTCGATGTGACCCATGCGCTCGCGTCTCACCTTTGCACGGGTGACTTCAACGCCGCACTTCTCGCACACCTTGCCCTTGAAGCGGATACGCTTGTACTTGCCGCAGTTGCACTCCCAGTCCTTCTGCGGGCCAAAGATACGCTCGCAGAACAGACCTTCCTTTTCCGGCTTCTGGGTACGATAATTTATTGTTTCGGGACGGAGCACTTCACCATAGGACCATTCTCTTATCTGGTCGGGAGAGGCAAGTCCGATCTTCATTGACTCAAAAACAGTGTTCAATTTATTACCTCATTTCTCTGTCAACGCCGCGTCCGGCAGCCGGTTGACCGCCGTCCGTGACTGGCTGTGGTTGGAACGGTTAGCCCGGCAGGATCACTCGTCCTCGCCGAAGTCAATAGGCTCGCCGTCTGAGAAATCATCTTCCGCGAAGCCGTCCTCGTCATCGGAGGAGGAGCCGGCGGAGTCGCCGTTTATCTCGTCCTCGTTCACGATGCCGTAGCCTCTGTCGTTAAGCTCGTCCTCGCTGGTGTTGTAGTTGAAATCCATTGTCTCGGAAGCGTATCCGGTATCGTCGTCATCGTCCTCGCCGTCATTTCTGAGGTCAACAACTTCGCCCTTATCATCAAGCACTCTTACGTCCAGACCAAGGCCCTGAAGCTCGCGGATCATTACCTTGAAAGACTCGGGAACGCCGGGCTTCGGAACAGGCTCGCCCTTGACGATCGCCTCGTAGGTCTTCTGACGTCCCATAAGGTCGTCGGACTTGACGGTGAGTATCTCCTGCAGAGTATACGCAGCACCGTAAGCCTCCAGTGCCCAAACCTCCATCTCACCGAAACGCTGACCGCCGAACTGCGCCTTACCGCCGAGGGGCTGCTGCGTTACCAGTGAATAAGGACCGGTGGAACGCGCGTGGATCTTATCATCAACGAGGTGATGCAGCTTGAGGTAGTACATATATCCGACTGTAACAGGTCCGTCGAACTTCTCGCCGGTCCTGCCGTCGGTCAGCTGGGTCTTACAGTCAGAGGTGAAAGCGATCTTCGTGAAGTCGATGCCTGCGGAGTTTGCGCCCAGCAGCTCAGCCTCGCGGCGCTCGCCCGGCTCTCTGTTCATGTTGTAGATGCGCTCTGCATTCTCGTCCATCTTGCCGCTGTTGACCGCTCTTGCAGCCTCGTACAGCTCACGGATATCCTGCTCGTGCGCGCCGTCGAATACCGGCGTTGCGATCTTCCAGCCCAGAGCCTTTGCGACATAGCCGAGGTGGACTTCAAGCACCTGTCCGATGTTCATTCGGGAAGGTACACCCAGAGGGTTCAGCACGATATCAAGCGGAGTACCGTCCGGCAGGAACGGCATATCCTCCTGACGGAGAATTCTGGAAACGACGCCCTTGTTACCGTGACGACCCGCCATCTTATCGCCGACAGAGATCTTTCTCTTCTGCGCGATATAAACGCGGACTTTCTCGTTTACTCCGGGGGACAGCTCGTCGCAGTTGTCGCGGTTGAACACCTTTACATCGACAACGATACCGCTAACGCCGTGGGCAACTCTCAGGGAGTTGTCGCGGACTTCTCTCGCCTTCTCGCCGAAGATCGCACGGAGCAGTCTTTCCTCCGCGTTAAGCTCGGTCTCGCCCTTGGGAGAAACCTTGCCGACCAGGATATCGCCGGAGTGTACCTCTGCACCAATGCGGACGATGCCTCTTTCGTCAAGATCCTTCAGCGCGTCGTCGGAGAGGTTCGGGATATCACGGGTGATCTCCTCAGCGCCGAGCTTTGTTTCACGGCACTCGAGTTCGTATTCTTCTATATGAATTGAAGTGTAAACATCGTTATAGACGAGCTTCTCGTTTATCAGGACCGCGTCCTCATAGTTGTAGCCCTCCCATGTGGTAAAGCCTATGAGCGCGTTCTTGCCAAGCGCTATCTCGCCGTTCTTTGTTGCAGGGCCGTCTGCGATAACGTCGCCTGCCTTTACCTTTTCGCCCTTGCTTACTATCGGGCGCTGGTTCACGCAGTTGCCCTGGTTGGAGCGCTTGAACTTGATGAGTCTGTAAATATGCTCCTGACCGAGATCGTTTGTGATGATGATCTTGTCTGCGTCTACCTCGGTGACAACGCCGTCCTCCTTAGAGCAGATGACAACGCCGGAATCAACGGCTGCCTTGTACTCCATACCGGTGCCGACGATAGGATTATCGGTCACCATGAGCGGAACTGCCTGACGCTGCATGTTCGCGCCCATCAGCGCACGGTTCGCGTCGTCGTTCTCGAGGAACGGGATCATCGCTGTTGCGACGGATACCACCATTTTAGGCGATACGTCCATGAAGTCCACCTTGTCGCGGTCGAACTCACGGATAGTGTCGCGGCAGCGTGCGTGTACCATGGGTCTTGCGAAGCGGCCTTCCTCGTCCAGCGGTTCGTTTGCCTGAGCCACAACGTAGTTGTCCTCCTCGTCAGCGGTCATATAAACCACCTCGTCCAGCACCTTGCCGGTCGCCTTGTCTACGCGTCTGTAGGGAGCCTCGATAAAGCCGTATACGTTGATCCTTGCAAAAGAAGCAAGATAGGAGATCAGACCGATGTTAGGACCTTCAGGGGTCTCGATAGGACACATTCTGCCATAGTGGGAGTAGTGTACGTCACGAACCTCAAATCCGGCTCTGTCACGGGACAGACCGCCCGGACCCAGAGAGGACAGACGGCGCTTGTGAGTAAGCTCAGCCAGCGGGTTGTTCTGATCCATGAACTGGGACAGAGGAGATGAACCGAAGAACTCTCTCATTGCAGAGATGACCTGGCGCGCGTTGATAAGGGACGCCGGGGATACCTTCTCCTGATCCTGACCGTTGAGCTGCATTCTCTCGTGAATGGTCTTTTCCATGCGGACGAAGCCCATTCTGAAGTTGTTCTGGAGCAGCTCGCCCACGCAGCGGATACGTCTGTTGCCGAGGTGGTCGATGTCGTCAACGGTGCCCACCTTCTCGCACAGGTCGAGGAAGTAGCTTACAGTCGCAAATATATCTTCAATAGTGATGTGTCTGGGGATAAGCTCGTCGGCACGGGACTTTATGAGGCGCGCCAGTTCCTCCTGGTCGCCTGCCGCGGTCTCCAGGATATCACGCAGCACTGCAAAGCGCACATGCTCGTTTATACCCAGGGACTCAACGTCCATATCGCCGGTGTATACCTTAATATCAACCATGCCGTTACCGGAAACGCGGACGATAGCGTCCTCGCGCTCGGGGTGATATACAGCTACGTCGATAACGCCGGCGTTCTCGATCTCGAGAGCCTTCTCGCGGCTGATGAATTCGCCCTCGTCCGCAAGGATCTCACCGGTCATAGGAGCGATGACCGGCTCTGCGATCTTTCTGCCGTAAATTCTGTCGGAGATAGCGAGCTTCTTATTATACTTATAGCGGCCGAACCTGGACAGGTCGTATCTCTTTGCGTCGAAGAACTGGTTGTTGAGGTAGTTCTGCGCAGACTCAACGCTGGTCATGTCGCCGGGGTGGAGCTTTCTGTAAACCTCGAGGAGAGCCTCCTCCTTGTTCTGGGTGCTGTCCTTCTCGATAGTTGCGAGAATTCTGGGATCCTCGCCGAACTTTGCGGTAAGCTCAGCGTTGGAGGAAAGACCCAGCGCACGCAGGAATGTGGTAACGGGGATCTTTCTGTTCTTATCTATGCGGACGTAGTATACGTCGTTGGCGTCCATCTCGTATTCGAGCCATGCGCCGCGGTTCGGGATAACGGTAGCCTTGTAGAGGGGCTTACCGGTCTTGTCGTTCTCGAAACCGTAGTACACTCCCGGAGAACGAACCAGCTGAGATACTACAACACGCTCAGAGCCGTTGATGACAAAGGTACCGCTGTCAGTCATAAGCGGCAGGTCGCCCATATAGATCTCGTTGTCAACGATCTCGCCGGTCTCCTTGTTGAGCAGACGGGCGGTGACGCGTATCGGGATAGCGTAGGTAGCGTCGCGCTCCTTGCACTCCTCAATGGTGTACTTAGTCTTGTCGTCAAGGCGGTGGCTGATGAACGAGAGTTCGTATCTGCCATTGGAATCGGTTATCGGGGAGAACTCCTGAAAGATCTCCTTGATACCGTCATTCAGGAACCATTCGTAGGAATCCTTCTGAATACCGATGAGGTTCGGCATATCGATGACCTCATTGATCTTAGAAAAACTCATTCTTGTGGTTTTCCCGAGCTGTATGGGCTTAACATTCACCATCGGCTTTATCACTCCTTAATAAAAATCCGGTCCGGATAGCTGGAAAATACCGGAATTTCACACCTGTTATCGGTCAAAAAACGGTCTTTTCGCACACATATCCATTATGATACATTATGATATTATACACCAAACAGCGCCAAAAGTCAAGCATTTGTGGATAAAAAAAAGGCGGATAAATCCGCACATTTTTGTTATTTGGGACGATTTTTTTGCCCATTTCGACAAACTTTGCCCAAAAACCTGAGCAAAGTGCAGCAAACCTCACAAAGAGCCGAATAAATTCAAGTTACCCTGCACTCCCGGTTCAATTTGTTATCACCGCCACCGAGATATCGTCCCTGCTCCCTGCCCTGGAACGCTCTCTGAGGTGGTTCGTGAGCGCCGGCAGACCGTCCTTTGAGATAGCCGCAGCCCTGACCGCGAAGCTGAGGAAGTCCTCCCGGCTGACGAACGAGTTTATCAGCCCGTCGCTGGAAAGCACCACCGACGTGAACTCCCCCTCCTGCCAGAAGCTGCGGAAGCTGTTTATCGCGTCGCAGTCGCACAGAGAGGTGGTGAGGTTCCCCATGAGCCGTTCGTCCTCTGGCATGGGGAGAAGAGCCGTTCCGCCCCGGGCGAGCACGAACGAGCCGTCGCCTATCTGCATTCCGAACACGCCGGTGCTGTCCGCCGCCGCAAATATCAGCGTGGAGCCGTACATCACCTCCGGCTGGATACCGCCGAACTTCTCCGAAATGCTCCGCTCACGCTCATTAAGCGGCGAGAAAGCAAGGTGCGCGGCTATCTCGTCGTTCCAGCCGCAGATGATGTTACCTGCAATACGCCGCGCCGCCTCGTTTTTATCCACGGAAAATATCGCCGAAAGGCTGCCGTTCCTTTCGCAGAAATCCATTACCGAGCGTATCGCGATACGCGCCGCCATTTCGCTCCCGGCGTCGCTGCGGAAGTGCTTCTCGCTGCCATGACCGTCGGATACCGCCGCCACCGCCAGCCTGTCCGAAATAAAGACCCGGGCGCTGTCCTGGCAGGGCGTTCCGTTCTCCTCGTGTGATGCGCCCCTCACCGACGCCGCAAAACCGCTGAACGGCATTACCAGCCAGCCTCGATATCTGCGTTTATCTCGTCGCTCTCGGCGAACTCGCGTATCTGCTCCGCCGCAGACTCCTGCTTGGTGTGAGCCTTCTCGCCGCTCTCCGCAAGCCTTACGCTTCGGCTGCCTATCTGTGAGGAAGTCACCGCAACGAACTTTATCAGCTTTGCCAGCGCCTCGCCGTTGTGGGCGGTAACAACGCTGTCCGGGTCGCCGGTGAACTGCGCCAGGATATCAAGGTCAGCGTCCTCGCCGATAGCCACTGCAGCCTTTATCCCGTTGGAATACCAGCGGTTCCTGGATATGGTATCAAGCCCCTTGACATAATTATCCGTGGGATAGCCGTCGGACATGAGTATCATGACCGGCGCGAACGAAAGGCTCGGGGACTTCATGAACTCGTTTCTTGACAGCTTTGAAGCAAGCTCGGTGAGAGCCGCTCCGAGGTCGGTGACGTTCTCCGCCTCCAGGGGCTTCCACTCGAATTCGTCAATGGAGACCGGGGCGTCGTACATCCACTCGCAGCCGCCGGAGAATTTCAGCACCGCAAGCCTGATATCAGCGTCTGCGCCGCCTATGTCCTTTATTTCGGGGATAAGCTCCTCCATTACGGAATTAACAGTGCCGATCTTGCTGCCGGTCATGCTCCCGGAACAGTCTATCAGGAAGAAAAGCACCATGGATTTCTTGGCGATCTCTTCCGCGTCGTCAAAGGGATTTATCGGTGTATCTGACATAATGGAACCTCCTGCACAATTATTCTGTTTCCATTATATCATTGCCGGTGAGAATTGTCAATAAATTGTTACCGGAGAACACCGAAAAATGTCCGGCGCTTGACTTTTTCGGCATAAAGATTTATACTATGATCATGTAAGTTCTTCCGTTTCGATAAGTCCGGGAGACTCCTCGCTCCACTCCCCGGGCTGCTCCGTGGCGGCGCCGAGGTAATCCAGCAGACCGCTGTATATCGTAAAGGCGAGCTGCTGCTGATATTCCTCGGTGGAGAGCTTTGCTTCTTCATCAGGATTGGACAGGAAGCCGCACTCTATCATCAGCGACGGGTTCTTGTTGGATTTCAGCAGGAAAAGCTCGTCGCCGGACAGCTTTATCTCACGGTCGTTCCCCGGCTGTAGCTGTGCGAAGCGGTTCTGCATTATCTGCGCAAGCGTCCGGTTGCCGGGATTGTTGTTATTGTAGAACATCTGTCCGCCGAAGTATGCAGGGTCGGTGAAATTGTTCTGGTGAATGCACAGGAATATACTGTCGGGATAGCTCTGTATTATCTCCAGACGATTATCCATGTCGGAGAGCTTCTGGTTGCGTATGCCCTCAACTCCCGGGTCGTATATCGAGATATCCTCGCTGCGCGTCAGCACCGTGTGGAACCCCGAAAGCTCCAGCAGCTGCTGAAGGCGCTTTACCACGGCAAGGTTAACGTCTTTCTCCAGCGTGCCGTTCTTTCCCACCGCGCCGCTGTCAAGACCGCCGTGACCTGCGTCAAGGACGATGACCGGCTTGTCTGAAACGTCCGCCGCCGCCGGAAGCGCTCTGTCAGTCACCCGGGCGCATACCGCAAGCACCGCGAACACCGCCGCCATGCTGACGGCAAATTTTAATGTCTTTTTGTTGAATTTCATGTCGATACCCCCAGATCATCTGCCCGTGTTCACGACGCAGGACAAAGTACTATTTGTCCAAAGGATATGAGGGAATATTTCGGATTATTACTATAAGGAGAAAAAAATGGCAAAAGCAAAAACCGTATTTGTATGCAGCGAATGCGGTCAGGAATACTCAAAGTGGAACGGCAGATGCACCGCCTGTGGGAGCTGGAACACCATTGAGGAGACCGAGCCGGTACCGCTGATAGGAGGAAGATCCGCCGCGCCCGTGGGGGAACTGAAATTCTCCCCGATAGGCGACGTCAGCTTTGAGGACGAGATCCGGTACAGCACCGGTATCTCCGAGCTTGACAGAGTTCTGGGCGGCGGTCTTGTGAAAGGCTCGCTGGTGCTGATAGGCGGCGACCCCGGTATCGGAAAATCCACGCTGCTGCTGCAAATATGCGGCTTTATGGGCGGTCAGCACAGCATACTCTATGTCTCCGGCGAGGAGTCCGAACGGCAGATAAAGCTCCGGGCAGACCGCCTGGGGGTTTCCGGGAACGGCGGACTTATGCTCGCCTCCGGGAATAATTGCGAGAGTATTATACAGGCAGTAAAAAAAACAAAGCCCGATATCGTGATAATCGACTCGATACAGACGATAACATCAAGCGCGATAAGTTCCTCCGCCGGGAGCATAGTTCAGGTGCGCGAATGTACGAATGCATTCATGCACCTCGCGAAATCAGAGGAGATACCGATATTCATCGTCAGCCACGTCAACAAGGACGGAGGGATAGCCGGTCCGAAGATAATGGAGCATATCGTGGACACGGTGCTCTATTTTGAGGGCGAAAAGCAGATATCCTACAGGATACTCCGGGCGGTGAAAAACCGTTTCGGCTCAACCAATGAGATCGGCGTGTTCAACATGGACGACGACGGGCTTCACGAGGTCGCAAATCCCTCTGAGACAATGCTTTCCGGGCGTATCTCCACCGTATCCGGCAGCGCAGTTGTCTGCACCCTGGAGGGCACACGCCCCATTCTGTCAGAGGTGCAGGCGCTGGTGACGAAATCCTCGCTTTCCGCGCCGCGCCGGGTGGCTACCGGGTTCGACTACAACCGGCTGTACATGATACTGGCGGTGCTGGAAAAGCGCACCGGGTTCTTTTTCGGCGGAGTGGACGTGTACGTCAATGTCGTGGGCGGACTGAAGCTGGACGAGCCTGCGGCGGATCTCGCAGTGGCGCTGGCGCTGTATTCGGGGCTGTGCGATAAGGTCATACCGGAGAAGCTGATGGTGTTCGGCGAGGTGGGGCTTGGCGGAGAGATACGCGCCGCGTCTCATGTCCGGGAGAGAGTCAGGGAGGGAGCGCGGCTCGGGTTCGAGCGCTGCATCATACCGAAGCAGAGCTTCTCCTCTCTCAGCAAGAACGATAACTACGGCATACAGATAATCGGCGTGCGGACGCTGGAGCAGGCGTTCCGGGCGATAAACGCCGGCAAGGAGGAAGCAAAATGACCAACTGCGACGACTGCGTGAATTACGTTTACGACGAGGAGTGCGACTGCTGGGTATGTCTTGTCAATCTGGACGAGGACGAGATGTACCGCTTCATGACCGGCACGAACTACAACTGCCCATACTACTCGTCCGACGATGAATACGCCATTGCAAGAAAGCAGTAATACCAAACCGCCGCACGGAGACTGTCTCGGGCGGCTTTTTTGCTGCCGCACCACAAAAACGCCGCCCCATTACAGAACGGCGGAACATAGTTCAGGAAAAAAATCGAGTGCCTCTCCGCAATTATAATGCGCGTCGAGGCACTCGAATGTCTGTGGAATACGAGACAGCTTTTATCGCAGGCGAAAACCCGGAAAACAAAGGTGCCTCAACGTGCGTATGCGTGTCGAGGCACTCGACTGTCTGTGGTATACGAAAAAGATTTTTTAACGCGAGAGAAAACCTAAAAAACAAAAGCGCCTCAACGCGCGAAATGCGTGTCGAGGCACCTCGACTGGTTGGGATAGTTGGATTTGAACCAACGAAATGAGGGAGTCAAAGTCCCTTGCCTTACCGCTTGGCTATATCCCAGTATTGAAGCTGCGAGAACGCCGCGCAGCCCTTTTAACGAAAAAGGCACAGGAGAACCCTATGCCTTGAATATCTGGGGTGGGTAGTGGGAATCGAACCCACGATCTTCGGGACCACAATCCGACGCTTTAACCTACTAAGCCATACCCACCATATATGGCACGCCATGAAGGATTCGAACCTTCGACCTACCGCTTAGAAGGCGGTTGCTCTATCCAGCTGAGCTAATGGCGCATGTGTTATGCAAAATAATGGAGCGGGTGATGGGAATCGAACCCACGCGACCAGCTTGGAAGGCTGGGATTCTACCATTGAACTACACCCGCAGATGAAAACCGCCAGAACATAACATCAATGCTTAATTATTATATCACTTTCCTTTCGATTTGTCAAGGGGTAAATTCAATTTTTTTGAACTCCACCGAAAATTTCAGCACATAGTTTTCGATAATCGGCGCTTGACAATCCGGGAGAATTCTGCTATAATAACAATGTTATATGCGCCTGTGGTGAAACTGGCAGACACGATGGATTTAGGTTCCATTTCCGAGAGGAATGCAGGTTCAAGTCCTGTCAGGCGCACCAGCGTTTTTGCCGCGCGAACGAGCGCGGCAAAACATCCGATTTTTCTCGCCGTCCCGGAGTGGGACGGCGTTTTTGCTGTATATACCAGATTTACTATCTCGCAGGAAACTGACCGCAAAAAACGAAAAATCTCGTGCGACATCACAGCGGTAACGCGGCTCTTTTCCGAAAATCTATTTTGTATAGCATAAACAATAGAGTGCCTCGACACGCATTACGCATGTTGAGGTGCTTTTGTTTTTTGGGTTTTCTCTCGCGTTAAAATGCTGATTTGTATAACACAGACAACGTTTTTGCCGCGCGAACGAGCGCGGCAAAACATCCGATTCGAGTCTGGCGCTTGCATACAGGGCTTCGCCCCTGCCGCGCCAAACCGCAAGTTCTCAGCCGTCCCGGAGTGGGACGGCGTTTTTGCTGTATATACCAGATTTACTATCTCGCAGAAAACTGACCGCAAAAAACGAAAAATCTCGTGCGACATCACAGCGGTAAGGCAACTTTTATCTCTTGTCCCCAAAACGATTAGTACACATTATTCCCCACTTTTCTTTCCCCATCCGGAGC
The DNA here is from genome assembly GCA_022766785.1 of Oscillospiraceae bacterium. Classification (GTDB taxonomy): domain Bacteria; phylum Bacillota; class Clostridia; order Oscillospirales; family Ruminococcaceae; genus CAG-115. The sequence continues at coordinate 11,818 of JALEOL010000056.1, forward strand.
GAATATGGAAATCTGCTGTATACCCACCGTGATACCGCTCAATAAACAGGTTTTAGTCAAATAATTCTCATCTGCGAACTTGCCGTGAAACTGTAAAATATTGTTTCATCAGTCTTTCACGCTCATTTCACAAAGCCTTTATTGGAACTACATACAAAACCGGTATCATATAATCACAGCAGATGACCGAAAGGTCAATGCCGACAAGCAGCTGTGGCTTACA
>JALEOL010000072.1 GCA_022766785.1 Oscillospiraceae bacterium
CGGACAGCCCGCGCCCGATAAAGCTGCGCATGAAAGGGGACGGACGGTGGTTTTTGTGGGAGCAGTACCTGCTTCCTGATATCAGACCCCCAAAGTCCGCCGATCCCTGGGCGTGAGTTACACCGGAGAAACAGTGGCTTACCTGTTTAATTATTACATAAAATGAACGTCACAGGAGAAGATCCTGTGACGTTTTACTTATATTTTGATATGACAGGGCTTTCTGTTCCGGAACACCGTGTAGTGATCGAACCCGGCATTGCGGAGGATATCCCCGGCGCGGTCAAAATCCCAGGCGTAATGCTCCGCTTTATGCCCGTCGGAGCCTATCGTGATGACCTCTCCGCCCAGCTCCCGGTAGCGCCTGAGAAGCTCCGGGTGGGGGTGCGCCCAGCCCAGTCCGTATTTAAGCCCTGCGGTGTTCAGCTCTATACCTTTCCCCATGCCGATGAGCTTTTTCAGTATCTCGTCCAGCAGCTCCGTGTAGTCCGCCGGGCGGTAGCTTTTCGCGCTGCTGTACCTCACGACATAATCCAGGTGCCCGTAAACATCGAACTCCCCGAACGCCGATATGTTCGCGAGAATGCTCTCGAAATACCGCAGTATCCCGTTGTAGTCGCCGTGCTCTGTGAAATATTCCGGGTAGTAGGGATCCACCCCGTCCACCAGGTGCGATGAACCGATGATGAAATCAAAGTCCCACTGTGCAACGTAATCATTTAGCCGGGGAGCGAGGTAGTCCATAAGTCCCAGCTCTACCCCGAAAAGTATCTCGATGCGCCCCCGGTATTTCTCTCTCAGCTCCTCCACACGCGCGCGGTATGCGGCGGTGTCCAGAATGAACTCTCCGCCCGGATAGTCCATGTCCATGTGCTCGGTAAAGCAGACGGTTTTTATCCCTTTGTTCATCAGTGCCGGGAGAGCGTCCTCCATTGGCTGATCGCTGTCGCTGGAGAAGTCGGTGTGAGTGTGGAAGTCAGCCGTTATCATCGTCCGCCCCCTTATTTTCCGGAGTATCTCCGGCGTTCTCCGGCTGTTCGGAGCTTTCGCCGGTCTTTTCCTGCTTCATCGCACGGATATCGCCAAGAAGCGCGTTTACGTCGTCACGGCTGAAATTCTCCATAGTCCTGCGGCGCTCCTCGATCTTTTTCTGCTGCTCGCTGCGTATTGCGGCGGCAAGTATCTCACCGGCGGCAGCGGCGTCTCTGTCGTGCTGAGTCTGCTCAGGGGTGGGTACAGGTTCTTCCTTTACCGGGGCGTATTCCTCGTCAAGCTCCACGTTTTTGTCCATGCGGCGGTTTATCGTGTTGAGCGCCGCTCCGGTGCCCAGCAGTATCCAGAATACCGGCGCCACGGATACCACGGAGTCGTTGAACAGCCCGGCGGTGAGATAACCGACTATTCCCAGCATGACCGCCGCGCCCATTGCCTGCTCGGGGCGGTAGCTCTTTCTGAGCGCATACAGCCGGAAGCAGTCCACAAGGTAGAGCACCGCTATCGACAGGAAAGCTATCAGCGCGATAAGTCCGTTGGAGAAGAATATCTGGAGATACAGGTTGTGCGGCTTGTCAACGGTGATATAGAAGCCTTCCCCGAACTGCTTGTAGGAATAATACTTCGCAAGCATGTCGTTCTGCGGGAATACATATGTGAAGGTATCCGCGCCGTAGCCGGTCACAAGGCAGTTCTTCAGCAGCGGCAGCGTCCTTGACCAGATGTAGCCTCTCGAGGAACCAAGCTCCTCCTTGCCCTCAAATCCGATATGGTCGGCGTTGACGGGAAGCATCGGGTCGGCGGTACGGAAGTGGATCATCTCGATCTTCTTTTCGTTCAGCAGCTCGAAGAACAGCGAATTGTGCGGATCATCGCCGAAGTACATAGCGATAACGTCGCGGACATATCCCTGGGAGGAAGCCTCGGTGCGCAGGAACACATTGTCAAGCGTTCCCGGCAGCCAGTAGGTCAGGACGCCTGCCATGGGCGTCTCTCCGTCGCTTTCCGTGAAGTACAGCATACCGTTTTCAGGCTCATATTCTATATATGCTGTAACGCCGTTTGAGAGCCGGGCGCAGAGTACTCCGAGGTTAGAGGCGTCCAGACTGTACAGCCCGTCCTCCGAGAAGGTCTTTCCGAGACCGTCATCGCCGATAAGCAGACCGTCGCTGTTGGGAGTGAACTGCTTTGTCAGCGTGCCTGCGGTCACGGTGAAGATCTTGTGTGTGTAGTCCGCTCTGATCTTCAGTTCTGAGTACTCGTCGTTGAAGGTGTAGGAATACGCCGGCATGAGAGTTTCTCCGGCGGAGTTCGTGAAGGTGTAGTCCTGGCGCTCACTGTCAAAGCCCACCGTTACGGTCTCGTCCTGACCGGTGAGCACGAGCTTTCCGCCTGCCGGGGTGGATATCTCACGCAGGGGGAGCTTCGAAAACAGGTCGCTGTCCTCTCCTGAGGAGGGCACGAACAGCCCCACGGCGTCGCTCACGAGGGAGGGCAGACGGGAGAAAAGCTGGTTATTCAGCGCGAAATTCGCTCCCACGAATACCACGGCGGCGGAAGCAACGAGGATCACGCAGGGCTTCCAGTGCTTTGCTATCTGACGGGCGAACACGATCACGCCCACCACCAGCGCAGCAGCCACTGCAACGATACCGCTTCGTGCGGCGGAGCCTACCAGGAGGAATACAGCCATAGCGTCAAATGCGATGCACAGAATGCGCTGGAGCTTGTTCTCGGCGTACATCGACATTACAGTGAGCAGCGGCACGACAAGTCCGGTGAAGCTGCCCATGTAGTTGCTGTGATACAGCGCGCCGTTCGCAGCCGTCTGTGCGGTGTAGTAGCCCTCGGTGGAGAGATTTCCGCGCAGGCTGCTGTCGGCAATGAGATTCATGAACCAGTCCTGCTGGAGAAGATTATGCCCGGTGACCTGGGAAACGCCGAGAATGAAGTTCACCCCGACGCAGAAGAAAAGCCCGTACATCAGGTATTTGAAGTTGCCGGAGGTGCGGAATGCGTACATTGAGAACAGGAACATCACAAAATAGCACGCCGTAGTCCAGAAGCCCTCTGCGCGGTCGTATTCGCCGGCAAAGGCTATCTGAGAGTAATCGGACATAAGCGCGGACGCCAGGGTCATCACGATATAAACCACAGAAGCGCCGACGTATACCAGCGAGCGCTTTTCTATCCTCCTGAACAGGGACAGGCAGCATATCAGCGCCATGAATATCATGATTATTGCGAGCACGATCACCGCCAGCGACTTTCCCTGGGAATATACGTCGATCAGCTGATACGCCGTGGAATTCCCGTCGCTTACCACTGTGCCGCCGTTGTACATATAGGTCTGCTTAAACGTGGTGGTGACGCTGGTTATCCTGAGTATCACCGGGATTATCGCCAGCGCGATAATAGACGGCAGGAACATCGCCAGCGCCATAAGGTCGGTTTTTGCTTTGTTGTTCATGTTGTATTTCTCCGGTCTGTAAGGTTTGGTCTTTTTCTTTCGGGTGAGCTTTTCCTTGTTCATAAAGCCGCTGAACGCAGTGCGCAGCAGTATCGAGATATCCATGAAAAAGCTCCAGTTTTCTATGTACTGCACATCGAATTCAATACGTTTTTCGATCGAGGTGTCCCCACGGTAGCCGTTTATCTGCGCCAGCCCGGTCATGCCGGGTTTTACCTGGTGCTTTATCATGTACATGGGTATCTTATCCTTGAAGTCGTTCACATAGAACGGTATCTCGGGACGCGGCCCCACAAGGCTCATATCCCCTTTGAGGACGTTTATCAGCTGCGGCAGCTCGTCGATCGAGAATTTACGGATAAACGCGCCGAACCTGGTCCTTCTGGGATCGCTGTCCTTTGACCAGGCGGTGTCCTTTTCGGTGCTGTCTTTCATGGAACGCAGCTTGTACATCGTGAAGATCTTCTTGTTCAGTCCGACGCGCTGCTGCCTGAATATCACCTTTCCGCCCATTGTGATCCTGATTATCAGCATACTGACAAGCATCAGCGGCGAGGTCAGCACCAGCAGGAGCAGCGAGCCGACTATATCCACCGCGCGTTTCAGGGCGGCGTTTCCGATGTTGTCCAGGGGTATCCTGCGGATATTCATCATGGGGATATTTCCCACCACGTCAATGGCAGGGGAGGAGGACATGTATTTATATATGCTTGGTATGACGGAAATTTTCGTTCCGGTGAGTTCGCAGGCTTCCACGGCGGTGGCAAGCTGACTGCTTTCATCGCTGCCGAGAGCGCAGACCACCTCGTCGTAGCTTCGTTCTTCCAGTACTTTCAGCAGCGAGTCCATTCCTCCCAGCAGCTTTGTTCCGGCGAGAGGGGAGTCCGCGACGCAGCCGGCGCACTCATAGCCGAGCCAGCTCTGCTCCCGTATCGTTCGCAGGTATTCCTGAGCCGCCTGTCCGCTTCCCACTATGAGGACGTATTTGCGGTTATAGCCGTTCTCCCGGAAGTGGCGCAGCGTTTTTCGCAGCACGAAGCGCTTTATCGTAACTATCAGAAAGTCCAGCGCCAGGAACACCGCCAGTGCCCAGCGTGAGAAATTGAACACCCTGACAACGTAAAGCAGCGTGATCAGTGCCAGTCCGTCCAGCAGGAACGCGCCGAACAGCCGTCCAAGCTCAGTGGTGAAGCTCTTGCTGCGGAACGAGCCGTACAGCCCCATGCAGGCGTAGGTCAGAAGCTGCACGGGAATGAATATCAGCGCCAGCCGCAGGTAGTCCGTGAACGGGTAGTTCCTGTCGAAATCCAGCAGAGTGAACACGAACAGGTACGCCGCCGCCACCGCTACAAGTGCCGCAGCCGCGTCCGTCAGAACGTTCATGCGGTTGAGCAGTTTTTGATTTTCCTTTATCATCTTGTTTTCCTGAATTGATTTTTACAGAGCGTTACGCTCCGGATTAGTCCTGAAATTGTTTCGTGTGGTACTTTTATGCAATATCCCACGGTATACAGTCGATTTATGCAATACATATTTTATTATAACACAATTTGAGATGTTGTGCAACTGTTTTTTGCTGGAGATTTATAGAATCTCACAAAAAAAGGAGAGCAAAGCTCCCCCTCAGACCGTCGAAAAAGTCCCGTTGGGACTTTTCCGCCGAACATCCGCACTACGCGCGTAAGGCATAAGGCGTAAGCAGTTGCCAGTACACTTGTGCGGATAGAAGTGTTTTTTGCCCAGGGAAACCCTGGGCAAAAA
>JALEOL010000082.1 GCA_022766785.1 Oscillospiraceae bacterium
AAGGAAGGCATCAACGCTGCTATGAAGGCTGCTGCTTCCGAGTCCTTCGGCTACAACGAGGATCAGATCGTTTCTTCTGACGTTATCGGCATGAAGTACGGTTCTCTGTTCGACGCTACTCAGACAATGGTAGCTAAGATCGCTGACGACCTCTATGAGGTTCAGGTCGTTTCCTGGTACGACAACGAGAACTCCTACACTTCTCAGATGGTAAGAACCATCAAGTACTTCGCAGAGCTGAAGTAATTGCAACTCACAAGTATAACAGATCCCCCGGAGTTGATCCGGGGGATTTTCTTATAGATCGAAACTCGGGAGGAAAATCATGTGCAACAGCTGCAAGCAGCTTCATTTCTACAGTGGATTTCGTTCCACACTGCAGTACTTTCACGAGATAAGCAAGATAAGGGCGCTTGTGAGCCTTGGCGACATGAAGGTGGAACAAGCCACGATCCCACTCGGGGAAGTCACCGGCGAAATAAGTGGATATTATCGGCACGAGGTACGGTGCACTCTGTGCGGACAGCGCTTCGCAGTCTGGATAGATACCGAAAGCGGCAGCGGCGGTCTGACGGGAATATAGAGAAAAAACGGGGCTGTATTTCTACGACCCCGTTTTTTGAACCTGACCAATTTTTTCAAGGAGAGATTTTACCGGAAAGACTTGTGCTGATATCTTTGTGGAGGTTCTTATTCTGATTTGTTCCTGCGCCTGTTTATGAGCTTTATCAGGAATACCACCGCAAGCATGAGCGCAACAGAGGACCCCAGTACCACAAACACATTCTGCACAAACCCTGCGATAATATACCCAACCGCGCACACCGCAGCCACCGTCAGCGCATAGGGAAGCTGCGTTGAAACATGGTTCACATGATCGCACTGCGCTCCGGTGGACGCCATGATCGTGGTATCGGAAATCGGCGAGCAATGGTCGCCGCAGACCGCTCCGGCAAGGCAGGCGGAAATGCACACGATAACCATCTGCGGAACTTCGCCTGTCGCGGAAGCTGCCGCTATCTCCTCGCTGAAAACGCTGGTGACTATAGGGATAAGTATGCCGAAAGTTCCCCAGGAAGTACCGGTGGCAAACGCCAGACCGATCGCCACCACGAAAAGAATGACCGGCAGCAGTATGTGAAGCGCGCTCGCACTTCTTACAATACCCGAAACGAAAGCTCCTGCCTCCAGATTGTTCGTCATCGTCTTGAGAGTCCATGCAAAGGTCAGGATAAGAATCGCCGGAACCATCTGCTTAAAGCCTGCGGCAATGGAATCCATGCACTCGGTGAATTTCAGCACGCCGCGCAGCATGAAGTATATCATGATAACGATAAGCGCTCCCACAGAGCCCAGCGACAGACCGAACGAAGCGTCGCAGCCTGCGAACGCGTCGATGAAGTTCGTTCCGCTGAAAAAGCCACCGGTGTAGATCATGCCAATAACGCATAGCACGATGAGTATCACCACAGGAATGATAAGGTCGATCACCTTACCCTTTGAACGGATAGGCTGATCGTCGTTGTCATACACCTTGCTGCACGATGTGAAAAGGTCGCCTTTGCGCGCGTTGTCCTCATGCAGCTTCATCGCGCCGTAGTCTATATCCGAGGTCGCCATGAATATCACCATCATTATCGTCAGCAGCGCGTAGAGATTATACGGTATCGTGCTGATGAACAGACTGATACCGTTCACTCCGTCCACTGTGCCGCTCACTGCCGCCGCCCATGAGGATATCGGCGCGATAATGCAGACCGGCGCCGCGGTTGCGTCGATAAGATACGCCAGCTTTGAACGGGACACGTTGTGCTTGTCCGTCACCGGGCGCATGACCGAGCCGACTGTCAGGCAGTTGAAGTAGTCGTCAACGAAGATCATCGCTCCCAGCAGGAACGTTGACAGCTGCGCGCCCTTGCGGGTATGTATGTGAGCCGCCGCCCACTCGCCGTAGGCACGGCTTCCGCCGGCTTTGTTCATCAGCACAACGATAATCCCCAGAACCACCAGGAACACAAGTATTCCCACGTTATAGGAGTCCGCCAGGTTTGCGACAAGCCCGTCCTTTACCACCGTGGTGAACATTCCCTCAAAGCCGCTGCCCCGGGATATCGCGAATATCACGCCGCCGGACAGTATACCGATGAACAGTGAGGAATACACTTCCTTGGTGATAAGCGCAAGTCCTATGGCAATGACCGGCGGAAGCAGAGACCACAGCGAGCCTACCGCTTCGGTTATCGGCGCCTGTATAAAGCACCCGATAATGAACGCCAGGATAAAAGCGCCGGTGATGAATTTTCCTATGTGTTTCTTCATTACACTTCTCCTTTTTTACACTTTATTAACATGATACACTTTATTCGACAAATTGTCAATAGTTTTTATCATAGATGGAATAAATTATAAAAAGCAGGGAGGGTAAAGCCCCTCCCCCAATATTAATCTGTAATACCCCAAGACCGGAAATTCATCTGTCACAGTTTCACCGTATCGTACAGCGACTGCTGCACCAGAAGTCCCGGAACATAACAGCGGTTCACTGTCCACCAGCTCGCCCCGGCAAGGGAATACTCGTCGATAAGCCTTAGCTTCGCCTCGATGCTCTTTGGGTCGTCAAACCAGACCACATGCTGCGTTCCGTTGTCGGTGTAATAAAAGAACGGCGCCTGCGCCCTCTCGTCATACTGGATATACACGCCGTACCTCAGCGCAAGCTCCACCGCCTGGGACAGACCGATACTCTGCGCCGCAGTTCCGCGCATGAACGGCAGAGTCCAGTCGTAGCCATAATTCGGCATTCCCATGAGTATCTTTTCCGGCGGTATTTCCGTCACGGCATAATCCAGCACCCGGCGAACCTCGTTTATCGGCGATACCGCCAGTGGGGGGCCGTATGTATACGGTCTTTATTCTGATACTGTTCTTCCCCCGGGCAGAAGCGGTATAATGTCAAGCGTAAATCTGTATCTGTCCGGGTCGCTGCGCGTATTCCGGGCGGATTTTACATAAACCGCACGGCTGATGAGCGTTCTGAGGATACGGTTTTTTTCCTCCGGTAAAGCGGCGGAATATATCTCCCACAAAAGCATCTGCTGCGGCTTTCTGTCAACGATATCCCCGATATCCGCAGCGGACTTCTCCTCCTGCCTCAGCTGGGAGCTTATCCTCTGCTGCCGCTGCCGGAGGGTCTCCATGCGTTCTTTGAATTCCTCCGGAGAATACACCCCCTGCTCCAGAAACGAATATATCCTCTCACGCTGCGCCGACAGCCTTGAAAGCTCCGAGCGCAGCTTATCGGCGGCCTGTGCGGAAAGCTCCCGGGACGCAGCCGCCGATACCTCGCCGACAGCCACCCGGATCTCTCCCAGCCAGCCGGAAAGTCCGCCCACAAGCGCGTTCTCCACCTGTTCCAGCTTCGAGGAAACACTACTGCACCCCCTGCCGGAGCACCGCAGAATATCGCTGCGCCCCTCCGCGCCGCCGAGCCTTGTCATCAAAGAGCCGCATACACCGCAGAACACCAGCCCGGACAGCGGATTTCTGAGACCCGAGCCGGGCTTTTTCGGGGGCGCTCTCCTGCCGGACATGGCTCGCTGCGCCGCTTCAAAGTCGCTGTCGGGGATTATCGCCGGGTGAAGTCCCTGCACCAGGATACATTCGGGGTCTTTCCGGCGGTGCATCGTGACAACGCCGTTCTCCGAGGTTTTCTCCTCCCTGCGGTAACGCCAGCGTATCTTGCCGCAGTACACCGGATTTTTCAGGATATCCGCCACGGAAGCGCTGCTCCACTCGCCGCCGCCCCTGGGTGTAATGCCAAGTTCGTTCAGCCTGCGTGCAATGGCGCTGCTGCCCATTCCGCCCAGACAAAGGGAGTATATCAGCTTTACCGTGCCGCTTTCATCGTTTGGCTCCAGCGTAAAGCCCCTGCCCTTTTTCACCCTGACCTTGCTGTAGCCGAACGGCGGAGTGCTGCCGATAAAATGCCCCTCGCGCGCAGAGGCTATCCTGCCGCGCATTATTCTCCGGGAGATAGCCTTGTACTCCCGGCGCGCCATGAAAAGCTCGAAATCAACGTATTCCTCGTCGCTGTCCCGTGTGGTGTCGTAGATCCTGGACGGGGTGATTATAAGCGTGCCGGATATGCGGAATGTGCGCGATATCCTCGCCTGATCCGCGCTGTCGCCCCTCGCGAGCCGGTCGATATCCATGCACAGCACTCCTGCCCAGCGCCCCTTTTCCACATCAGAAAGCAGCCGCAGCATTTCCGGACGCGCCTCAATGCTGTCCCCGGACACGATCTCCTCGTATATCCCACCGATCGAAAGCCCGTTTCTGTCTGCGTATTCCTGCAGCGCCGCGCGGTGTCTCGCCAGTGTTTCCCCCTGACCCATAGCCTCCGCGTCAAGGTCGGCACGGGATTTTCGCAGGTAGACCGCGTATAATGCGTCATCACTCATGGGCATTGCTCCTTTCCGAGCCTGTGCTCTTATACTAATAACCATTTAAACTCAGGAAATCTTTACAGAAATCCAGCACCGCTATCGTCGTCAAAGAAACTTGACGTACAGAAAGTACGTCGGCGTTTCTTTTCCTAGATATCGGCACTGTCTTTCTGTAAATCTTTTCCCTCGTTTAAACGGTTATTAGTATTATTCACCCACTTTATAATATATGGCGCATCGCATGTCCGTTTTTCCGGCAGGTCGTTTGATAAAAAAACGGAGGGTCATTGCCCTCCGTTATACTTATCACTGTTTTGTAAGCGTAAGCTCCGTGCCGCCCATATCAAGCACCAGCTTGCTGCTGTCTACGCTGATTATCGTAAATCTCATGATCTCGCTCTCAACTCCGATAGCCGTGCCTGTGATAACAAGATCGCTGCCCTCCTCAGACCACATCATCTTGCCGCCGACCCCGTCAACAAGCCCCTGGGCATAACCTCCGAGCATTCCGCCGAATTCGCACACGCCGTTGCCGTTCAGCTTCAGGCTCATGCCAATGGTAGACCACTCGCCCACCAGCTTATTGCCGGAGCAGCCTGCCAGGGAGGTCAGCAGCATAAGCACCGCTGCAGCCGTGACAATGATCTTCTTCAGTCTTTTCATAAGTATTACCTCCATATAATTACCTTTTCCGTGTCATAACACGTCGTTATTATCATAAACCATTTTCGACGATTTGTCAATAGTTTATTTAAAAATCGACAATATGACCGAATTATATCAATTATATGAGTGATAATGCTTATTATTTCCTTATAGTCCGTGCTCAGCAGATGCCCATAGACTTCAGCCGCCGGTGAAGCTCCCCCACGGGAAGCCCCATAACATTGTAATAATCGCCGTCTATCCGCTTTACCAGCAGCGCCCCTCTGCCCTGTATCCCGTAAGCGCCTGCCTTGTCCATAGGCTCGCCTGTGGCGATGTACCCGGCGATCTCCTCCTCGGTCAGCGGAAAGAACTCCACCACCGTTTTTTCGGCAAAGGAAACGCTCTGCGCCCCGGAAATGACCGTCACGCCGGTATACACGCTGTGCTGCCTGCCGGAGAGCTTTCTCAGCATCTGTGCGGCGTGCTCGCGGCTGCGCGGCTTGCCGAGTATCTCTCCGTCGATCGCTACCACGGTGTCGGCGGCGATCATCGTTTCAGGGACAGTATCGCACCCGGGGTATATCCGCCTGCTGATCTCCTCCGCTTTCTGCCGGGAAAGCAGCAGCACTGCGTCCTCCGGGGTGATATTTTCCGGCAGGAATTCCTCCCCCTGCGCCGGTATCACCCTGAACTCCGGGGTTATCAGCGCAAGAAGCTCACGCCGGCGCGGTGACTGGCTCGCAAGTATCATCATTTCTTGCCTTTCGGTGTATGCTCCGGCTTGAACGGGTGAAGCGGCGCATAGATGTCGTTGTAATTCTGGATACACTGCTTTATTACCTCGACAGCCTGCTTCTGACCCATGACCTCGTTTACTGCGGTAGCCTTTCCCTCAAGCTGCTTGTACACCGAGAAAAAGTGCCGCATTTCCTCAAAGATGTGGCTTGGCAGAGCCTCGATACCGCGATAGGCGTTATAGGTGGGATCCTCGAACGGGATAGCGATTATCTTCTCGTCGTTCTTCCCGTTATCAAGCATTGTGATAACGCCGATCGGGTAACACTGCACCAGAACCAGCGGATCGATAGGCTCGTTGCACAGCACCAGCACGTCCAGCGGATCGCCGTCGTCTGCCAGGGTACGGGGGATAAAGCCGTAATTCGCCGGGTAATGCGTGGAGGTGTACAGTATCCTGTCCAGCACGATAAGCCCGGTCTGCTTGTCCAGCTCGTACTTCTTCTTGCTGCCCTTCTCTATCTCGATGACCGCCATAAAATCATTCGGCGTGATACGCGCCGGGTCGATGTCATGCCATATATTCATAAACATGCTCCTTTCAGATGTCCTGTGTGAATTTATTATACAACTTTTCCTGCTTATTTTCAAGGGGAAATTTCACATAAATCCGTCACTGCTCCGGCGGATATTACATATTATGGTACTGAACCCGGAGAATACCCGGAGATCGTATGGAGGTGCGGCATGGAAGATATACTGTTCATCGGAGGAGACAAGCGGATCGTGTACGCTGCGGAGCTTATTTCGCAGACCACCGGGGTGTGTTCCCTGGGTCTTGGGGACAGCTTTCCGCCGCCGCAGGGAAGATACTCCGCGATAGTCCTGCCGCTGCCATTCTCGCGAAACGGCGTGACGGTAAACGCTCCGCTGTGCGACTCTCCCCTCTCGCTGGACGTTATCGCGGAATATGCCCAGCCTGGGGGAACGGTGCTCTCCGGAGGAAGCTCCGGCGCACTGAAAGAGCTGTGCAACGCCAACAGACTGCGGCTGCTGGACTATTACGACAGCGAGGAGCTTACGCTGAAAAACGCGCTGCTCACCGCCGAGGGGGCTGTCTGCCTGCTGATAAGCAGTACTGACTGCGCACTGTGCGACTGCTCCGCGGTGATCACAGGCTACGGCAGGATAGCCGGATATCTCGCGCGGCTGCTGAGGGAGTTCCGCTGCCGGGTGACTGTCACCGCACGTTCCCCGGCGCAGCGCCAGGCGGCTATGCTGGACGGCTTCTGCGCGCTCCCCACGGAGCTTACAGGGTTGGCTTCACAAAGCGCAGAGCTGGTTATAAACACCGCACCTGCGCAGCTTCTCACCGAAGAGCAGTTCGCAAAGCTGCGCCCCGGCACGGTGTTCCTGGAGCTTGCCACACGGGTCGATCCTCCCGAAAGGAATTGGGCGCAGTCCGCAGGAGTAAGCTACATCAACGGCTCGGGACTTCCCGGAAGATTTTCCCCCAAGACCGCCGGGGAGGCAATAGCGCACAGGATCATCGCCGCGCTGCGGTAACGATACGATATAATCAATCGTTCTTGAAAGGAGGCTCCGCCATTTACGGCGGAATTAATATATGACCGACATCTCAAAGCTGTCCGGACTGAGGATAGGGGCGGCGGTGTGCGGTTCGTTCTGTACATTTTCCCGGGTGTTCCGGGTGCTGTCAGAGCTGACCGCCGCAGGGTGTGACATAACGCCGATCATGTCAGACTGCGCATACCATACCGACACTCGCTTCGGCAGAGCGCAGGAGCACGCCGCCCGTCTGTTCGACATCACCGGAAAGACCGTGCTCCACGAGATCACCACCACCGAGCCTATCGGGCCGAAAAAAATGTTCGATGTACTGCTGGTCGCTCCCTGCACGGGAAACACCCTCGCAAAGCTCGCCGCAGGTATCGTTGATACGCCTGTCTGCATGGCGGTAAAAAGCCACCTGCGAAGCCAGCGCCCGGTAGTGATCGCGGTATCGACAAACGACGCCCTCGCCGGCGCGTCAAAGAATATAGGCATACTCCGGAATTACAAGCACTTCTATTTCGTGCCGGTATTCCAGGACGATCCGATAAACAAGCCTTTCTCAATGATATCGGATTTCAGCCGCATTCCCCAGACGATCGAAGCAGCCCTGGACGGGATACAGCTTCAGCCGATGACTATCTCCGGCTCCGCTGAGGGGTGATATGCTTTCAAAGGGTGGAACTTATGCTCCGCCCTTTGTGTTCTGCTCTCCGGGTTTATCCCCGGACTTCGCCGCTGTCTGCTTAGCAATATACATCACGTCCTCCCGGCGCTTCTGAAGCTCCTCCGGGGTCAGCGCCGTTAATTCATCATCGCGGATATTTACCGACGCGCCGTTTATTGAATATGTAACGATAACGCTCATATGCTTCACCCCGTTTATTCTATGCCATATAAATCGTATTATTTCTGAAAAGAGAAATTTTCCCCGTTTTGGGTAGTGACAAATCCGATGAAATATGGTAATATATTATCAGAGGTGATAAACATGGGCGAGTATATAAAGCCTGCCCAGGCGTACAAAAAGCTAGACGCGGCAAAGCTGCTGAAGCAGGGGGTATACATGTACAGCAGCTCCGGCTTCGGAAAAACCGAGCTTATCCGGCAGTATCTGAAAAAACAGCAGTACATCTACATACTCTGCCAGCAGAATTACTGCGACCTGTCTGTGATACCCGACGATTACTCCGGCACTGTCGTTATTGACAATGTGAACTCTATCGAAAGCATTGAGCTCAGAAGCGATATCGCAGCGCTCACCGGGAGACAGGGGATATGGCTGATCATCGCCGGCAGGAGCAGAATGCCAAGCTGGCTTTTCGACAGCTTTATCCGCAGAAATATGATGCTCATCTCCGAGGAGGACATCGCTCTCTCGCCGGAGGGCATCGACAAATTCATGCGCTCAGAGGGGATAATCCTGTCAGCCGACGAGATACAGTATGAATATAAGACAAGCCACGGCAACATGATGGGGCTTATCTACACCGCCCAGATGCTCAAATCCGGCGAAAAGCTGAGCGATAATATTTATCAGAAGGTGCTCACCCTTGTACTGCGGTATTTTGAGGACAGCGTGATCGCCGCGATGAACACCGAGATAGTGGACATGCTGATGAAAATAAGCGTGACCGAGGACTTCACCGAGCCTCTCGCCGTAATGCTGACGGGTAATTCCGCGATATGCAGCGTCATCGAGCAGGCATTGGACGTCGGGAATTTTATCGAAAAGAACGGCGACGTGTACTCCATGCGCCCGGAAATGCTGATGGCGCTGCGCAACAAGGCGGCAAAGGAATTCACCCCGGACGAGCTTCGGCAGTACGCGCTGATAGCCGGGGCATACTACGAGACAAGCGGCGAGGACAACAAGGCGCTGGAGCTTTACGCAAAATACAACGAAAAACGCCGGATAAAGGAGCTGCTTGTGCGGAACTCGCGCCGTAATCCCGAATCCGGATACTTTATCGAGATGAAAAAATACTACCTCATGCTGTCCGACGAGGATATCTCGAGCAGTGCCTATCTCATGTCCGCAGTATCGCTGGTGTATTCCATGATGATGGACTTTGAGAAAAGCGAATACTGGTACGATCAGCTTGTAAAGTACAAGAACTCCGTCAAGGGCGCGAAATACAGGGAAGCGGTCACTCAGCAGGCTTATCTTGACATAGCTCTCCCGGGCAGAGGAAGCCAGAATATCCTGGAGCTGATAAAGTCCTGCTACACCATTCTCAGCAACAAATCTATCCCCATGCCGGAATTCTCCGTCACAAGCAACCAGCCTTCGCTGATGAACGGCGGCAAGGATTTCTGCGAGTGGAGCAAACACGACCGGAAGATCGCCGCCACCGCCGGAAAGATCGTCTGCGCGTTCCTCGGGAAATACGGAAAGGGACTGGTGAACGCCGCCCTGGGCGAAAGCTTCTTCGAAAAAGGCGAGGATCCATACGAGGTGCTTGCAATGTGCTCGTCCGCGCGGCTTGAATCAGAGGCAGGCGGAAAGCTGGAGCTTCGCTTCGCCGCGACTGCGGTCATGATACGGCAGCATATCATGCTGGGAAACCCTGCCGCTGCAAAGGATATTCTTAATTCCTTCGAACGGACGGTGAAAGCCGAAAAGACGAAAAAGCTGCTCCCCAGCATTGAAGCTATGCGCTGCCGTATAGCGTTAATGGAGGGAGACCCGGCGGCTGTCGAGCAATGGCTCCTCTCCGCTCCTGACGAGGACGAGGAGTTCATCGGTATGGAAAGGTACAGATACCTCACCAAGATACGCTGCTATATCCGCTCCGGGGAACTCGGGAGAGCGTGCTCTCTGATAGCGTCCGTTAAATATTACGCGGAAAAGTGCGACCGGAAGTACATTCAGATGGAGCTTTCCCTGCTGGAAGCTATTGTAAGACAGCGCAGCGGCAAGAATTGGGAGAGGGGGTTCATCAAGGCTCTGGAAGTGATATCCTCATACCACTTCATTCCGATCATTTCCCGGGAGGGTGCGGCAATATACGAGCTGCTCATGCAGAGCCGTGAAAAGTGTTTCGCCGACAAGAATATCGACCGGAAATGGCTGGAAACGGTAATTCAGGAAACGGGGCGCGTTGCAAGAAGATATCCTCTGTATCTTAAAACCGACGCGGTATCCGCTGTAAAGGTCTCGCCGATGGACACGCGCATTCTCGCCTGCCTGGCGGACGGGCTTTCTGTCCAGAAAACCGCCGAGATACTGGGATTAAACTTTGAGACGCTGCGTTCAAGGATAAAGGATCTTTACCGCAGGCTGGGCGTAAAGAACAAAACCGAGGCTGTTATGGTAGCAATGGAAATGAAACTGATCTGAACGACGCTTAGTAAATGTTCACCCAAAAAGGTGATGACTTTTTTGGTCATTTGTGGTATGATAGAGAAAGCGGTCAGGAACCGCATACCAAAATTACATATCATGTTAAGGAGAAACACTATGAAGAAAATTATCGCTATCGTACTTATGGCGGCAGTAATGCTCTGCTGCACCGCATGCGGACTGGACATGAGCAAGGTAAAGGGTGACTGGACCCTGGAAACTGCTGCCGGTAAAACCGTAGCAGAGCTTGCAGAGGGTAGCGGCAAAGACATTGCGTCCGTCACTATGAACGCTACTGTTACAGACGATTCCTTCACGCTTAGCAGCGTTACAGGATCTGTAACCTACAAAATTCAGGTGAGGGCTAACGGATTCGAGTGCCTAGACGACTCCAAAAATGTCGTTATGGGAGTCATATACGATTCTGCTAAAGACACTCTGACCTTCCAGTTGAAACAGGCGGACGGCAACGTTATGGACTGCGTTATGAAGAAGGGTACTGCTGATTTGACTGTTTCTACTGATTCTACGGCGGAAGACGGAAATACGGCGGAAGACGGAGATACGGCTGAAGACGGAGATACGGCTGAAGACGGAGATACGGCTGAAGACGGAAATACGGTGGAAGACGGAAATACGGCGGAAGACTAAACCGGCGAAGCTGAATAAAGTAATTCTTTTGCGAGGTTTTTATAGAAAAAACACCAGCACTGCTTATTACGATTTTTCTGGGAGAGCTTGGAGTTCACAGATTCCTTGCTGGCAAAATCGGCACCGGCATTATCTGGCTGCTGACTTGCGGCTACTTTGGTATTGGCTACATAGCTGATGTCATTCAGGTCGTTACCGGAAAATTCACTAAGAAAGACGGCACTCCGTGGGTCAATGGCTGATGGAGTGAAAGCAATGTTCCTGTCGGTAATACGGCAGGAACATTGTTTTGTTATATGTACCAACAATTGACATTAGGAGGATCTATTTATGTCAGAAAACGTAATCACAGAAGAAAACCAAAATTCCGCACCGGCAAAGAAGAAGCGCAGCAAGGAGGATATCCTTGAAATAGTTATCGCCATATTCCTCGGCATTACAGCACTTGCTACCGCGTGGGCTTCATGGATAGGTTCGCTGCACGGCGGTAACATGTCCACCAATTACACAAAGAGCAACAATCTGGCCGCTGACGGAAACGCCCGCTGGAATGAGGCTTCTCAGGCACTCATGAAGGATATGCAGATTTGGAACATGATAAGCGATTATGAGGTGGAGATACTCTATGCCAACGAAACAGGCGACACCGACCAAATGTATGAGAGCGCATATAAGATACAGTTTATTTGCACTGACAACCTCACAGATGAAATGGCGGATGTGGCTTGCCACGCAAAACGCAAAAAAATGACATGCAAAATGCAAAAAAAGCATCCTAAAGCGACTATTTTACAGTTCTTCAGGATGCTTTTTTTCAATATTCAGTTTTTAGAGTTGTTATTTAGAACAACGAACATTCTCAGGAACGTATTCAATCAGATCGGAAATCTGGCAGTTCAGATAATGGCAAATTCGTTCGAGATGGCTGAGTTTGATTCTTTGAGCGGTTTCGTTGTATAGCTCATGAATCGTATGATTTTGTCAATAATACGAGTCTTAATTTTAAACTGTGTAAATGCTGATATTTGACACAATTCACCAACAACCGCCTTTGTCATTATATCTACAAGAATGTAAAAATCAAGACTAAAATGAACGCAAATGCGGTCTTGACTTTTACATTCTTGTAGA
>JALEOL010000083.1 GCA_022766785.1 Oscillospiraceae bacterium
CTACGCGCGTAAGGCATAAGGCGTAAGCAGTTGCCAGTACACTTGTGCGGATAGAAGTGTTTTTTGCCCAGGGAAACCCTGGGCAAAAAACGGATTACAAAAGCCTGCTTCGCAGGCAAAACCGACTTTTTCGACAAGCTGTGGGCGGAGATCTCTCTCCGCCCTGTTCTTATGATTCAATTACTTCTTTAGGTAATCAACATGAAGAAGCTCGTGTGCTCTGCCTTTCAGCATTCCGTTGTAGAGTGTTTCAACCAGCGGATTTTCCTCACTGCTCTTTATGCTGCACATTCTGTCTGCGTTGTATAGTCCATCGGAGCGATCCTGCTTCTCAGGTGCGTGTACGAAGGGCTGACCGGCACCGTTGATACAGCCGCCGGGGCACGCCATTACCTCGATGAAGTCGAAGTGCTCGCCAGCCTTTACGCGCTTGATTAGCTTCTCAGCATTGGCAAGTCCGCTTACTACGCCGATGTGCAGGGTCTTATCGCCGTAAGGGATAAATACCTCTTTAACGCCTTTAAGTCCACGGATACTCTGATACTCGATGCCGGTGCCGCGCTTATTGTCAGAGATCCTTCTGAGAACCGCCTCGGTAACACCGCCGGAAGTTCCGAAGATAACGCCTGCGCCAGCCATAGTACCGAACGGCATATCAACAGCCTCGGGCTGGATATCGGTGAGCAGGATGCCGGATTCCTTGACCATCTGAACGAATTCCTGGGTGGTCAGCACATAGTCTACCATCTGGTTTCCGTTCTTGTCGCGGAATTCCTCGCGGATAGCTTCCCTCTTCTTTGCGGTACACGGCATGAGCGCAACATGAACGTGCTTTCTCGGCTCGTCCTTGAACTGCTCGCGGATTATCGCCGCAAACATCTGCATAGGCGACTTGCAGCTTGAAACGTGCGGCATAAGCTCAGGGTATTTTGTTTCGCAGAAGCGTACCCAAGCCGGGCAGCAGGAGGATAACAGCGGGATTTCATTTCCGGCAGTAACGTGTTCAAGCAGCTCAGCGGATTCCTCCATAACAGTGAAGTCAGCTGAAGTGGAGGTGTCAAATATCTCATCGAAGCCCATTCTGCGGAGCGCTGCGACGATAAGACCCATGGTGTTTTCGCCGTCCTTCAGACCTAACTCACGTCCGATAGCAACGCGGACAGCCGGAGCGATCTGGATCGTAACCAGGGTGTCCTTTGCCTCGATCTGCTTCCATACGTCGCTTACGTTGTTCTTAACAACAATAGCGCCGGTAGGACATACAGCCGCGCACTGACCGCAGCCAACGCAGTTCGTCTCGCCGATGGGTCTGTGGAATGCGGTGCCGACTCTCATCTTTGAACCACGGTGCATAAAGTCGATAGCGCCAACGTTCTGGATCTCGTTGCAGGTGCGAACGCAGTCGCCGCAGAGAATGCACTTGTGGTGGTCTATTGTTATGCAGGGGGAGGAATCGTCAACATCCGGCTTGGAAGCGGCGTTCGGGAAGCGTACTCCCTCTATGTGGAAACGCCTTGCGATATCCTGGAGCTTGCACTTCTCGTTGTTGTCGCAGGTGGTGCAGTCGCGGCAGTGATTTGCCAGCAGCAGCTCAAGGATCACCTTGCGGTACTTGCGCAGGCGCTCGGTGTTGGTGCGGATCTCCATGCCGGCTTTTGGAGGAGTGGAGCAGGAAGCGTGAAGCGTTCCCCACTGATCCTCGACCATGCACATACGACAAGCGCCGTATGTCGAAAGCTCGGAATGATAGCAGAATGTCGGCATCTTGATCCCGACCTTCTGAATAAGGGCAAGAAGATTTTTCTCGCCGTTTATTTCAACGGGAATACCGTCGATGGTCATATATCTGTTCTTGTCCATTTTACTTCACCTCTATCGCATGGAACGGACATGTGGTAACGCACGCTCCGCACTTGATACACTTGCTCTGGTCGATAACGAACGGCGACTTCAGCTCGCCGCTGATCGCGCCGACAGGGCAGCCTCTGGAGCACTTTGAGCAGCCCTTGCACTTGTCGGGCTGGATCTCGATGCGCTTCAGTTTCTGGCATACTCCGGCAGGACAGCGCTTTTCGTTGATGTGCGCCTCGTATTCCTCGCGGAAGTTCTTTATCGTGCTGACAACAGGTGAAGCCGCGGACTTGCCCAGACCGCACAGCGCTGTTGCGGAAATGGTCTCAGCCAGCTCCAGCAGCAGATCGATGTCCCCCGGCTCTCCGTTTCCTGCAACGATACGCTCCAGGATCTCCAGCATACGGCGCGTACCCTCACGGCAGGGAACGCACTTTCCGCAGGACTCGTTCTGGGTGAAGTTCATGAAGAATCTGGCAACCTCGACCATGCAGGTCTTGTCGTTCATTACAACAAGTCCGCCGGAGCCGATCATTGCGCCTGCCTTCTTTACGGAGTCAAAGTCAAGCGGAAGATCAAGATCCTTCTCGGTAAGAGTACCGCCGGAGGGGCCGCCTATCTGTACCGCCTTGAACTTTCCGCCGCCGCGGATACCGCCGCCGACATCGTAAATTACCTCGCGCAGCGTGGTTCCCATCGGTACTTCGATAAGACCGGTGTTCTCGATATCGCCGGTGATAGCGAACGCTTTTGTTCCGGGGCTTTTCTCAACGCCGATGCCCTTGAACCAGTCGGAACCTCTGGAA
This sequence comes from Oscillospiraceae bacterium, assembly GCA_022766785.1. Taxonomy (GTDB): domain Bacteria; phylum Bacillota; class Clostridia; order Oscillospirales; family Ruminococcaceae; genus CAG-115. The sequence goes on from JALEOL010000083.1 coordinate 2,658, forward strand.
ATAATTGCAGGTACATTAGCGTAGGTCTCAACGTTGTTGAGGACTGTCGGGCTGTCAAACAGACCGTGCTCGACTGTTCTCGGTGGCTTTACTCTCGGCATTCCGCGCTTACCCTCGATAGAAGCGGTCAGCGCACTGCCCTCGCCGCATACGAATGCGCCTGCGCCGCGGTTGATGTGAAGCTCGAAATCAAAGCCGCTGTTCAGGATATTCTTACCCAGCAGACCGATCTCCTTTGCCTGTGCGATCGCTGTTTTCAGACGCTCGACCGCAAGAGGATACTCCGCGCGGACATATATGTAGCCCTCGGTGGCACCGCATGCGGCACCGGCGATCATCATACCCTCAAGCATTCTGTGGGGGTCGCCCTCCATGATGCTTCTGTCCATGAACGCGCCCGGGTCGCCCTCGTCGCCGTTGCAGACAACGTACTTCTGCGGTGCGTTCTGGCGCTTTACCTGCGCCCATTTCTTGCCTGCCGGGAAGCCGCCGCCGCCGCGTCCGCGCAGTCCGGACTCGCTGACCTCCTCGATGACCTCGTCGGGGGTCATGTCAAACAGCGCTTTCTCGAACGCAGAATAACCGCCCTGGGACAGATACTCGCGCACGGACAGTGAATCTATATGACCGCAGTGCTCCAGAACCACTCTGGTCTGCTTCTTGTAGAACGGGATCTCCTCCTGGGTCTTGAACACCTCGCCGTTCTTCTGGAAAGCAAGACGCTCGATGTGCTCGCCCTTAACGATGGTCTTTTCCACGATCTCCTCGCAGTCCTCGACCTTCACCTTGGTATAAAGCCAGCCCTCCGGCTCGATACGCACCAGCGGTCCTCTCTCGCAGAAGCCGTGGCAGCCGCTCTTTTTGAGGGCAACGCCGTTGCTCTCCGGCTCCTCCTCAAGCTCCACTGCGCAGTGGATACCCTTAGCCTCGATAAGCTCGCGCAGCTTTGCATAAATATTCAGCGAGCCACTGGAAACGCAGCCGGTACCGGCACAAACCAGAATTTTACGGGTGTAAGCGTTGTACGACTTAACGCACTCCTCACGGAACTTCTTTAAGTCCTGTCTGTCCTTTAACATTCTGCGGTTCCCTCCTTCAGCTGCTTTAATATTTCAGACGCCTTATCCGGGGTCATTTCAGCGTGAACATGATCGTTTACGGTTATTACCGGGGCAAGTCCGCATGCGCCGAGACAGGAAACGGTCTCAACGGTGAACATGAGATCATCGGTGGTTTTCTTGGTCTCGGAAAGACCCAGTTCCTCGCGGAGTCTTGCAAGGATAGGGGGAGACTGCCGAACGTGACAGGCTGTACCGTCACAGACCTTGATGACGAATTTTCCCTTTGGCTCGAGGGAGAAGTTCTCATAGAACGTGGCAACGCTGAAAAGCCTTGCCTCCCCTACGCCCAGGCGCTTTGCGATATGGGGGAACACCTCTGCCGGCAGGTAGCGGTAATGCTCCTGTACTCCCTGCAGAATGGAGATGATGTTCTTTTCCTCGCAGCCGATACGGTCGATTATCTCGTCCACTTCGGCAAGCTGAATGGTGCTTTGCATGTATGTACCTCCTTAGCTGTTATGCGGAAATTGCCGTTATCTGGCAAATAATGAACGTTGATTTGTTAATACGACGGATTTTTTTCACCGTCCTATTCAACTTTTGTTCAGCATTACTATAATTATATCACTCTAATTACTATTTTGGTATTGCTAAAGTGATATGTCGATATGTTTATTTGGCATATCAGTACATGATGTACAAACTCAAATTCCACTCTTTGTGAAAATCCAACAAACACACATTTTCAGCGGATAGTTACCCGGAAAATCATGTATTATCGCAGCGCCCCCTTTTCTGGCATTATTTGTAATCCGGTAATGTATAAAAAAACAGGGCTGAGAATGATCTCAACCCTGACAATTCTATTCAATTCTGCGAAACGGACATCATAATTCCGAATTTTGATTTGTCAATACAAGTGCAACAGTTATTTCAAAAATTTTTTAATGACCTCAGCAGGCGAACGGAAACCCAAACGTTTTCTTGGACGGTTATTGATAAGTTCAACAACCTTGGCAAGCTGATCGCTGGTAATATCT
>JALEOL010000095.1 GCA_022766785.1 Oscillospiraceae bacterium
TTGGCACGCATCTTGCTTGCATATTTTTCGTCATATCGCACAAATTTCGCTTGATGGGCGTCAGCCCACCTGCGCTCAATTTGTACAATCTGACGAAAAATCTGCTGCGCAATCTGCGCACCAGATTTAATCAGTGCTTCCATAGAGATCACCGTCACATTCCCCAAAGACGGTGGCAAGCCGGAAGCCGTGGAGGATAATGTTAACAGCAGCTTTTTCGGCATTGACAGAATAAAACACACCCCCGGAGCCTCTCCGGGGGTTAGTTGTCAGAATTTCACTTCTCCAGGGGTCATTGACGGTGCGCTGACAAGCTCGGTGAACAGCTCGCTGTAGCTCAGCTTTCCGGTTTTCAGCATGACCGCCCCGGCGCGCATGTTGACGGGAATGTCCACGCCGTTATGCTCCACGGTTTCGCCGTTGTGGGAGAGGATCCTGTGCGCCAGTCCGCTCACGGCGGTTTTGTCGGAAAGACCGGTCAGCATGGCGAATTCATCGCCGCCTATCCGGAACATGATCATTCCATCGGCGCACTCACAGTCGATGCGGTGGAGGCATTCGAGTATTACCTTGTCGCCTGCTTCATGCCCGTAGGTATCGTTTATCTCCATAAGTCTGGAGGTGTCGAAGCTGAGGATATATGTGCCCTGTTTTGATCTGATATAGTCGTAAAGCTCAGAAATATCGTATCTGTGTGTCATGATAAGCTCTCCTTCATGCATAAATTTCCTGGGAAGGTCCAGCCGCGGAGTCAGCCCGGAAAAGTGCCAGCTGCGGCGGTATTCGCTGGGGGTCATTCCCCACACACGGGTAAAAGCCCGGGTGAACGCCTCTGCGCTGCCATAGCCGTATTTCAGGGCGATGTCCAGAAAACTCGCCTTGTTCTGCTGTATCTCCCTTGCGGCGAGGGTAAGGCGGCGCCGGGTGATGTAATCGCCCACGCTTTTGTGGAATACGCTCCGGAACAGCTTTTGCAGTCCCGACAGCGAACAGCAGACGTGCCTTGCGATATTATCCTGAGAGATCTCGTCGGCGAGATTGTTCTCGATATATTCCAGCGCTGCGGTGAGTGAATTCAGTTTGTCGGCGTTCACGGTCTTCCCTCCTGTGGTGTTGTAAGCTTACATCTATATTATAGCGGATTTTTTTCCAGCCGTCTTGATAATATGAGTAAATTTTCGTTCCGGTACAGTTCCTGTATAATTATAACATTTCCGGGACATTTACGCAAGCGCTTTTGATAACCGGCGTGGGGATAGCTTATTTTCTGCGCTGCCTATTGATTTTGAAATGCAATTGTGGTATAATGTTATAGAATATGAAACACTATGATAAATCGCGAAAACACACTTGATACGGTTAATTATATTGGAGGAAAAGCAATGGAGGATTTTGAGAAAACCACCTGGCTGCCCGGCGAGAATTCGGTGAAAAGGATCGGCGGTTCGCAGGTGACGATATTTGACGGAAGCGCGCCGCCGCGGACGATACGGCTAGACGACCTCGGGAAGAACTGCATTTATTTCGGACGGGATAAAAGCAACGATATCGTTCTGACCTCCCACCTTGTATCCGGCGAGCACGGAAGATTTGTCTACAGGAACAACGCCTGGGTCATGGAGGACAAGGCGGCATATAAGGAGACCGGCAGCACCAACGGGCTTGTTTACAACGAATGTTCTGTGAGATCCCGCGTCATCTGCGACGGCGACCTTGTCAGGATCGACGATGTGTCAAATGCTCTGGCGGAGGGCGTGCTGTTCGTTTTTTCCTCCGCAGGCTCTGAAAACAGGTGGAGCACTCTTCCGCTTTCGGGGAAAAGCCCGGTGTCAATAGGCAGAGATGACAGCTGCGATATTATCCTGCCGCATGTTTCGGTTTCTAAGCGCCACGCAGAGATAGTGAATGACAACGGGAAATACATCATCTGCGATAACAACAGCACCAACGGCGTTATCGTGAACGGCTTTCCTGTCAGCAGGCGTATACTCCACGAAAAGGACGTTATCACGATAACAAACTCAAAGCTGATATTCTCCGGCGGTGCGATATTCTACTGCTGCTACAGGAGCGGTATTTCGGTGGACGCAAGGGATATCGTCATAAAGCGCAGGCAGGGCAGGAGAACTATCATCACCAGCAACCACGTTGATCTCAACATTAATCCCGGCGAGCTGGTGGCGGTGATCGGCGGCTCCGGCGCAGGAAAATCCACGATACTTAACTGCATGTGCGGCTACATAAAACCGGATAACGGCGACGTGTTCATAAACGGCGTCAATCTGTACCAGAACTTTGACGCGCTGAAAAAGGTCGTGGGATATGTTCCGCAGTCGGATATCGTGTATGATAATCTGACGCTGTACGACATGCTGATGTATACCGCAAAGCTCCGTCTGCCAAAGGACACCACACCTGCCGAGCGCGAAGCGGCGATCGCCCGTGCTATCGACCTTGTGGAGCTTACCGAGAAAAAAGACAGCCTGATAAGATCGCTGAGCGGCGGTCAGCGCAAGAGGGCGAGCATAGCAGTGGAGCTGCTGTCCGACCCGAACCTGATGTTCCTTGACGAGCCGGCTTCGGGACTTGACCCGGGAACAGAGCGCAATCTCATGCAGTCGCTGCGGAAAATGGCGGACGGCGGAAAGACCGTTATCCTGGTAACTCACAGTACGCTACAGCTTAAAATGTGCGACAAGATTGTGTTCATGGGAAAGGGCGGCAATCTGTGCTTCTTCGGCTCTCTTGATGAAGCGCTGGCGTTTTTCGGGGTATCCGATGTCGTGGACGTATACAACATGATAACCGACCAGGCGCAGAAGTGGAGCGCGAAGTTCGAGACCTACAGAAGCGCCGGAAGCAGGAACGCCAGAAAGCCCGAGGTACCCTCCAGACCTGCAAAGAACCGCCTGAGGCAGCTCGCGGTGCTGAGCGCCAGGTACCTGAAGCTAGTGGCGAACGACAGGCAGAGACTGTTGCTGTTGCTGATACAGGCTCCGCTGCTTGCGGTGCTGATATCCTTTGTCGCTGACGGAGATCAGTTCGATCAGTACGATATGACAAAGAGCCTGCTGTTTGCGCTGTCCTGTTCGGCGTTCTGGGTGGGAATGCTCAACGCGATCCAGGAGATATGCAAGGAGCGCAACATAATGAAGCGCGAATACATGACCGGGCTTTCGCTCACTGCGTATATCATGTCGAAAATTATCGTACTTGGTATACTGTGTCTGATACAGAGCCTGATGATAACCGGCGTGTTCACCCTGCTCATCGGACTTCCAGAGGAGGGAATGTTCACAAATCCGTTTGTGGAGCTGCTTCTTACCACGTTCATCACCGCGCTGTCCTCAACGGCTATGGGGCTTTTCGTGTCCTCTCTGTTCACCAATGCAGACCGCGCGATGACAGTCGCCCCGATACTTCTTATGCCGCAGATACTGTTCTCCGGACTGATATTCAAGCTGGACGGCGCGACCGAGATGATCTCCTGGTTCGCGGTCTGCCGCTGGAGCATGGAGGGCTATGGCACCACGGCAAATCTGAACGATCTGCCGACCAGGCTTCAGCTTGAGGGTCTGCCGATCGTCCGCGAGGCTGAGGAGTTCTACGATTTCACTCTCACTCACCTGCTCACTGCCTGGGGAATATTGCTGCTGTTCACTGTCGGATTCCTTGTGCTTGCGAGGATAGTGCTTTCAAAGGTCGGCAGGGAAAGGGCATGATAAATGATAATGGCAGACGTTCACGCGCCTGCCATTTTTGTATTATCCGATCGGGATAAGCAGTTTCTGCCCCTCAAAGATAAGATCCGGGTCGTTTATCCCGTTGAGGGAGAGGATAATTCCGCTGAATTCCTCCCAGCTTATGTTATAGCTCCTGCAAATATCCGTCAGCGTCTCACCGGAGCTTACCGTGTGAGTTACGCAGCGGAACAGCGTGCCGTTTCCGGGATTTGTTTCCGGCTCGGTGGGCGCAGGCTCCGGGGGCTGGGTCGAGTCTGTGTTTTCGCCGGAGTTATTTTCTTCCTGCTGTAAATTGTTTCTCAGATCATCTATCGTTTTATTCTGGTCGGCGATAGTTGTTTCAAGCTCGTCTATCCTGCGCAGAACGTCCTCGTTTCCGTCTGTATCGCCTATAATATCGCCGTATTCTGCGATAGCCCCGGACTGGTCGTCAACCCTCTGGGAAAGCTCGCGCTGGGATAAGCTCTGATTTTCCAGACGGTTGAACAGTATCACCGTGCAGACAAGCGATATCACGGTAAGCACAGAAAGAACAGCGATCGCCGCCTTTGCCGCCCCGGGGAATTTCGCTGAGGGCGCGGCTCCTGCGGTTTTGGCAGAGAGCGCGGCGGGCTTGGCTTTTGCGATCTTTATCGGCTTTCCCGGATCGTCGTAGATGTAAAATCCGCCCAGCTTGATGATCTTCCCGTCTTTCCACTGGAAGAAGCCACGGAGATCCTGAACCGGGTCGATGACATACGCCACCTGAAACGGCAGGTCAAAAAAGTTCTCATGAATGAAGATATCGTAGTTGGACAGGAAAATGCCATAGCCCGGGTGAGTGTGCTGCCAGCCGACGATCTTTTTGTCGGGATAGAGCCTGTCCTGGGTCTCGTGGACATAATCCCAGGTCTCGTGGGTGAACGTCAGCGTTGACGCCGAAGCGTCGGTGTATTTCGCTTCGATGTACTCCGATATCACAACGTGGGTCTTGCCAAGCGCCTGGGAGTATTCGCCCAGTATCATCGTGCCGCGCTCGTGGGCGGTGTCCTCAAGGGAGTATTTTTCGAGAGCCTTGTACACGTCCTGCCTGATGTAGACCTTTATGTCGTCCGGCTCAACTGTGCCTACAGTTATAAAGTTGACCGGCAGCTGAAGTTCATCGCCGGAGCTTTCCTGTTCGTCCAGCAGTTCAATTTCAAAATTGTCCATAATGTCCTCCTCAGCCTGCTTTCACGGCGAAAATTATCAGAGCGGCGATAAGATAGCATATCGCGGCAAGAACCACCGCTGTGGAGTTGGTGCCGCCTTTTCTCGCTGCTGCCGCGGATCTTTCCGGCTCGTTGAGCCAGCGCAGATAATTAGCCAGCTTTTCTGTGTGCTGCATATAGAGATAGTTTCCGAATATCCCGAAAACGAAATATCCCACCAGCGATGCAATAAAGCACAGTGCGTCGTTTATCAGCGACAGCAGCACGCCGACGAGGAATGCTGCGCCATACCCGTACATGGTGCGGTATATCAGCCAGAACGGCGTGAAAAGGAACGCGCACCAGTTCCAGGAAACCTTGTTCCCCGTGAGCCTCATTCTGTGGAATTTCTCCTTGTAGTAAAACGCGTTGCTTCCGAGAAGCTGCATGGTATCCGCCGCCGGGTCTGTGTTCTGAGGAGCGGCGGAATATTGCTGCTGATATCCCACCTGCTGCGCGTTCGGGTAATATTCCTGCTGAACGTTGACGCCGTTCCCCGACTGATAAATACGCTGCTGTGGATAGGGTACGTTTTCCTGCTGCGGAGGATATCCGGAATTCATCTGGACAGAGTCTCCGACCCGGGAGCCGCATTTCGGGCAGAACGCGCCGTCCGCCGGCAGTGGAGCGCCGCAAGCCCGGCAGAATGCTGCGCCGGTCTGGGACATTGGCATACCGCCGGGAGTGCCGAACTGCATCTGGGTGGAGGTCACGGAGGAGGGAGCGTCGTCCACGCCTTTTATCCCTCCGAGGCAGCCGAAAGTGGTGCAGCCGCCGTTTTCCACCCAGCATTCCTTGTGGTGGGGCATATCGCAGGCGCTGCAAATCACGATATCGTCGCCGTCCGTGAAAGCGGTCTTGCAGAACGGACAGATCTTACCTGTGTATTTATTCATTTCCAGTCTCTCCAGTCAAATCAACCGGTTTTTCCGCGGCTTCGGAGTACTGCGGAGTTTCTTCTGTGGCATCAACCACCGCACTCTCATGGGAGCGCGGCGGTTCTGCTGTGCCGGTACTCTCGCCCTCATGGGAACTCTCTGCTTCGGCTGTGCCGGGCTTTGAGGACTCAGCGGTATCGGCAGTATCATCGGGCAGAATGCTGTTGAGTATCGCTGCAATGGTGCCGATCTGCTGGTGCATGGTATCCAGCGAGCTGTTAGCGGTAGAGGTGAGGGTGCTCATATTTTCGCGCAGCGCCCGTATCTCGCTCATCTGGGATATCAGCATCAGCAGCATGACCAGCATAACAGCGCCCATTCCGCCGCACACGAACTTCCATGCATTGGACGGTTTCGCGGCAGGCACAGGCTCTGAATGCTCCCCGACAGCGTTTATCTGCGTGCCGATCTCATCGTAGATATAGAAGCCGCTGCACCGCTCGATCTCGCCGTTCACCCAGAAATAGAAGCCCTCGGTGTGACGTATCGGGTCGATCACATACGCCACCTGATCCTCTCCGCTGAAGAAATTCTCCTGTATGAACTTGTCGTATTCGGACAGGAAAATGCCGAAATCCGGGTGGGTGTGTATCCAGCCGATTATCTTCTTTCCGGGGAATTTCCGGTCGAGGTCGGCGTGTATCTGCTCCCATGTCTCGTGGGTGAATTTCAGCGTGGTGGGGGTAGCTTCGCAGTGCTTTGCCACGATAAATCCCTCTATCATCACGTTCGCCCTGCCAAGCTCGTCTGTGACCTGTCCCACAAGCACGCCGCCGCTTTCGTTTGTGGTCTTGCCTTTCGTGAAGCGGTGGATCTCACGGTAGGTCTTTTGCGAGATATAGATGTTCCTGTTTCCCTCCACGTGCTCGCCTATCAGCAGTATGTTCTGTGGCAGCGACGAGCTTTCTGAGCCGTCCTGAAAGTCCTCGTCCGGGTCGTTGGCTATGATCGGGCGGTATTCCTCCGGGGTTTTCTTCTTTTTCTTTGCCATATGTTCACTCCAGTATGTCGATGTCAAAATCCGTGCGTTCGCTGGGGTCGTTTCGGAGCTTTATCGTCCGCCGCTTCTCGAAAACCAGCAGTATCACCAGCAGGACATTCAGCGCCGCCGAAACACCGAGCGCCGCCAGAACTATCACGTTTAACGTGCCGGACTGCTCGTTGGGCTTTTCAGTCACGGGGGCTTCGGTGGTTCCGGGGTATTCCGCTTCATGCCCGGGAGGGGTGATGTTACCTGTGATATTACCGCTGCTGCCTGTTGCGATGTGGTTTTCTTCAAGGAACTCCGCCACCGTGCTTATCGGTATCGCAAGACCTATACCCTCGCTGTCGGAGAGCTTCATGGAATTTACTCCGATGACGCTCCCGGAGTCGTCCAGCAATGGACCGCCGCTGTTTCCCTTGTTTATCGCAGCGTCCGTCTGGATATAGCTCATCCCGTTAATTTCGCGGTCTTTCGAGGAAACAACCCCTTTTGTCAGCGTGTAGGACATGCTGTTCGGCGCTCCGATGGCATAAACGTCCGCACCGGCGGAAAGCGAGTCGATATCCCCAGGAGGGAACGGCGTGTAATCCGCGCCCTCGACCGCTACTGCCGCAAGGTCTGTGTCATAGTCTATCGCGATGAGCTGACCGGCGGAAACGCTACCGCTGTGGTCGGTGACAAATATGCTCCTTTCGTCCTCAATGACGTGGGCGTTGGTTATCATGACGTTGCTCCCGAAAGCGAAGCCGCTTCCGAGGGAAGTTCCCGATTGCAGCACGAATACCGAATCGTAAGCCTTTTCAGCGTCAAATCCTATAGCTGCGGCAGGGCGCGAAAATGAGAGCAGCATTGCAAGAATGCCGCCTCCCACCGCAGATGGTATGAGATGTCTCCTCACAATACTGCCCCCTGAAATCATTTTGTATTGAATATCAGCACCGAGTTGCCCAGTGCGATAGCGTCGCCCTGTCTGAGAATATGCCTTGCGACGCGCTGACCGTTCACCAGCGTCCCCATGGGAGTGCCCCGGTCGATGAGCACATACTTGCTGCCCTCCAGCACGATATCGCAGTGGTGCGGCCCGACCAGCTTATCCTTGAACAGCACGATTGTGTTCTTGCCGTTGTTGCCGATGCTGGTAGTCCCGGCGAAAACCAGATATTCCTTGCCCTCGAACTCGCCGCGTATCACCTTGAGCCATGCCTGCTTTGCGAACTGCTCCAGCAGACCTATGCCAAGACCTATCAGAAGCGCCATGATGATAATGCCGATAGCTCTGGGGACTGTTCCGGTGTCGTCCTCGCCGGTGCTGAAGATATCCACGATGAAGTTGAACAGGAACCCACCGAAGAACCCTCCGCCGAGACCGCCCACAGCGCAGAACAGAACGCGCTTCTTTTCAGGCTTGATAAGTCCGATAGAAATGCCCACGCCAAGACCCATGACAGCCCAGCCCAGACCGCGCACCAGCGCCGCCGTGAAGTCAGACGCGGTGTCAGACAGCATCGCGGAATACATCCACTGTGCGAGATAGCCGCTGCCAAAGCCGATGACGAGGGAAAGCCCTGCGCCGATACCGGCGTATTTGAGCGCCTTTTCAGCGGAGCCGTAGAACACGCCCTCGCCGATGCCCATGAAAAGACCGATACCGCACGCAATGAATGCGGAGAACAAACCGGAGGATATCCGCACTGCATTTTTCATGATCTCCATAGCCTGGTCGGAATCGAGGTACAGCAGGTCGTACAGCGAGTCGTAGCCCATCCATTTCAGGACGTTAATGCTGTCGGTCGCGTCGCTCAGCACTTCCTGGAGGATAAAGCCCACTATGCCGCCGATGAGCGCCCACAGCAGACCTTTCATGAATACGGTCTTGAAGTTCACCTTGCCGCCCTTTACGGTGCCGTTGTGGGAAACGGTCTGCATTCTCTGGGCGGTGGGAACGTATTCGATGCCGGCAAGCTCCTCCGGCGTTATGTCAAAATCGTTGCCGTCCGGCTTTGCAAGGGTGACTGCCGCTGCCGCGAACCCGGACTGTGGCAGTCCGCCGGAAGTCGGCTCCGGCTGGGGAGAGGTGATACTCTGCTCCGCGCTGGCGGCTCCCGGTTTTTCCAGGCTTACCGTTCCGGGAATTTCCGCAGGCGCGGAGTTTGTCCCGTCAGGTATCGGAGCGCCGTTGTCGTCAAACAGGTCGATATCCACCGAGTCCTTTGCAGAGGCGTAATCAGCCACATTAAGCTCCACATTTCCCACCGGGAACAGGTGCTTGTTGTCCATAGCCCACTGGGCGGCGTCGGCGCACAGCGGACTGAACGAGTTCCAGGATTTGTACTGTATCATGTCGCCGATATTGATGATGATATCGCTCAGCGACTCCCCGGCACCCCAGATATCGCCGATGCATATCTGACCGTCCCGGAAATTCGGGTGCCATATCGGAGTGAGTATCCTGCATATCGGCTTGTATCTTGGGTATTCGGCATGCAGCGTTATCTCCACCTCATGCCTGCCCAGGGTCTCTATCCTCCCGTCCGGCAGCAGGTATATTCCGTTTACGAAATATGTGACGTGGTATTTCTCCGGCGGCTCCTCGCCCACGGGAGTTACAATAATGTTCTTATGCCCTGCAAAATCCTTTTTGACCTGCTCGTAGTCCGAGGCAAGCCGCCTTAATCTTGCGGTCGATGCCATGTTTTTATCCCCTTTCAAAGACCGCTGAATACTTCAGCCTGGTCTCCGGTAAATTCAAAATAAGACGCGTTCATACCAACGCGGCCGCAAACTATATGCATCAGCGGAATGCCGATATCATACAGCGTTTTGTCGAGGAAATCCTCGTCTCCGCGTATCGTGTGGACAGAGTTGAACTGCATAGCCGAGCCGCATTCCGGGCAGACAAGCATACTGCCGCGGAGCTTGTGCACCGGCATGAACAGATCCTTTTTCTTTCCGCAGCTGCAATATGCGGTGGTGGCGATATCCCGGTCGAGGTCGATGACAGCGTTCTCTCCTGCCTCGCCGCGTATCTCACCCAGAAGTTCCCTCAGCGTCATGGTGCGGACCGACCACGGCTTCTCCAGGATAGGCTCGTAGGTCTCATGGCTCATGCAGTCGGGCTTCTCCTGGTATTCCACCACATATGAATCGTGGGTAAGCCCGTTGAAAACATACCCTCTGCCTGCCAGCACGGGAAGCCCCCGGTCGTGGTGAAGCAGCTTCAGCATTTCCTGCACCTGTATCCCGGCGATTATCGAGGAGGAGGTCGGCGTTGTGGGTATCTTGCCCTCCGCCATCTGCTCGTGGGTGAGAAGCGCGCAGGACTTGCGCTTGTTGATGAGCTTCCAGTCGGTCTCGGTCATGGTGCACTCGTAGCAGGCGCCGTGACCCGGCACGAACACTCTCGCAAAGCCGTTCAGCACCTCTATCGCCCCGTCTATCCAGGGTCTGCCCACCTTGTAGCAGGACTGGTTTATCGCAAGTCTCGCCTCGCGGTTGTCAAGTCCGCCGAGCACAACGTACATTCTTCTGAACACGCCCAGTCCCACGTCGTCGATGATGTTGCTGACGAACGCTTTTGCCCTGACGTCGGGGTTCATTTCCATGGCGCGCTCCGCGGCGACTTCCGCCTTGTACCTGCCGACGTCGCTTCGCCGGTAAAGCACGGAGCGCGTCAGGTTGGTGTTCTCGATGCTGTCCATGTCAAAGATGAGTATTTTCCCAACGCCCAACAGTGCGAGGTTCTTTATCAGCTCGTTGCCGATAGCTCCTGCTCCGACGACCATGATGCAGGCGCTGCTGAGCCTTTCCTGATCCCACCAGGGGATAAGCCGCAGACGGCTGTAGCGATCCTCCTCAAAATCAGAGGCTCCAAACTCGATCTTGTTATCCATCAGTGCGCACCTGCTGTGATCTCAGGCTGGAGCCGCAGCACGTCTCCGTCGTGGATACCGGCTTCCGCAAGGGTCTGGGATTCCAGCAGCTGACGACCTGTTACCTTGTGGATAAACTTATAGCTTATGGGATTTCCGTCCGGGCCGACCGAGGGGAGCTTTATCTTCTCCACCAGCTTTACCATGATGATACCGCACTTGATATCGTCCGGAAGTCCTACCTTCTGTTCCTTGTTTCCTGTTGCGTCTACGATCACTACATTGACTTTTGCCATTTTATTTTCCTCCTGTCCGGGTATACCCGGTTATTTTTTAGATTCTCCGTCAGTCAGACGAGGTGTCCACCGGCACTGCCTGTGGGATAAGCTTTACGTCATCAAGATCGCCGCTCTTGAACAGCCCGTTTATTCGGTCAACTGCGTCCTGGTCGAGCTGATACCGGGTCACTGCGTTTTCTTCGATAATAGTTATACCGGAGTTGTAGATTATCTTATCTGCGGACTCCGAGGACGTGTCGTAGATCGAATATTCCTTCCTGTCGAGGTCGTAGTATGTATCCCAAAGCTTCCACTGTGCGTCGTCAAAGCTGTAATAGAACACCCAGTAGTTTAGCACGGTGTTGCCGTAGCTGTTGTTTCCGGCTACCTGGAGCACGACACGCGTTCCGTTGGAGCTGTTGTACCACGCCTTTCGCAGATCAAAGGACTTGCTGTCCTTCATCGACAGCATGGCTTTTCCGGAGCAGTTGGCAATGGTGTTTTCCGCTACTACGTCCTGCTTTTCGCTGACTGTGCCGGCGGTGGAGTATGCCTTGACATAATTTCCCTCCGTGAGATAGTCCTCCGTTGATCTGAATATCTTGGGCAGAATGATCACCGCAAGAACCACCAGCAGAACCACGGCAGCGGATATCGAGGCTATCATCACCGGTTTCTTTTTGCTCTTCTTGTTTGCGGCGGTAATTCCGGCGTTGAACTGCTGTATCGCCGAGGACACACCTGCGTCCATCGAAAGTCCCACCTTGTTTCCGCAGCGTGGGCAGAATTCCTGACCGGGGAGCATGGAAGCTCCGCATTTCTGGCAGACCGCAGGAGCCTGTGCCGACCTTATCGTGCCGCATTTCCGGCAGTATTCCTCGTTGGGGGCGAGTACCGCGCCGCAGCCCTGGCATATCGTCGATGCCTGAACCGGGGCGTAAGTCTGCACCGGTGCTGTAGAAATAGCTGCCGTGTTCGCGTAGTTCGGCGATGTGTTCTTACCAACAGAGGGCATTACGCTGTCCGGGGAAGTAACCGCTGCCATTGCCGGAGCGGATTTTCTGGTGCCGCACTTCGGGCAGAATTCCTGATCCGGCAGCATAGGAGCGCCGCAGGACTGGCAGGCGTTCTGCGAGGGCTGAGCCGCTTTCCTGGTGCCGCATTTCGGGCAGAACTCCTGATCCGGAAGCATAGGAGCGCCGCAGGCTTTGCAAACTGCTCCGGGGGGCTGTTTAAGTACCGCGTCATGCTGACCGCAGCCAAAGGTGGTGCAGCCCTTGTTGTCGTTCCAGCAGCTTTCGTGGTGAGGTATTCCGCATTCCGGGCAGACGACCACAGCCTCTCCCTGATGTATCATGGTGCGGCAGTAGGGGCAAATCTTTCCTGCATGATCTTCCATTTTTTATCCTCCTTGACGGTTTTTATTTCTGTGTTCCGCGGTAAAATGGTGTTTATCTGACAAAATCCCGAGCATATACGTCTGAAGAAAACATGATATGACAGTATTTTTCATTTCACATTATATCACATGTGTATCGATCAACTGTTCGACAAATGATACAATTCGGGCAAAAACCGGTTTTTTTTCAGTTTATCTGGAATAAAATGGGTGTACTTCACGCAAAAAAAAGGAGGGCATACACCCTCCGGAAAAACTATTTCATTGTTGAGATATTGCATTAATGCAGCTTACTTAACAGGTAGCGGAACCGCTTTTTTATACGCTCATTCGTTCTCCTTGTCCGGAGCGGAGTGCTTTTTGCGGTATTTCACGCATTCCGTCAGCAGGTATTCTATCTGACCGTTGACCGAACGGAAATCGTCCTCTGCCCATTTCATAAGTTCGTTATAGAGTGTTGCCGAAAGCCTGAGAGGTATCTGCTTCTTTTCTTTTTTTTCGTTGTCCGCCATGCAGCATACCCCCTTTGCCTGCTTGAATATAGATCAGAATATCAGATCAATGCGCTCAGTATATAGAGCCGCTGTTTACTATCGGCTGAGCGTCCTTGTTTCCGCAGAGTACCACCAGCAGATTGGAGACCATCTGCGCTTTTCTCTCCTCGTCCAGCTCGCACACGTTGCTCTCGCTGAGCTTGTTCAGCGCCATTTCCACCATGCCGACAGCGCCGTCAACGATCTTCTGGCGTGCTTCGATTATAGCGGTTGCCTGCTGGCGCTGGAGCATTGCAGCTGCGATCTCCGGCGCGTATGCAAGGTGGGTTATCCTCGCCTCGATTATCTCAAGACCTGCGTTGTCAACGCGCTTCTGGAGCGTTTCCTTCAGCTTTTCGCAGACCTCCTGGGAGGAGCCGCGCAGCGACATTTCGTCAGAGTCCGTGGAGTCGTAAGGGTAGCACCTCACAACGTCGCGCAGGGTGGAGTCTGCCTGTATCGACATGAAATCCTCGTAGTCGTCAACGTTGAAAAGCGCCTTTGCGGTGTTTTGTACACGCCATACCACAACGATACCCACCTCGATAGGGTTGCCCATCTGGTCGTTTATTTTCTGCTTGTGGTTGTCGTGGGTCATAGCCTTGAGCGAGATCTTGGTGTGGGGGATACCGTTCTTTGCCCCGGACAGTCCCGACTGCTTTTTCGGAGTGACCGGAACGCTGAAAACGTTCACAAAGTAAAATCCCTCGTTCCTGAGAGTGCCGATGTACTTACCGAAAAGCGTGAGGACGAGCGCCTCGTTCGGCTTTATCACGCGCAGCCCGATAAACGGAAACCAGCCCACGCAAAGCCAGACGATCCCAACGATCATGCCAACATCGTATCCGTTGAACTCACCCTCCACGATATTTGACGAGAAGAATATCACCGCCGCGATCGCCGCAAGGTACAGAACGATCGTGATAAACAGCACCGCCCAGCCGCTTGGGGCTTTCAGTTCCTTTTCTTCGTAGTTCATTTTTTCGTTGTTTTTCATATTGACCTCCCTTGTCCATTTCGAAATGATATCAAAATGATATCTTGGTAAGATTATATCACAGCAGTTGCAATTTGTCAAGGGGATAAGGATAATTTTTCACAAAACAAAAGAAAAAGGCGGCTCATGATAACGCCGCCCTTGGGTACGAATTATTAGACCGTGTAGCTTCACATCTTGTTGCCGGATCTTTTTTCTACGATCCTGTCGGCGATCTTATCGGTGAGCATATATGATGTTACGCCCAGCCCCACCCCAATAAGAGAACCTCCCAGCACGTCCGTCGGAAAGTGCACGAACAGGTAAAGCCTTGAAAATGCGATAATAGCCGCAACGGCGAGCGCCGCGATACCGAAACGCCGGTTATAGTGGAATATCGCCACGGCGGCGGCAAATGACGCCATTGAGTGCGCCGAGGGGAACGAGAAATCCTGCGGAACAGCGATCAGCATCGGAAAACCGGGCTCTATCCAGCAGGGGCGCGGACGAGCCACAAGGTGTTTGAGCAGGAGGTTCCCCACCAGCAGACTGGAAAGCAGCCCTCCGGCAATAGCGGCACTTCCCCGGTATTTCCTGAACATCAGGAACAGCAGCGCGGCAATCAGCCACACCGCACCCATTTCGGTGAGACAGGTGAACAGCGGCATCAGGAAGTCCATAACGCCGCAGGAAAGTTTGTCGTGCAGAAAGTGAAGTACCGCCATGTCAAACTCTGTTATCTGATCCATAATATCACCGCTTTTCCAAAAATAATAATCCGCCCACAAAACAAAAAGCCGCCCATTTCTGAGCGGCAGGCAGAGCTATGTATCAGTATCAGACCTTGACGTTAAGAACGGTTCCCTTGCCGTCAGGGGAGGGAAGGTTGTCCAACATATCCGTGATAGCTTCCATGCTCTGTTCGTTGGCTTCCATAGTCTTTTTCATCATGCCTATGGAAATACCGTTCTGCAGATTTGCCATTGCCATATTCATTGATAAGGCAGCGATCTCCATTTCCATAAAAAGACCTCCTTGTGCATCAGTATCCGGCTGGCTTCATGCCACGATATCTTTATGGTGTAATCTGAAAACATATTCCAGATATCCATGTTTATTATAGCATGATTTTCCGTAGTTGTCAAGCACCATTGGAAATATATGCAGAAAAAACATATCCACCTTTACAAAACCGCCGGATAATGGTATAATAAGCATGGTGATAAATAACCACAGCGGCAGGTTCCGCAAATAAACCACAGGAGGAAGAAATGGATCCCAGAAAGCATTTCAGCGCGCTGAATATTATACACAGAATAATCGGGGAAAAGGTACAGCCGGGCGATCTCTGCATAGACGCCACCGCCGGCAGGGGAAACGACACACTTTTCCTTGCGAAGCTGGTGGGGGAAAGCGGTCATGTCACCGCGTTCGATATCCAGCAGGACGCCGTGGACAGCACCCGTGCACTGCTGGAGGAAAACGGAATGTCCCAAAGGGCAGATGTTCTGCTGAAAAGCCACAGCGAAATGGACGAGGTATGCGAGGAGGGCACGATATCCTGCATCACTTTCAATTTTGGCTGGCTGCCAAAGGGCGATCACAACATATTCACCAACAAATCCACCAGCATTCCGGCAATAGAAAAAGGAATGAAGCTGCTTAAAAGCGGCGGCATAATGACGCTTATAATCTACTACGGCAGGGAGACCGGTTTTGAGGAGCGCGACGCTCTGCTGGAGTATCTTCCGACCATCGACAGCAGCAGATATACCGTCATTGAAATGCCGTTCGTCAACCGCCCCAACTGCCCGCCTATCCCGATCGTGATACTCAAGGATATGTAAGTTACTGCACAGCATGTGTTTTTTCTTCCAGATTTTGATTGACAAATTACGCTCATTGTGTTATAATTATAATGTATAGTTCCGGCTTTTCGGAAGAAGAATTACTGTGAATTTTTTATTTTAAGGAGAGTTGGTTATGAATTGTCAAAAGTGCGGCGCCCAGATAGACGCCGGCATGAAGTTTTGCAGCGTATGCGGCTGTCCTGTTGCGTCGGCTCCCACGACCGCTCCGGTGAACAGCGTTCCTGCGTCTGCTCCGGTGAACAGCGTTCCTGCGTCTGCTCCGGTGAACAGCGTTCCTGCATCTGCTCCGGTGAACAGCGTTCCTGCGTCTGCTCCGGTGAACAGCGTTCCTGCATCTGCTCCGGTGAACAGCGTTCCTGCATCTGCTCCGGTGAACAGCGTTCCCACGTCCGCTCCAGTGAACGGTGGGACAAATTCTGCTGTGAACGATCTGATGAAAACCTATTACAATGCAGCTCAGGGAGCACAGCAGGGCGTTAATCCCCAGACCTCGGGAAATGCGTTCTATCAGGGTGCTCCGTCGTCGCCTGTCATGAACACGGCAAACGCCGTCCCTGAAAGCTACACCGCCGTTCCCCAGAAGCCGGCAAAGCCGCGCAGCAAGAGCAAGCTCAGAAAGTTCCTGCCGGCGGCGTGCATTGTTGGCGGCGTGGCGGCTCTTGCAGGAACCGGGCTTATCGTGTACAACTGTAACAAGGCTTTCTTCACACACTCTGCTTTAGGCGACGCAGGCTATGCCCACGCAATGGTAATGGGAACTCTCACCAGCGGCACAACAGGCGAGCTGGTGGAGAAATCTGCGGAGCTTGTCACCGGCGCTCTTGAAGCCCAGAGCGCGATGAACGAAGCGGTGTACAACTCCTATTATTACGATGATTACGATACATACCGGAAGAATTACACCGGGCTTTCGACAGGATATTCCGCGGCGCTCGTCCGTGAGCTGCTCGGCACCTCCGGCATTGAGGTGACAATGAGTGCCGATGTCCAGATGAGCGATGACGGCAAGGACTTCATCGGTGATATGACGGGTCATTCAGTGGACGTTGACAAGCTGCTGAAAGCGGTATCCGACCTCAGAGTTACCGCCGCTGAAAAGTTCGACAACGACACCATTGAGGGCGCTATGTCCCTGTATATCGGCAGTGACAATGTGATGTCGGGTCAGGTGCGCTATGAAAAGGACGGCACCTGCACTATGGTATTCCCGGGGATATCCGACATCGGATTTACCCAGGACTTGCCGGAGATCGAGTGGGAAGAGGTATCCGGAAATGCTCCCTCGTTTGATTACAAGGGTCTTGTAAAAAAGATCAGCGACGGCACCAGAAAGCTGTTCGACAACTACGACTACAAATACACCAGCGGCAGCACAACTATCAAGGGTGTTGATTTCAACGGCATGACCGTCCGGATAGAGCTTGGTTATGACGATTTATTCGAGCTTTACTCCACCGTTGTTGAGATCATCGCGGACGACAGCGACTTTATCGAGTATATCGCTGATGTCAGCGGTATGAGCGAAGATGTTATCCAGAGTAATTTGTCCAGCACTCTCGAAAGCATTGAGTATTCGCGCGATTATTATGCCACCGAATACAGCGACTATTCCGTAGAGATCGAGATGTATGTGAATAACAACAACACTCCTGCCGGAATATCGGTAAAGGACAATTCTTACTACACCACCGAGATAGTGCTTATCGGAAATGGAAAGGGCATGGTTTTCTCCTGCAAGAGGGACGGCTTAGAGTATGTAAAGTTCAAGGCTGAGGGCAAGTCCTCCAGCGAGGGTACCGCAAAGCTGACTATAAACAACGGCTATTCCTCACAGTCTTTTTCAGTGGATTATAAGAACTTCGGCGTAATGAAGGCGTTCGGTATGCCCTGCATAAAGGGTGATTTCGAGATGGATCTCGGCAGCCTGATACCCAGCGCAGACAGCACCGTCCTGGGCACAAAGCTCCTGCTGTCCCTCTCGCCGAACGGCAAGGGAGTAAAGGTCTCCGCCGGCGTCAGCAACGAGGATTACGGCAAGGCGGTATTCAATATCGCGGTCGGCGAGGCTGGGTCTGTCGCTCCGGCTCCTGGCAGTAACTACAAGCTGTACGATATGAATGACAGCAGCGCTCAGGCTCAGCTTGTTGAGGATTTCACCGATCACATCAGCGAGCTTTCTGACAGGAACGAGATCATCGGCGACGTGTTCGGTAATACCATGAAGGGAGTTGTCCAGGACAGCAAGATCACTTCTGCTGATTCCACCGCGGCACAGATAAAAACGCAGACTACTACGTTCCTGACCAAAATGGACGCATCAAAAATGGCTTTGAGAGACGGCACCGGGCATGTGTTCGCCTATATCTCTGACGGAAACTGGAACATTTACAGCACCGCAGGCTATTTTGACGGAGACAGGGCGACATGGTGCGGCGGATATGATGAAGATTACGATTTCGCGCTTTACATGCAGGACGTTCTCCGTGATCTGAAAAACGGCACTGTGGACATCACTCTGAGAAATGGCTCGGTATTGGGCGTGGCTTTTGTTCCGGATACGCTGTACCAGTACTCTCTGCCGACTGAGGACGACTGGGACTATGGTTCGTTCTCGTTCGGTAAAGCTTCCGGAGTAACCTCTGACGGCACCATTATAGGAACCAGCCCGAAGCTCGTTAACGGCGGAAACGATTATTATTACTGGTGATATCAAAAGAGGGAATCGCACAATGCGGTTCCCTTTTTGTTTATATGATATCTGAGATAGTTTGAGGCAGATCAGAGAAGCAGGACAGCTCCGACACCGGTCTGTTCATTTGTCCGAAGCCGTATGCCGCACGGATAAACGGTATCCCGGCAAAGTCTGCTGCGTCCAGGTCGCCCTGGGTATCGCCGACATATACTGCACTGTCAATGGCGTTCCGCTGTATCACAAGCCGGATATTCTCGCCCTTTGAAAGCCCCGTTCCCCCGGCGCATTCGTGGTCGGAGAACAGGTCGTGCATATCCGCAAAGTCCAGAAAGCCCTCAATGTACCCCACCTGGCAGTTGCTGACGATGATGAGGACGTATTCCCTTTGCAGCTGTTCCAGCGTTTCCCGGAGTTTTGGGTAGAGCACGCCGCCGTGTTTTGCGATGTATTCAAGCTCGTAGCTTACGCATTCCCGGAGCACCCTGCAGCGAAGCTCGTCCGGGGTATCCGGCAGCGCAAGCGGAGTAATTTTATCCAGCGTTTTTCCCATGTAGCTTTGTATGTCGGCGGTGGTAAGCCTGCGCGTTATCCAGGGATACCTCCCGAAAACCTCGTTCCAGGAATTGCACACGCTTTCAGAGCTGTCCCACAGCGTTCCGTCCAGGTCAAAGATGATAGCTTTTTTCATGTCGTTTCTCCTTTGCGATAGTCCACAATAATTATATATCTCCGTGTCTGATTTGTCAATCCGCAGGAACAAGACATCACTGGAACAGATCTTGTTGTGGTGACTTGGTTTTATCACTTTTGTCCCGGTCTACAGCTTTTTCGTTCTGCGTCCGGGGTTGCCGTGTGCTCTTTCACACAGGTACTTGACAATCCGGGGGAAATGCGATATAATAAAAATATATGTCCGGTAATAATAACCTGTGATCACCGGGTCTTATTGCTCGTAAAGATACGCTTTCCCGATCGTTTATGAATAATCACGGAAAGGCGGTCAAATATATAATTATACAATTAAGGAAATAATTTGCAGTTAATATATATCTGCCATATGCACAAGCAGAATTTCCCGGAGGTTCCGGGCTGACATCAGCTGACCAGGCGTTCCGGCTCCATTCGCCGGTGGGTTTCGGTCTGTTCCGCACTGCCACATTACTCAATCATGCAGCATACCCGGCTCCGCCATTGTCGGGTCTGCTGTCCCATATGCGGTCTGCTTTCTTTCATTCAGGGAGGCAGGCTGTCTGGTACTTATCCATGTGCGGACGCTTTTTTAGTTATTCTGTGTAGTGGTATCAGGGGGAGCAGTATGCCCTTGCCGGGATATATTCCGCTGCAACGCAGAAAGGACAATTTATGGGATTATTGACAAACAACAAACTTCTAACAGAAACAGAGAACATCTCCCCGAAGGGCAGGGCTGAGCGCGTTCAGCCGCAGAAGCAGGAAAACCAGCCCACCCGTGATGACAGGAACGACAAAAAATACCGTGCCAGATTTGCACCGATAAAGAAAGCGGAAAAGCCCAGGAGCCCTGAGCGCACACGCCGCGACCCCAGGGACGCCGAAAAGCTCCAGCGCCAGCCGGCAAAAAAGCAGCCAAGGGAGATCCGCTCCGCTCCGGTCAAATTCACCGCGCTGGGCGGACTGAACGAGATCGGAAAGAACCTTTATGTGTACGAGTGCTGCAACGATATGTTCATCGTGGACTGCGGTCTGGCGTTCCCGGACGAGGATATGCCCGGCGTTGACCTTGTGGTGCCGGACTTCACATACCTTGAAAAGAACCGCGATCGTTTCCGCGGAATAGTCATCACCCATGGTCATGAGGATCACATCGGCGCGCTGCCCTATCTTCTCAAAAAAATAAACGTTCCGATCTACGGCACGCGGCTCACGCTTGGGCTTGTCGAGGGCAAGCTCAAGGAGCACGGGCTGCTGTCCCAGGCGTCACTGAATGTTGTGGAGCCGAGACAGAACGTGCGCATGGGCTGTATGTCGGTGGAATTCATTCGCGTGAACCATTCCATTCCCGACGCCTGCGCGCTGGCTATCCACACACCGGCTGGAGTTATCGTCCACACAGGCGATTTTAAGGTGGATTACACCCCGATAGAGGGCGGGATAATCGACCTGGCGCGTTTCGGCGAGCTGGGAAACCGCGGTGTGCTTGCGCTGATGAGCGAGAGCACCAACGCCGAGCGCCCCGGCTATACCAAGTCGGAGCGTGCAGTGGGGGAGAGCTTCAAGAACCTGTTCAATTCCGCAGAGGGCAAGCGGATAATCATTGCAACATTTTCCAGCAATATTCACAGAATACAGCAGATAATCGACCAGGCGGCGGTGCACGACAGAAAGGTCGCGGTTTCCGGACGCAGTATGCAGAACGTCATCGCGAAGGCGGTGGAGCTGAATTACGTCAAGGTGCCCGAGGGAATGCTCATCGACATCGAGGACGTGAACAAATATCCCCCGGAGAAGCTGGTGATCTGCACCACGGGAAGCCAGGGAGAGCCGCTTTCCGCTTTGTCCAGAATGTCCAGCGGCGACCACAGACAGGTGACTATCACCCCGATGGACTTCATCATCATCTCCGCAACGCCTATCCCCGGTAACGAGAAACTCGTGACAAAGGTAGTCAACGAGCTGATGAAGCAGGGCGCAGAGGTAATATACGAGAGCATGTACGAGGTTCATGTATCCGGTCACGCCTGCCAGGACGAACTGAAGATGATGATATCGCTCACCAAGCCGAAGTTCTTTATCCCGATACACGGCGAGTACAAGCACCTCAAGAAGCACAGCAAGCTTGCGATAAGCATGGGCATTCCGGAGGAGAACATCTTCATCTCCGACCTGGGTCAGGTGCTGGAGACCGACGGCGTTGAGATGAAGTTTACAGGTACCGTTCCGTCCGGCAGAGTAATGGTGGACGGCTACGGCGTGGGCGACGTCGGGAGCGTCGTGCTGAGGGACAGAAAGCACCTCGCCGAGGACGGCGTGATGATAATCGTTGCGACCATCGACCGCGAGAGCGGCTGCGTCCTTGCAGGGCCTGATATCGTGTCCCGCGGATTTGTGTATGTCCGGGAGAGCGAGGAGCTTATCGACGAGGCAAAGCAGCTGATGAAGCAGGTCATGGAGAACTGCCGCGAGAGAAATATCCGCGAGTGGGGCAATATAAAATCCGCAATGCGTGACGCGCTGAGCGATTACATCTATTCCAAGACAAAGCGCAGCCCGATGATCCTGCCTATCATAATGGAAGTGCAGGGCAAGGCAGACTGAGCCTCTGACGCAGGCGCGGTATATTTACAGGAGGGTCTCCCTTGAAGAATTTTTACAGGAGCAATATTCTGCTGGCGCTGGTTCTGGCGCTTGTGATCTGCCTGGTGGCAATGGATATCGTTCTATTCTCGGATCAGCCGGGGAATTTCTGGATATCTCTGCCGCTGCTTATCCTTGTGTCCGGGCTGACGGTGGGGAAGCTGCTTCAGATACGCCTGAACGAGTACGCGTATTACGATCGTCTGGATAAGTCCATTGACAACGCCAATCACAAGGCGCTGATGAGCTTTCCGCTGCCGGTGGCGCTGGTCAATGACGAGCGCAGGATACTCTGGTGCAACGATGGCTTCACCAATGCTTTCTTCCGTCCCAGCGAGGACGAGAGCAGCATTGACGTGCTTACCACCGAGCATCTTTCCCTGTTCGCCGGAGACGGCAGGGAGATACGGATAAACGGCAGGTGGTACAGAGTTACCGCCCGTGAGGTCGTATACCCGGCGGACACCAAGGACAGCAGCCGCAGGCTTATTCAGACCACTGCGATAGATTCTGCAAACAAGGTCAATATCCTGTTTTTCACCGACATCACAGGCTACAAGAGCCTGCAGGAGGAATACAGAAGATCAAAGCCCGTCGTTCTGATAATTTCTGTTGATAATTACGACGATACCCTCGGCACCAGCCGTGAGAGCGACAAGACCTTTATCAGCGTGCAGATAGACCGTCTGCTGGAGGAGTATTTCTCAGGAATGAACGCAGTTCTGCGCAAGATCTCGGGAGATAAGTTCATCGTTGTCGTCGAGGAGCGGTTCGTGCAGAAGATGATCGACGAGCGCGTGAAGCTGCTTGAGCAGGCGCGCCAGATAAAGATAAACGACCGCACCGTGGTAACGCTTTCGATCGGCGTTGGCAGGACAGCCTCCAACCTCTCCGAGAGCGAGAGCTTTGCGTGGCAGGCTCTTGATAAGGCGATAGGCAGGGGCGGCGACCAGGCAGTGGTGCGCAAGGAGTCCGGCTATGATTACTTCGGCGCTGAGACCCAGCGTACCGAGCGAAACGGCAGCAGCGTGAGGACGAGGATCACCGCAGATCGTATCAAGGTGCTGATAAATTCCGCTGACGCCGTGTACATAATGGGTCACGGATATGGGGACTATGACAGCGTGGGCGCTGCGATAGGACTTGCCGGCGCTATCCGCAGAATGGGCAAACAGGCGTTCGCCTGCGTCAGCCGTGAGCTTGACCGCAACGGAAATGTGAAGAACCTCTCCGAGCCGCTGCTGATGCGGTTTTCGGAGTACGACCCTCCGCTTGTCATCGAGCCGAAGATAGCTGCTGTGAGATTTACGGAAAGCTCGCTTCTGGTGATAGTTGACACGCATATAGAGAAAAAGGTGGACAGCAGGGAGCTGTTCGATATGGCGGATCCCAGCCATGTGGTGGTAATAGATCACCACAGAAAAGCGGACAACGAGATACAGGCGGTCATCAGCTGGGTGGATCCGAACGCGTCCTCCGCTTCCGAAATGGTGACAGATCTGCTGCAGTATTTCGGGGACGCCGCGGCGCTTGAGCCACTGGAAGCCGAGGCGCTTCTCGCCGGAATAACGCTGGACACAAAGGATTTCGTCATGCGCACCGGAGAGGCGACGTTTGAGGCGGCGGCAAGACTGCGTAAGTTCGGCGCGGATACTGTCCTTGTGAAGAAGCTGTTCGCAACGCCCATGAAGTCGAGAATGCGCAAATCCGCTGTAATTGCCGCTGCGGAGATGTACCGCGGCTTTGCGATATCGGTGGTGGAGGAGTCATTCGAGGATATCCGGGTGGTTTGCTCCCAGGCAGCGGACGAAATGCTCAACATAACCGACGTTGACGCCGCGGTGACGGTCTATCCGATAGAGAACGGCTGGAGCTACAGCGCGCGTTCCCTCGGAAAGATCAACGTTCAGGTGCTCATGGAAAATATTGGCAGCAAGAAGGACGACGGCGGCGGACACCTGACAATGGCAGGCGCGCAGCTGTACAATATCACAAAAGAAGAAGCAGTGCAGAAGCTGCGTGAGGCGATAGACCGCTATTACGACAATCTGCCGCAGGATTGATAGGAGGAACTGACATGAAAGTGATTTTATTGCAGGACGTAAAGGGAACCGGCAAAAAAGGCGAGATCCACGAGGTCAAGGACGGATATGGCATTAATTTCCTTATTAAGAAAGGACTTGCGCAGGAAGCCAGCGCGAAGAACCTCAATCTGCTCCAGGGTCAGAAGGACTCTGCGCAGCACAAGATAGATGTTGATATCGCAAATGCAAAGGCGATCGCAGAAAAGCTCAGCGACAAGAAGATCACCGTTAAGGCAAAGGCTGGTCAGAACGGCAGGCTGTTCGGTACAGTTACCTCCAAGGAGGTCGCTGCGGCTATCAAGCAGGAGCTGGGCTGCGATGTTGACAAGAAGAAGATCGTGCTGAACCTCAAGATCGAGGGCTTCGGTGATTTCGCGGCGGAGGCAAGACTGTACTCCGGCGTATCGGCAAAGTTCACAGTATCTGTTGTAGAGGGCTGAAATGGCTGAGTACGACTTATCCGGGGTGAATATCCCCTATAACCTTGACGCGGAGCAGTCGGTGCTGGGAACCGTCCTAATGGACGCGGAGGCAATGTCCGAGCTTGCGACCATACTCCAGCCGGATCACTTCTATGTTGCGGTGAACAAGGCAGTTTACGGCGTAATGCTCAATATGTTCATCACCGGCGACAGGATTGATGTCGTGACGGTGCTTGAGGCATGTATGCGACAGGGGATATTCGAGACCAACGAGCAGGCGAAGGAATACCTCACCCGTATCATGACCGCCGTGCCCAGCATTTCCTCTGTGTCAAAGTACGCTCAGATAGTCGTTGACAAATACATGGTGCGCAGCCTGATTTTTGCCGCCAAGGAGATAATCGACAGCGCCAACGAGGGTGCAGAGGACGCGAATACCCTGATAGATTTCGCCGAGCAGAAGATATTTGACATCAGAAGCGGAGCGGAGATAAAGGGACTGACCCATATCAGCGGAATAGTTCTCGACCGGATAAACGCGCTCAACGATCTTTACAAGCAGGCTAAGTCGTCAGGCGGAGCGTCTATTACGGGGCTTTCCACGCTGTACAAGGAGCTGGACAAGCGAATTTACGGACTGAACAAGTCTGATCTCATCATTCTTGCAGCAAGACCTGGTATGGGTAAGACGTCATTTGCCATGAACATCGCAACGAATGTCGGAAAGAAATATCCGGACACCGCTGTGGCAGTGTTCAGCCTGGAAATGTCAAAGGAGCAGATCGTCAGCCGAATGATAAGCAGCGAGGCTTCATTGACATCTGAAGCGATGAAGACCGGTCAGATCCCGGAAGAAAAGTGGAAAGATATCGGCAGGGCGGCGGAGGTGCTGTCACGCCTGAACATCTACATCGACGACACTCCCGGCATCACCGTAGCCGGAATTAAGGCGAAGCTTCGCCGCATGAAGAACCTGGGACTGGTAGTGATCGACTACTTGCAGCTGATGTCGTCCACCAAGAATTACAACGGCAACCGTGTGGTGGAGATCTCAGACATCACCAGGAACCTCAAAATAATGGCAAAAGAGCTGAACGTCCCGGTAATTACCCTTTCGCAGCTTGCGAGAGGGCCGGAGCAGCGTCCGGATAAGCGCCCGCTTCTGTCAGACCTGCGTGAATCCGGCTCTATCGAGCAGGACGCGGATATTGTTATGTTCCTGTACCGCAACGCATATTATGATAAGACAGACCCGAACGTGAACTCCTGCGAGTGTATCGTCGCAAAGAACCGTCACGGCGAGCCGGGAACGGTGCCGCTGGGCTGGGACGGAGAATTCACACGCTTCACCAATGCGGAATTCGTCCGCCAGGAGAACTGATATGGAGTTTCTCGAAAAGATCGCTTTGGCGTGCGCTGATTACAGAATGATCGAAAGGGGAGACGCTGTTGTTGCCGCGTTATCCGGCGGAGCGGACAGCGTTTCCCTTCTGCATGCCCTGAAACAGCTGGAGGGGCAGTTTGGGATAACAGTTTCTGCGTGTCACATCAACCACCATATACGCGGCGAGGAAAGCGACCGCGATATGCTGTTCTGCGAGGAATTATGCAGAGGGCTGAAAGTACCGCTTACGATAAGGGAGGCGGAAGTGCCTTCAATGCAGCAGAAGCATGAGAGCCTTGAGGAGTGCGCTCGTCGGGTGCGGTACGGCTTTTTTGAGGAAGTATCCCGGGGAAAGAAGCTCGCCACCGCCCACAATTCCAACGACTGCGCCGAAACGGTGCTGCTTAACATGATGCGCGGTACCGGGCTGAAAGGGCTGTGCGGAGTGCCGCCGGTGCGCGGAAGTATTATCAGACCGCTGATCTACTGCACCCGTGCCGAGGTCGAGGAATATTGCAGTAAAAACGGGCTTTCCTGGGTGACTGACAGCACAAATCTTTGTGAGGACTACACCCGCAACCGCATTCGCCGGGTGATACTCCCGGAAATGCTGAAGGTGAACGGCTCGCTTTTCACCACCATGAACCGAATGGAGCGCAGCCTGCGTGACGACAGCGCACTTCTGGAGGAGATGTCAGCGCGTGCCCTTGATGAAGCGCGCTGCCCCGGGGGGTATTCGGCGGAGAAGCTCTCGGAGCTCCCGAAGCCGCTGCAAAGCCGGGCAATACGCCTGATATTCAGCAAAGGCGGCATAGAGCCGAGCGCTTTACGGATAAATACCGCCGCAGAGATACTGGAGGCCGGGTGTGGGAAATTCAACCCCTGCCGAGGAAAATTCTTTGTGGTGAAGCGCGGCGTGGCTTTCGTGGAGGAAGCGGAGCAGCATTACAGGAAGCACGAGAAGCAGCAGAACTGACCGCTCTGATTTTTGCAGGGATAGGTAAATCATTAATTCAATAAAATTTCAGCAAATGTTCACGAAAATAGTTTGCATTTTGATAAAAAGTGTGCTATAATATTTCTTGTCCAAATCAATAGTGGGACAATTGCACACATTTGTGGGGCAAATTAAGAGAATTCAACGTGATATACTATATATAAAGGAATCCATTTCCGGAAAGGCGGTATTAATGAATTCAAACAAGTTCAAGGGCGTAATTATATATCTGGTAATTATTTTCCTGCTTATTTTCGGACTTGTGTCCGTACTTAATATGGCAAGCGGCGCTTCAAGGTCTGTGACGACCTATTCCAGCGTTATGGCGGAGTTTGATAAACTGAATGTGTCGGAGTTCCAGCTTGACCTCGGCAGCGGCGCCCTCACCTACAGGCTGAAGGGCGAGGACGGCAGCAAGGCTGCGCATTCCTACACCGTGCCGAATGTCAATATATTTATCAACGATATCAACTCGGGTTACTCCGAAAACGGCAAGATGGCAAACTACCGTCAGCGCTATAATGAAGCTAATCCGGAAGTTCCCCTCAAGGAGGACTATATCCCGATAAGCGACAACACGTTCCTGACCAGCGTTCTGCCTTATCTTCTGCTTGTGGGTGTAATGATAATCTTCACCGTCATCGTTATGCGTCAGAGCACCGGCGGCGGAAAGATGTCCAGCTTCTCCAAGGCTAACGTGCGCCAGCATACCGGAAAGAAGGTCACATTCGACGACGTCGCAGGCGCAGACGAGGAAAAGCAGGAGCTTGAGGAGATCGTTGACTTCCTGAAAAACCCCAACAAGTACCGTGAGATCGGCGCGCGTATCCCCAAGGGCGTGCTGCTGGTGGGTCCTCCCGGAACAGGTAAGACGCTTCTCGCAAAGGCGGTCGCAGGCGAAGCAGGCGCGCCGTTCTTCTCGATAAGCGGTTCGGATTTCGTTGAGATGTTCGTCGGCGTGGGCGCTTCCCGTGTCCGCGACCTGTTCGAGCAGGCAAAGAAGAAAACTCCGTCCATCATCTTCATAGATGAGATCGACGCTGTGGGACGCCAGAGAGGTGCAGGTCTCGGCGGCGGTCACGACGAGCGCGAGCAGACCCTTAACCAGCTGCTTGTTGAGATGGACGGCTTCACTGAGAATGACTCCATCATCGTAATGGCGGCGACCAACCGCCGTGATATCCTTGATCCGGCTCTGCTCCGTCCGGGACGCTTCGACAGACAGATCGTTGTGAATTACCCCGACATCAAGGGTCGTGAGGAGATATTAAAGGTTCACACCAGGAACAAGAACATCGGCCCCGATGTGGATCTCAAAACCATTGCGGCTACCACTGCCGGCTTCACAGGCGCTGATCTTGAAAACCTCGTGAACGAGGCGGCGCTGCTCGCTGCGCGCGGAAACCGCAAGGCTATCACCAAGAAGGACATCGAGGAGGCTACTATCAAGGTAGTGGCAGGTCCCGAGAAGAAGTCCAAGGTAGTTACCCCCGAGGAAAAGCGCCTGACCGCTTATCACGAGTCCGGTCATGCGATAACCACATATTTCTGCAAGTCCCAGGATAAGGTGCACCAGGTGTCCATTATCCCGCGCGGAATGGCTGGCGGATTTACCATGCACGTTCCCGAGAAGGACCGCTCTTTTGTCAGCAAGACCTATATGGAGGAGGAGATCATCGTCCTGCTGGGCGGACGTGTTGCTGAGAAGCTCATTCTTGACGATATTTCCACCGGAGCCTCCAACGATATCGAGCGTGCGACCTCCGTTGCAAGGAACATGGTGACGCGCTACGGCTTCTCCGAGAAGCTTGGTCCTATCCTGTACGGTAATGAGAACCAGGAGGTGTTCCTGGGCAGGGATTATTCCCAGGGCAGAAATTATTCCGAGAACGTAGCAGCCGAGATAGACGGCGAGATCAGGGAGCTTATCGAGACCGGCTATGAAAAGGCAAAGGAGATACTCACCGAACACGGCGATCTTCTGGAGCGCTGCGCACAGTTCCTTATGCGGCATGAGAAGATCGACGGTGCGGATTTCTACAAGCTGATGGCTGACGAGATCGATCTTGACGGCAATCCAAAGGTCAAGACTGAGGAGATCCCCGAAACAGTAGTTGAACAGAAGCCTGAGCCTGCTGAAGAAGTCAAAGATACAGCTATCAAAGAGGAAAGACCTGAGAAAGACGGCGAATGACCGTTACTTCAAATCAACACAGAGCCGCCCCAAAAACGGGCGGCTTTGCCGTGGGGTAATACAAAAAAAGGGAGAAACCAATGGAACTTGAATTTATAGACAAGGCTCCCACTCTGGAGGAATATAAAGAAATGCGCCGCCGGGTGAACTTCATGGAGCTTTCCGACAGGATATGCAGCAACGTGCTTAATAACGCGTTCCACATAACCACGGTGCGCGATAACGGGCGCTGTGTCGGAATGATACGGGTGCTTTCCGAGGGAGGATATGCAAATTTCATCACAGATGTGATCGTGATACCCGAATATCAGCACCGGGGCATCGGTAAACAGATGATGCGCCGGACTATGGACTACCTGTATTCCACGCTGGAACCCGGGGAAAAGATCGTGGTGTACCTGATGTCCGCAAAGGAGCGCGAGCCGTTTTACCGCCAGTTCGGTTTCCGTGACAGACCCAATGAGCTTCTTGGCGCAGGCATGAGCCAGTGGCTGGAAAAATAACCGGAAATATCCGGTGAACGGTGTCGGCTGATTGCTAGTGAGGTGTCTATTTCCTGAAAATTGTGTGTATTCTGTGATTATTGTTGACAGTGACGACTGATTATGTTACAATAATGATGTGCACCGGAATGATAGGTTTCGGTGTTCTGTAATCAGAAAAAATGTTAATGATCCATGGAGTATATATGACCGATCTCGGTAAAATCATAGCAATAACCGGGCATTACGGCTCGGGCAAAACCAACCTTGCGATAAACCTTGCGGTGGACTTTGCAAGGAACGGAGAAAAGGTAACGATCATCGACCTTGATATCGTAAACCCGTATTTCCGCACCGCTGATCATTCCGACCTGTTTGACAGGTACGGGATCTTTCTGATAGCACCTCAGTTTGCCAATACTAACCTCGATATCCCGTCGCTGGGCTTTGATATGGCTGCGGCGGCGAACAATTGCGACAGGCTTATAATAGATGTTGGAGGAGACGACTCCGGCGCTGTCGCACTGGGGCAGTATTCCACGGTGCTGAACAACCTCGGTTGCTCACTGTATTACGTTGTGAACCGCTACCGTTACCTCACCAGGACGCCTGAGGAGGCAGCAGAGATATTAAGGGACATTGAGCAGGTGTCCCGGATAAAAGCGAAAGGCGTCATCAACTGTTCAAATCTCGGCTCACAGACCTCCGCCGCCGATGTCGCGGAAACGGAGGAATATGCGGCTCAGTGCGGAAAAGCCTCCGGGATACCGGTGGTTATGACCGCGGCGGAACGATCGCTGGGAGTCGTGGGTGCATACCCGGTGGACGTGTATATACGCCCTTTCTGGGAAGAAAATAATTAAGACTCGTGGTATGCAGGAACCCTGCCGGAGTGTGGGGCTTCCGGGATCCCGGAGGAGGAAAGGGAAACAGATATGGCAAAGATGAATGTGGACTTTGAAGCCTGCAAGGGCTGTGCGCTGTGCACCACCGCATGTCCGAAGAAGATCGTTGAGATCTCTCGCGAAAAGCTGAATGCGAAAGGATATTACACCGCCGTATGTATTGATGACGACGCCTGCATTGCCTGCGCGATGTGCGCGATGATGTGCCCCGACTGTGCAATAACCATCAGGGCAGACGGAGGTGACAAGTAATGGAACGTAATCTGATGAAAGGCAACGAGGCTCTTGCAGAGGCTGCAATAAGAGCCGGCTGTAAGTGCTTTTTCGGCTACCCGATAACACCCCAGACGGAGATCTCCGCGTACATGGCGAAGCGTATGCCGAAGGTCGGAGGAGTGTTCCTCCAGGCGGAGAGCGAGATCGCAGCAATTAATATGGTCTATGGCTGCGCAAGCTCCGGCGTGCGCTGCATGACATCCAGCTCCTCGCCGGGAATTTCCCTCAAGAGCGAGGGCGTATCCTACATGGCAGGCTCGGACCTCCCATGCGTTATCATCAACGTAATGCGCGGCGGTCCCGGATTGGGCGGTATCCAGCCCTCCCAGAGCGACTACTGGCAGGCGACCAGGGCGCTGGGTCACGGCGATTTCCAGATACTTGTTTTTGCGCCGTCCTCTGTTCAGGAAATGGCGGATCTCATCGGCAGGGCGTTCGATGAAGCCGACAAGTACAGAATGCCGGCAATGATACTCGCCGACGGGCTTCTCGGTCAGATGATGGAGCCTGTGGTATTCCACACAGAGGAGATACAGCACCACGATCCCGAGGATAAGCACTGGGCGACCACCGGCCACAAGAACAAGCGCAAGCATAACATAATCAACTCCCTCTACCTCCAGGCGGAGGAGCTTGAGACGCTGAACTTTGAGCGCTTCAAACGCTATGAGACCGTTAAGCAGGAGGTTCACGAGGCGGAGCTTTACCGTACCGAGGACGCTGACATCATCGTTGCAGCATACGGTTCGGTTGCGCGTCTTGCAAAGGCTGCTGTTGACAACGCCCGGGAGCAGGGGATAAAAGTCGGACTGTTCCGTCCGATAACCCTCTGGCCGTTCCCGGCTGCGGAAATAAACGAGGCGTGCCGGAACGCGAAGCGTGTTCTGTGCGTTGAGATGTCCATGGGTCAGATGATTGACGATGTTAAGCTGGCGCTGAACTGCCGGCTGCCGGTGGAGTTCTACGGAAGAACCGGCGGAGTGATCCCCAAGCCCTCTGCTATCCTGGAACAGATAAAGACCCTTGCAAAGGAGGCTGAGTGATATGCCGGATTTCAACAAGCCGCACGCACTGACTGACGTACCGTTCCATTACTGCCCGGGCTGTACACATGGGATCGTACACCGCCTGGTGGCTGAGGTCATAGACGAAATGGGTATCGAGGGCGATACCATCGGCGTATGTCCTGTTGGCTGCTCTGTAATGGCTTATGATTATTTCAACTGCGATATGATAGAGGCGTCCCACGGGCGCGCTCCGGCGGTCGCAACGGGAGTGAAGCGCGGCAATCCCGACAAGTTCGTGTTCACCTATCAGGGTGACGGCGATCTTGCGGCGATCGGTACCGCTGAGACAGTCCACGCAGCTACCCGTGGCGAGAATATAACCGTGATCTTCATAAATAACACCACCTACGGCATGACCGGCGGACAGATGGCGCCGACCACTTTGCCCGGACAGGTGACGCAGACCACCCCTTACGGCAGAAACCCCGATGTGGAGGGATTCCCGGTAAGGGTCTGCGAGATGCTTTCCACTCTTTCCGGCGTTGCGCTGGCGGAGCGTGTGACGGTGACCGACCCGGCGAATATCCGCAAGGCAAAGGCGGCGATCCGCAAGGGGTTCGAGTTCCAGAAGAACAAGCAGGGTTTTTCCATAATAGAGGTGCTTTCGACCTGCCCCACCAACTGGGGATTATCTCCGGTTGAGTCGCTGAAATGGCTGAAGGAGAACATGGTGCCTTATTATCCACTGGGCGTATTCAAGGAGGGCGCGATAAGATGACAACAGAAACGATACTTGCCGGTTTCGGCGGACAGGGAATTTTATTCGCCGGCAAGCTGCTGGCATATCTCGGAATGAACCAGGACAAGAACGTGTCCTGGCTGCCGTCTTACGGGCCGGAAATGCGCGGCGGCACCGCAAACTGCTCCGTGTGCGTGGGTGATGAGCCGATATGCTCCCCCTATATCACTGAACCGGACGTGCTGATAGCGATGAACGGCCCCAGCTACGACAAGTTTATCGACAACGTAAAGCCCGGCGGAATTGCGATAATCGACAGCACACTCGTCACAAAGGAGTGCAAGCGAAAGGATATCCGCAGCTTCCGTATCCCATCGACGGCGCTTGCGGCGCAGCACGGGCTTCCGGGAATGGCAAACATTATCCTCATGGGAAAGCTTCTCAAGGAGACCGGCTTAGCCGTTATCGAGGCAGTCCGTCCCACGCTTGAAAAGATAATCCCCCCGAAGAAATCAGCCCTTATCGACGCCAACATGAAGGCTCTCGCTCTTGGAATGGCGCTGTAAATATCCCAATGCCCGGCAGTTTTGTCGGGCATTATGTTGAATGTGGAGGTTTTGTTGAAAAAATACAGGATACACCCGGCAAGGCTGATCGTACTGGCGGCGGCGATAGCGTTCGGGGTGTGGATATGTTTGCCGGGATTTGTCAATGCCGGGACTTTTCTGGGGGTAATGCTGAGCGTTGTCACCGCGATGTGCGCTATCTTTGCTCCGGCGCTGGGGAGAGGAATAAAACGGGCGTGGGGATATTTTGCCGGGAAACTCGTGATCATCCTGCTTGGAGGTTTTGCCGCGGCGTTTCTGGTGATATGCGGCTATAACGGAGTGATGATGGCGAAATACGCAAACCTTCCGCTTTCACAGGTGAACTGTGTGATGATACTTGGCTGCCAGGTTCACGGGACGCAGCCCGGTAGGGAGCTTGAGAACCGGCTGAATACCGCATTGCCGCTTATACAGGAATATCCCGATATTCCGGTTATCGTTACCGGCGGCAGGGGCTTGGGAGAGGACATTTCCGAGGCGCAGTGCATGAAGCAGTGGCTGGTGGAGCACGGCATCGATGAGCGGCGAATCTGTATCGAGGATAACTCCACATCTACTGCTGAAAACTTTGCCAATTCCGTTCCGATATTGTCAGAGCTTGGCATATCCGACGGAATAGCGGTAGTGACAAATGATTTCCACCAGTACCGCGCGGAGCTTAACGCGCGCAGCTGCGGACTTTCCGTAGGGCACTATTCCGCCGCGACCCGACCCCTGGTGTTCCCCAATTACCTTATCAGGGAGCTGGCGGCGCTGTTTTTCGCATTTGTGAACAGGTAAGAAAAAATCTGTTGCAAACACAGTGGATTTGTGCTATAATAATCATAGATTATTTTAAAATAAGGTGAGCCGATGAAATATTCACTGGACGCCGGAGCGTGGAGCAGCGTTTTTGCAGTTCCCTCCAGCGTTGTCGATAAGTATATAAAGCTGGCGGACGGAGCAAGTCTCAGGCTGCTGCTGTATCTGCTGCGTCACGGCGGCGAGAGTTTCACTGAGGAGCAGCTGCGCGACGCACTTGGGATAAAGCGCGACGGAGAGCTGGAGGACGCCGCTATGTTCT
This sequence comes from Oscillospiraceae bacterium, assembly GCA_022766785.1. Taxonomy (GTDB): domain Bacteria; phylum Bacillota; class Clostridia; order Oscillospirales; family Ruminococcaceae; genus CAG-115. The sequence continues at coordinate 34,008 of JALEOL010000095.1, forward strand.
GGTTCCAGCGTGGAATAATACGCATGGACGAGGGCGAGCTTATCCCCACGGACGATACCGCGCAGGAGCGGCTTCCGGGGGCAGAGGAGGATATCCGGGAGCCGAGACCCTCCAGTCTGCGGAGGGTTGCGGACGCCGGAGCAGGGGCAGCGATATACACCTCAAAGGACATTGCACAGCGCATCAATACCGACAGCGCGGTGGATTTCCTGTTCAGGCAGGTGCAGTCGCTGTACGGCAGAGTGCTGAAAACCACGGAGAGCCGAATGGTGCTCCAGCTGGTGGATTTCTACGGTCTGCCGGCAGAGGTCGCGGTGATGCTGCTGAAATACTGCTTTAAAGTAGGCAAAACCACGCCGAGCTACATTCTTTCCACAGCGCAGGACTGGGTGAACGAGGATATCCGCACCGTTGAAGCGGCGGACGCGCACCTGCTGAGACTTGAAAAGCGTTTCAGCACAGAGGAGAACCTGCGCCGCGCAATGGACATGAAAACGAAGTTCTCGCCGAACCAGCTCACTTACATAAAGAAGTGGACTGAGGAATGGGGCTTCGGCGAGGATATGGTGATACTGGCGTATGAGATAACGCTGGACAAGACCGGAGCGCTGAATTTCAGCTATACCAACAAAATTCTCGAGAACTGGAAGAATTCCGGAATATACAACACCGACGCCGCAAAGCGCGAGACCGAGGAGTGGAAGGGCAAGTCCCAGAAAAAGTCCGGGAACAATTCCTCTATCGACATGGACGATGTGATGGACGAGCTTCGCCGGCAGTATCAGTGACCGGAGAGAGGGTGACGCATGAGCTTTAACGAGCACTATTTCAATGCCGCGATGGACAGGCTGAACAAGCGCCGCAGCGACAACCGGACTATCACCGACCTGCGCCGCCAGGAGGTTTATGAAAAGCTGCCGGAGTACCGCGAGCTTACAGAAAGGCTGGCTCAGACCGGACACCGGCTGGTTATGCTGATAATGCAGGGTGGCGAGGTATCACAGGGCGTTGCGAAGCTGGAGCAGGATAACCGGGACACCCGGCGCTGCATGGCGGAGCTGCTGAAAAACGCAGGCTTTCCGGCGGATTATCTGGAGCCGATATATACCTGCCCTGTCTGCATGGATAAGGGGACGATAAACGGCAAGTGGTGCGGCTGCTTCAACAGGCTTATGCTGGAGGAGGCTGCAAAGGAGCTTAACGAGAACTCTCCGCTGGAACTTTCTTCCTTTGAGAGCTTCCGGCTGGACTACTACCCCGACCTCATCAACCCGGATCTGCATGTGTCGGAGCGCGTGATAATGGAGCGCAATCTGAGCTACTGCCGCAGCTACGCCGACAGCTTCACGCCAAACAGCGAGGGTATACTCATGAGCGGCGCTACCGGTCTTGGAAAGACGCACCTGTCCCTGGCGATAGCGGCGAAGGTCATCGAAAAGGGCTACAGCGTGATATACGGCTCAGCACCGGAGCTGCTGAGGATAATGGAGCGCGAGTATTTTGGCAAATCCGACAACGACACGATGTCAGCACTGACCGGGTGCGACCTGCTGATACTTGACGACCTCGGTGCAGAGATGGACAAGCCGTTGTACGAATCGCTGCTTTATGAGATGATAAACAGCAGGATAAGCAGGGGACTGCCGATGATAGTCAGCACGAACTATTCACCGCAGGAGCTGGGTAAGCATTATCAGGACAAGATATGCTCCAGGCTGCTGAGCTTCTATATCATGACCTTTTACGGGAATGATATACGCAGGAAGCTGAAAACGAAGCCACATGGCTGACAACTTTGCCGGGGGGATCTCCGGAACAAATAAAAGCAGGAGGACAACTAAATGGGAAAACTTAGAGTAGGTATGCTCACAAGCGGCGGCGACTGTCCGGGACTGAACGCCACGATAAGAGGCGCTGCAAAGGCAATTTACGAGACATTCGGCGAGGACAAGGTGGAGATCGTCGGTATCCACGACGGATATCACGGGCTTATCCACGGCGTGTATAAGAGTATGCAGCCGTCTGATTTTTCAGGAATACTGACCCAGGGCGGCACGATCCTCGGCACAAAGCGCACTCCGTTCAAGATGATGCAGATAATCGAGGACGACAAGGTGGACAAGGTAAAGGAAATGAAGGAGACCTACAAGGATCTCAAGCTGGACTGCCTTTTCACTCTTGGCGGCAACGGCACCCACAAGACCGCGAATATGCTCTCCGAGGAGGGGCTTAACGTTATCGGGCTTCCCAAGACTATAGACAATGATATTTACGGCACGGACGTGACTTTCGGTTTCCACTCTGCGGTGGATATCGGCACCGAAGTCATCGATCGTATCCACACAACAGCGAACTCCCACAGTCGCGTAATGGTCATCGAGATAATGGGCAACAAGGCTGGCTGGCTGACTCTCTACAGCGGACTAGCCGGTGGCGCGGACATAATCCTGCTTCCCGAGATACCGTATGACATCAACAAGGTAGCGCAGGCGTGTCAGAGACGTGCAGACGCCGGAAAGAACTTCTCCATTCTGGCGGTGGCAGAGGGCTGCTTCGATGTCGAGGAAGCCAAGATGAAGAAGAAAGAGCGCGCAAGGCTGCGCACCGAAGCAGGCTACACCACTGCAACAGCCCGTATTGCAAAGCAGATCGAGACCATGACCGGACTCGAGACAAGAACGGTTGTCCCCGGGCATATGCTCCGCGGCGGCAGCCCCTCCGCTTATGACAGGATACTCGCGACCCAGTTCGGCGCTCATGCGGCGCAGCTTTTAAAGGACGGAAAGTTCGGCTTCACCGTTGCAATGGTTGACGGAAAGATCACCGAAAATCCCCTCGGCGATGTTGCGATGAAAACAAAGTTCGTTCCTGTGGACTGCAAGATGGTCAAGACCGCTAAGGATATCGGCATTTCTTTCGGTGACTGATACTAATAACCATTTAAACTCAGGAAATCTTTGCAGAAATCCAGCACCGCTATCTTCGTCAAAGAAACTTGACGTACAGAAAGTACGCCTGCGTTTCTTTCCTAAGGGATACGCTGATTAAAGCGTAGCGTATCAAAATCAGCCCCGTGAGTTAGCCCGTTTGAGCGGGGCGATTTTGATTTAATCAGCGTATCTCTGGGTATCGGTACTGTCTTTCAGCAAATCTTTTCCTTCGTTTAAACGG
>JALEOL010000097.1 GCA_022766785.1 Oscillospiraceae bacterium
GAAATCAACAATTCTTTCAAGGTGCTTGGTTCTGAAATGAAGCTTGTGGATTCACAGTTCGACAAGAACGATAAATCTGCCGAGGCGCTCACTGCAAGAAACCAAGTCCTGGGCAAGGAAATCGAACAACAGAAACAGAAGATAGAAACGCTCCGTTCTGCCCTTGCCAATTCCGCAGAGTCATTCGGCGAGAACGACCGCCGCACTCAAAGCTGGCAGATTCAGCTGAACAACGCTCAGGCGGCTCTGAACGGAATGGAGCGCGAACTGAACTCCAATAACACCGCACTCGCAAATGCCGACAAGGGCTTTGATGAAGCCGGAGATGAAGCAAAGGATTTCTCCAAAAAGAAAAAAGACACCAATCAAGATACGCATTGTATCAAAATTGGTGTCCGGTTATGGTGCAGGTGACGGGACTTGAACCCACATGACCTTGCGATCACTAGCACCTGAAGCTAGCGCGTCTGCCAATTCCGCCACACCTGCGTATGAATTGTTTCTGTTTTTGACTCGGTAGAAACACCGGAAGTAAGCTTCCGGAAAACGCCGGGTTTGCTGATGTTCATCAGCAACGTATATATTTTATCACAAACGTCCTGCTTTGTCAAGAGGTTTTTGAAAAAAAACTGAATTTTTTTGAAAAATATTGACGAACCGCTCCCAAGACGGTATAATGATATTATAAACGTATAACCTCAAAGGAGGTCTGAATGAAGATCGACAAACCAAAAAAGCCTCCGCTTCCCCTCAGGCTGCTAAGACAGCTGTGGATATTAATTCCGCTGATACTGGCGGCGGCGATGTATTTCCTGCTTCCGATGTTCCCGGAGTTCACCGAGCAGGTCATTTCCCGGGGGCTTTTCAAGATATACACGGTACCGGTGGGATTTCTCACCTCGCTGATACCGATATCCCTGACGGAGCTGTGCGCGGTGCTGGCGATACCTGCCGTAATCACGCTCATCGTCGTTTTTATTGTACGCATGAAGAAAAGCCGCGACCGCCGGCGCACCGCGATAAAGGCAGGACGGTTCCTTGCAGGAGCTGTGTCCTTTGCCGCGTTCATCTACATGACGGCGCACGGGGCGAATTTCTACCGCCAGCCGCTGGAGCAGCTCATGGAGCTTGACACCAGCGCAAAATCACCGGAGTTCCTGTCCCGGGTGTGCACGGAGCTTGCGACCCACGCCGCAGAAGAACGCCTGCTTCTCACCGAGGACGAAAACGGCTGCGTGAAATTCACCGAGGATATCTGGGCAGAACTGTCCCGGGCAGACAGCGGATATGAAGCGCTTACAGAGGATCACCCGTTCCTGTGGACAAGCGTCAGCCGCCAGAAGCCGGTGCAGCTGTCCTATCTCTGGAGCTATACCGGGATCGTGGGAATGTACTTCCCGTTTTTTGCGGAATGCAACGTCAACATCGAACAGCCGGATTTCTGCCAGCCGTTCACCGCCAGCCATGAAAGCGCCCACTCCCGGGGGATCGCGTTTGAGAACGAGTGCAACTTTCTGGCGTTCCTTTCCTGCATAAACAGCGAGTACCCGGAGTACCGCTATTCCGGCTATCTCATGGCGTTCAAGTTCTGCTCCAACGCGCTTTACTCCGCCGACCGTGAGCTGTGGGAAACTATGGCGGCAGGCACCAGCGAGGGCATGTGGAGAGACCTCCGCGCAGAGAACGAATACATCAGAAGTTTTGAGGGCGAGGCAAAGAAAGTATTCACCTCGGCAAACGACACCTTCATCAAGGTTCAGGGCGTAAAGGACGGCACGCGCAGCTACGACCGAATGACCGATCTCGTCCTGGCGTATTATTACAAGGAATGGCATCAGTCATGAGGGAAATACGCCGAACCGTCCCACAGGAATTTGACGGAGCGCAGGCTGCGGCGCTGCTGAAAGCTATGGGTATCTCCCGGCGCGTTATCATCTCGCTGAAGCGCTCCGGCGGACTCACACGCGGCGGCGCTGTTCTCCGGACGATAGACGCGGTGCACGCCGGCGAGGAAATAATACTGCGGCTGGAGGACGAAAGCGGCTGCGTCGCGGCAAATCCCCGGCTCAGCGCGGAGATCGTGTACGAGGACGAGGACGTGGTGGTTTACAACAAGCCGCCCTTCATGCCGGTGCACCCCTCCCAGCGCCACCACGACGACACCCTAGCAAATCTGTTTGCAGCGCAGTTCCCCGGTCTGCCGTTCCGACCGATAAACCGCCTTGACCGCAACACCAGCGGACTTTGCGTCTGCGCTAAAAATCAGCTTGCGGCAGCGGCGCTTGCAGGCTCTTTGGAAAAGGTGTATTTCGCGGTGACTGACGGCGCTCCCCCCGGGGACACCATAAACGCGCCCATCGGCAGGCTTGGCAAAAGCGTTATCGAACGCTGCGTAACTCCACAGGGAAAGCCTGCGGTGACGCACTTCAGGAAGATCGCCGGAGAACGCCGCTCGCTGCTCCGAATAACGCTGGAGACCGGGCGAACTCACCAGATACGCGTGCATATGGCGTATGTGGGATATCCGCTGTGCGGCGACGATATGTATGGCGGCGACTGCTCCAGCATATCCCGGCAGGCTCTCCACTGCGGCGAGGTGAGTTTTTCACAGCCGATAAGCGGCGAGCATATCACAGTGACCGCTCCGCTGCCGGAGGACATGGCGCAGCTACTTACAGATATCTGAAATAACGAAAGGAACACATATGATAAAGGCTGTAATATTTGACATGGACGGACTGATACTCGACACCGAAAAGCTGCTGGTGAAATACTGGTGCCAGGCGGCTAACGAAGCCGGTTTCCCTATGCAGAGAGAACACGCGCTGAATATCCGCAGCCTTGCGAGAAAATTTGCGATACCGTATTTACAGGGACTGTTCGGCAAGGAGTTCGACTATGTGAAGATACGCTCCCGGCGAATGGAACTTATGCAGGAACACATCGCAGAGCACGGTCTGGAAACCAAGCCCGGCATAACCACGCTTCTTGACTACCTCGACAGCAAGGGTATCCCAGCCGCGATAGCCACCGCCACCGACATTCAGCGCACTGAGAGCTACCTCGGGCAGGTGGGGCTGCTGGGGAGGTTCAGCAGGATAGTCTGCGCGGCTATGGTGGAAA
>JALEOL010000038.1 GCA_022766785.1 Oscillospiraceae bacterium
CTTCGAGCTTGTGTCGGATATTTCCATATCCTGTCCTTCTTGGCTCTCTGATATTTTTTATCCCCATTTTTAATTCTTCTATATTCATATTTCCTATTATACATCTTTTCTGCGAAAAAGTAAATGCTGTTGCCGTGGAATAATCGCATAAGGCTATTGCAATTTGCGCGAAAAAGGTGTATAATGTGTTTGATACGGCGTATTGCCGCAAATATATTTCGGAGGAAAGTTATAATGGCAGAGAATGAAGTACTTATCGAAACATCTGCACGTCACGTCCATGTGACGCAGGAAACGCTGGAGGTTCTTTTCGGCGCAGGCGCACAGCTCACAAAGAAGAAGGATCTGTCCCAGCCGGGTCAGTTCGCGAGCGAGCAGCGCGTTACAGTCGTAGGCCCGAAGAAGGAGCTTGCAAACGTCAGCATTTTAGGCCCGGTACGTCCGGCGGATCAGGTGGAGCTTTCCGCCACCGACGCGCGTTCTATCGGTCTTGGCATTGATATCCGCGAGAGCGGCGACACCGCCGGCACCCCCGGCTGCACCCTGAGAGGCCCTGCCGGAGAGGTAACTATCAAGGAGGGCGTTATCGTTGCGAAGCGCCATATCCACCTCACCCCCGAGACCGCTGAAAAGCTCGGCGTGAAGAACAAGGACATCGTGTGGGTAAAGACCAACACCAACGGCAGAAACGCGATCCTCGGCGATGTTGTGATCAGAGTGAGCGACAAGTTCGCTGACGCAATGCACATCGACACCGACGAGTCCAACGCAATTAGCGCTGTTCCCGGTCTGATGGGCACGATCATCAAGAGCCTGTAAGAATATGTCCCCTGCTCTGCGGAACAGGGGATTTTTCTATACTCACCCCGTTGATTTCGCCATTGAACGACCTTTTTTCCATTGACAGCGGCGCCGGGATTTGATATAATTAATATGCAGGATCACTAATACTTCAGGAAAGGAGGACAAAATGCCAACAGATCAGGAGCTATTGGAAAAGGAACAGCAGACATTCCCGGAAGAGCTTTCAGATATTCAGTTTTCCGCGCATATCACTGAAGAATTCACCGCCCAGACTGCCCAGGACATACCGGGTACATCTCCGGAGCTTTCACCGGAATTCACCCCGGAACAGCCCGATCCCGAAGATGAGATCACCCGGAGAGACCGTGAGATACTCGCGGCTCTGGACGAAATGCTTCAAAAAAACAGCGTCCCTGTGGAAGCTCCCCACAAGAAAAAACGACCGGATCTCCGCAGGCTAACGATAGGCACGATGAAGCGCGGCGCCGGGGTCTTGTCCCTGGCTGTTACGCTGGTGATGATGGGGATCACACTGATGTGCCTGCTTATCTCCGGAACGCAGGATCTTTCGCTGCTGATAAAGCTGTCGCCGATCGCAGCGGTTCTGCTGGGTGTGGAGATAATTCTGAGCTGGCTTTCTTCCGGCAGGAAAATACGGCTGAATATCCCCTGCGTATGCGCCGACGCAGCGATCGTTATCGGGTGCTGTATCCTGGCTGCGGTGCTCAGCAGCACTATCACCGAAACGGAACAGGTGTTCAGCGACCGCAGCGCAGAAGCGGCTATCTACGACAAGACCTACCCCCTGCTCAGACACACCGCGGATATTTCAAAGCTGACAGTGGACGTTGATCTTAATCTTGAGGGTGGAAGAAAACGCACCGACGACTCCCTCATCACCGCAGATGATATCAGGGTATCCGTGGAGCTTGACGGGTATTACACCTCGCCGTCAGAGTTCGCAGCGGAATGCGGCAGTATAATGAAAATATTCGACGATCTGGATATCCCGGCGGACGAATTCAGCTTCAGCTCCGAAACAAGACTTATGAGCTTCGCGCTGGATATCGAGGGAAAATATCAGCAGGATTATTCCGTCGAAAAGCTCACAGGGCTGGTGCGCTATGTATTTATTGAGGATTACGACTATATTCAGGATCTCGCGGACTTCACCGAGGAAACAGGTGAAGCCGCAACGGAAGATTGATTTATCAAGAGTATTGCTGGAAAGGATACTATTATGTTAACAAAAGAAATGACCGAGGAGCTTGGCAGCTGTATCGCCAAGCAGTTCCCCGATGAGGGCGTGTACCGTATCTCCCGTGTGGAGGAGTGGCTGTCAACTAACGGATATACGCTCGAAAAGCTGGGCTTCAATGATTTTCACGAGCTTATAGACGCAGCGCCGGAGCTTTTCGGAACGCCCAGATATAACCAGGAGTCATACGTCATCGTAAGACGCTGCCTCACTGACGATCACGGACACCCTGCCGACAGCTTCTTCGGCAACAAGAACATCAACCTCAACGATGACATCATCGAAATGTCCCAGCAGTCCCTTTACGCACTGACAAAGGTGCTGGGCAGCGGTCTTTCCGTGCAGGAGATGAAGCAGGAGATCTACGACAGCTTCACAAGAGCCAGGGACGATAACAAGCTGGATTTCCTCTCGGACAGGTATGTGTTCCCTATCGCGTATTGCAGCGACGGGTACCTCGTCCGGGGCATAATCACCAAAAACCTCAGCCCCCGGGGCAAGAGCCTGTACTTCTCCTTTGAAAAGACCAATATCTTCAGCAGCACCGCCCTGGAGCAGAAGCACCGCACACCTGAGATATCAGAGATCAGCCGGGAGGACAAGGCGCAGATATACCGTCTGCTCACCGCAAACTTCCCGTTTGATGTCCCTCAGCACATGGCAGCGGTAAGCAAGCTGCTGTCGGATAATCACATCGACCGCACGCGCTACGGCTTTTTCAAGATGAAAGACATGCTGGCAAATATAGATTATCTGGAGCTAAACGACGTGGTGCTGGGCGGAGTGCCGCAGGTAATGGTAACTCTCCGGCGCTCGCCCGAATTCACTGCTTCCCACTACGACCCGATCCGCTCATGGCAGCGCAGCGAGGAGCACACGGCGCAGTACCGCACCGAGCGACCTGTTCGCCCGGAGACTCCCGATCCCCGGCAGTCCGGCTTCGCGATACCCACAGGTCAGCTGGAGGAGTTCTGCAATCTGCCGCCAAAGCCGCTGCTGATACTCATTCAGTACCTGGAAAACGCAGGCACGCGCCTTTCTACCCAGGAGCTGAAGCAGGAGCTTTCCGAGGATTTCAACGCCGCACGCAGCGAGAACCGCCTGCGCTTCTACGACGGAAAGATCATCTTCCCCTGCCGCTGGAAACGTACCGACGGCACCCCTGTGGAGATCACCCTCAAGCCCTCGACCTATGAGGGAAAGCCGTGGTTCCTGAGCTTCGTTGACACCGTGAGCCGAGACCCTTCACAGCGCACTATCCAGCCCGGACGCCGCCTGGAAAACTTCGCGTTCCTGGGCAGCTGGAGCGCGTTCCTGTCCGAGCTTTCAGACAAGGCGCTTGATGAAAACTGGGACTTCGCCGGCTCTCAGCAAAAGGATCACCACATACTCATTCAGTACATCAAATATACCTTCTACCGCCTTGTGAGAGAAAACAAGGTGTGCATTTCCAAGGATCGTCAGTTCGCCTGCTTCAACACCGGACTTGTGGATAAGCACTACGATGATATCTACGCCTGCTTCATGCCCAACGACCCCGGCAGCGAGACCGAGTGGAAGTTCAGCGGCTTCTGCACAGCGGCTTCCAGGACTCTGGGAAAGCAGATCGTGAACTATTTCAGCCCCCTGCCCCAGCCGCCTGCATACTTTGAGCGCGGCGAGCAGCTGTTCTTTGACCTGTCGCGCCAGCTTCTCACGGATTTCGACCACATCATAATCGATAACATCAGCCGCCTGCCGGTGCAGTTCCTGTACGACCAGTTCAACGACTGCCCGGAGGCAAGGCAGATCACCGAGGAGCTTCGCACCGCGGATCACCGCCGCAAGCGCGAGCTTTATGATCAGCTGCGCACGATAGTATCCGAGAACAACCGTCTGTTCATTCGCATACAGAACCGCCTGAAGGACTCAATAGAGCTTGCGAAGAAGCGCGTCAGCCGCAACTACAAGACCGCTATCCCGTCCTACTATCCCAAGCGCAACACTATGTCGCTGATGCTTCCGCTGTGCCTTACCGACGAGGAAACGCCGGACATCGCGCTTGTGGTAGAGCAGACCGCCTCCGGTAACTATCAGGGACAGACCATACTCACCCTGGCGCAGGCATATGTGGACGCGCGCCTGCTCTGCCGGCTCAACAGCGAATGGCTCACCACCAATATTCGGTCTGACGAAACTGACGACGCATCGGAGGAGCTTACAGCAGAATGATCTTTGAGGAAAAACTGTCACAGTTCAGATTTGATATGAAAGAATACCTCAGACGGTTTGACGGCACTCCGCAGCTGTACCAGGAATGTCTGGTGCTTTATGTCGGCAGCGGAAATATCGACAAGCTGACAGACAGCTTCGGCAAGGGAGACTGGAAAGCAGCGCTGGAATACGCGCATATGCTGAAAGGCTCCTCCTCGAACCTTGCGCTGAGAGAGCTGTGGGATATTTACGACAGCATAGTGCAGACCCTGAGAGGCAGCGAGCCTCAGAGCGCCGCGCCGATGATTGAGAAAGCGGTGGAACTGGAAGCTCAGCTGAAAGAGATCACCCAGGGAATGAAAAAGATCCGCCGCTGCAAGGACGGATATACTAACTATTAAAACACCGAACCATGACCGGACGTACCTCACCGACGGTCATGGTTTTTCTCACTTATTGCATAACTCGTGGGACAACCGCGAAAAGCATTTTTTCAGCGTTGACTTACGGTAAATTTTGTGGTAAAATATGAATTGCAAAAAACAGGAAAGGAGGCGCAGCATAATGTCCGGGAAATTCAAGGGAAAAACCCTGCGTCTGCTCAAAAAAGGTCACAAAGGGCTGGTATATGCGCTGTTCAGCCGGTTCGGGCTGGTAGTGCTGATGCTCGTGGTTCAGATAACCCTGATCGTCGTTGTGTTCAATATCTCCAAGGAATTCGTTCCGCATTACTATGCTCTGTCGATAGCATTCAGCACTTTTATGGTGCTGGTGGTGATAAACAACCGAATGGATCCCACGTCAAAGGTCACATGGCTGGTCATAATCATGCTAATGCCGGTTTTCGGCTCGCTGCTTTACATCTACATACAGAGCGATATCGGACACCGCGCGCTGAAGAAACGCACCGACAGTCTTGTAAACGACGTGCGCGATATAATCAAACAGGATCCGGAGGTGCTCCGGGAGCTTAAAGAAAGATCCCCGGGCGCGGCTTCACTCGCGTGTTATCTCCAGCACGGCGGCTGCCGACCGGTGTTCGCGAAGTCAGACGTGAAATATTTCCCCTCGGGAGAGGACAAATTCGCGGAGCTTCTCGTTCAGCTGCGGAAAGCGGAGCAGTTCATATTCATGGAATACTTCATTATCGACGAGGGTATCATGTGGGGAGAGATACTTGAGATCCTCGCCGAGAAAGCCAGCAAAGGCGTGGAGGTCAGGGTGATGTACGACGGCACCTGCGAATTCTCGCTGCTGCCCAGGGACTACCCCAGGAAGCTGCGCGAGCTTGGCATAAGCTGCAAGGTGTTCGCGCCGCTCACGCCGTTCCTGTCAACGCACTACAATTACCGCGACCACCGGAAGATCGTTGTCATAGACGGAAAGGTGGCGTTCACCGGCGGAGTGAACCTCGCAGACGAGTACATAAACGAGGTGGAGCGCTTCGGTCACTGGAAGGACACCGCGATAATGGTTCGCGGCGAGGCGGTGCGGAGCTTCACGATGATGTTCCTGCAAATGTGGAACATCACAGAGACAAAGACGGATTTCGGCGTATACGTTGAGCAGCCCGGGGGCGAGATCCCGGAAGCAAAGGGCTTTGTGATACCCTACGGCGACTGCCCGCTCAGCAGCGAAAAGCCCGGCGAGCGCGTGTATCTGGATATTATCGACCGCGCGACAAAATACGTCCACATCATGACCCCTTACCTGGTGCTGGACGGGGTTATGGAAGCAACGCTGGAATTCGCCGCAGAGCGCGGAGTTGACGTGAAGATAATCCTCCCGGGTATCCCGGACAAGAAAGCCGCTTACGCCCTTGCAAAGACGCACTACCGCCGGCTTCTGGACTCCGGAGTGAAGATATACGAATACACCCCGGGCTTCGTCCACGCAAAGGTATTCGTAAGCGACGACCGTGAAGCCGTCGTGGGGACGATAAACCTGGATTACCGCAGCCTGTACCACCACTTTGAATGCGCCGCGTACATGTACGATACCAACTGCATTCCCGACATAGAAAAGGATTTCAACGAAACGCTGGAAAAATGTCGGCTAGTAACATATGAGACCATCAAGAAAGAAAAACTCATCACCAAAATCACGGGCTTTGTCATGAAAGCCATTGCGCCGCTGATATGAGGACAGAAAACAGGGAGGAAACATCGGTTTTCCTCCCTATACTTTTATTCTTTAGGCAGCTTTTTCCTGATATCCGAAAGCCTTTCAAGCGCGGCATTCAGCGTTTCGTCCTGCTTTGCGAAGTGCATACGGATATAACGGTTTTCCGGCTCCCTGAAAAAGCTGGAACCCGGCACTGCGCCTACGCCGACATGCTCCGCCAGCGCTTCGCACAGCTTAATGTCGCTGCTGTAGCCGAATTCCGAAACGTCCACCATGACGTAATACGCGCCCTGGGGAACATTGTGGACTATCCCTATCCTGTCCAGCCCGTCAAGGAACAGCTTTCGCATGTGGGTGTACTTGTCCCTCAGCCACTTGTAGTAATCGTCGCCGAATTTCAGCCCCACCACCGCCGCCTCCTGCAGCGGAGCCGCAGCGCCGACAGTCAGGAAGTCGTGCACCTTGCGGATACGGTCGCTTATATCCGGCGGCGCTATGACATACCCCAGACGCCAGCCGGTTATGGAATAGGTTTTTGACAGGGACGAGCAGCAGATGGTGCGTTCCCTCATTCGCGGAAGCGTGGAGAAGTAGATGTGCCTGTTCGGCTCGTACACGATGTGCTCGTAAACCTCGTCGGTTATCACCCATGCGTCGTATTTTTCGGCGAGATCCGCGATGATCTGCAATTCCTCCCGAGTGAACACCTTTCCGCAGGGATTAGAGGGATTGCACAGGATAAGCGCTTTGGGGCGCTGCCTGAACGCGTCCTCCAGAAGATCCGCGTCAAAGCTGTACTCCGGCGGAACCAGCGGCACATATATCGGCTGTGCGCCGGAGAGTATCGCGTCCGCGCCGTAATTCTCGTAGAACGGCGAGAACACTATCACCTTATCCCCGGGATCGGTGACGGAAAGCATAGCCGCCATCATCGCCTCGGTACTGCCGCAGGTGACGGTGATATCCCTGTCCGGGTCGATGTCATAGCCCATGAAATGCGTCTGCTTTGCGGCTACCGCCTCGCGGAAATTCTGCGCGCCCCAGGTGGTGGCGTACTGGTGGAAGTCCTCCTTTGTGACCTGCGCCAGCCGCTCCAGTATCTCCTGCGGCGGCTGAAAATCCGGGAAGCCCTGTGATAAATTCACCGCCCCGAACTGGTTTGAGATCCTTGTCATGCGCCGGATAACCGAATCGGTAAAGCCGGCAGTCCTTGATGAAAGCTGGGTCATGCTGCACCTCTTATTTCAGATATGATATGTGGTCGTTAAGTATGTGCTTCGCGTCAAGCGCCGTCTTTATGGAGCGCATAACGTCCAGGTTTTCCGGAGCAGTCGCGCTGAAAAAGTATGGGCGTTTTGCTATTCCTATGCCATGTTCTCCGGAGGTAAGTCCCCCCAGGGAATAAGCGTAATTGTAGACGGTGGTCATCACCTCGTGCAGTTCCTTTTCCCACTGCTCCTCGGTGCGGTCTCCGCGGACTATGCACAGGTGAACGTTGCCGTCCCCGGCATGCCCGAACGCCACCATCTGCATTCCGGTCTTTACTTCCGTTTCGTGAACGAACCTAATGAACTCCGCCGTTCTGTTTATCGGCACTACCAGATCAACAGGCTCCTGCTCGCTGACCGCTTCCACAGCTTTTACAAGGCAGCCGCGTACTTTCCAGATATCCGCAGCCTTTGCGGGATCTTCCAGGGTGATGTAGTCCAGCGCACCTGCTTTCATCGCAACGGACTTCACCAGTTCCGCACTGTTCAGTACTTCGTTTTCGCGCCCGTCAAAGGTCAGGATTATATACGCCCCGGCTTCCGCCACCGGGAAAGAAAGCCCGGTAAACTTTTCGCCAAGCTCTATTACGCTGCGCTCGGTGAACTCGATAGCGGTGGGGTTCGCGTTAGCGCGGATAATGCTGAGTACTCCGGCGATACCTGCGTTGAGATCGGCAAAGGGGACGACCACCGACAGCGATCTTTCGGGCTTCGGGACTAATTTCAGAATACACTTCGTTATCACCGCAAGAGTACCCTCAGAGCCGATTATCAGGTGCTTCAGCGAAAGACCGCTGGCGTCCTTTACGTTCTTTGTGCCGGCGGTTATCACCCTGCCGTCCGCAAGCACAAGCTCCAGCCCACGGACGTAATCACGGGTAACGCCGTACTTCACTGCTCTCATTCCGCCGGCGTTGGTGGCGATGTTGCCGCCGATAGTCGCGGTCTTTTCTCCCGGGTCGGGGGGATAAAACAGCCCCTTTGACTCCACAAGCGCCTGGAAGTCCCGGAGCACCACGCCCGGCTCGACTACAGCGGTGAGGGTGTCCTCGTCAATTTCCAGCACCCTGTTCATCAGCGAAAGATCAAGAATGATCCCCTCGCCGTGGGGAACTGTCGAGCCGACAAGGTTTGTGCCTGCGCCCCGCGGCGTCACAGGAATGTCGTTCTCATAAGCGAACCTCATCACGGCGCTTACTTCCTCGGTGGATTTCGGGAACACCAGAGCCGCCGCTGTTCCCTTCAGCCTGCCCAGGGTATCGGAGAGGTACTTGTCCTCGATGTTTTCTGTTATTACCCGGTCGCGGTCGGGTATGATCCTGTAGAGTTCTTCCATTTCAAACCTCCGATAACAGAAATTCGGAATTCATAAATCGCACTACGGCAACGGAATTCCGAATTTCTAATTACTGATCCCTAATTAACCCAGAGTCCATGCCGGAACAAAGAAGCCCTTGAACTCATTGTTGTAGATATCAATGGTATCCTGGGTCTGGTAAGCCTCAACTATGCGCTTGTAAACGGGGTTTTCGGCGTCCTCGGTGCGCACTGCGATAAGGCAGTAGTAGCTGTTGTCGGAATACTCGCTCTCCTTGAAGATAGCGTCGTCTGCGGTAAGTCCGCTGTCGAGTGCGTAGTTGCCGTTGATCACCGCAAGGTCAACGTCCTGAATTACGGAATAAACAAGGTTTGCGTCTACCTCAACAAACTTTATCGGCACCTTGTACTCGGTGATGTCGCTGATCTCCGGTGAAGCGCCTGCCTCGGGGTCAATGGTGAAGAAGCCTGCGCTCTCAAGCAGCTTCAGCGCTCTGCCCTCGTTGGTAAGGTCGTTCGGAACGGCGATCTGAAGCTCCTCGGTGGAAGCCAGCGCACTTTCGATAGTAAGCCCCTTTGCGGTGTAGATATTCATCGCAACGATGTAAGTATCGCCGATCGCGGTGATGTCATAGCCGTTTGTCGCTACCTCGTTGTTGAAGAAAGCGTGATGCTGGAAAGCGTTCATGTCGATCTCGCCGCTGTTGAGCGCGTTATTCGGGATATTGAAGCTGGTGAACTGAACATACTCCAGATTAATTCCCTCCGGAGCGAGCTTATCCTTTATCGGGTTCCAGATATCCTCGTACACGTTTCCGGTAAGACCGATCTTCACTGTTACGGGGTTCTCGGGGGAGTAACCCGGGTCGCTCTCTGCTACGGAGCTGTCCGCTTCGGAATTTTCTGCTTCGGAATTTTCTGCTGCGGAACTATCCGCCGCGGAATTCTCTGCGACTGAACTGTCTGCCGCGGAGCTGTCCGCTGATGAATTATTACCGGAGCATGCGGTAAAGGATAAAGCTGTAAGTATTGCTGAAAGTGAAATTGCGATCTTATTTCTGATAGACATTGTTTTGTTCTCCTTTGAACTGTATTTGCCGGCTGTTATGCCGCGTTATTTTTCAGTTTTCTTAGCGATGATGTTTCCTGCGATCTGAATGATCTGGACTATTACCACCAGCACCACCACCGCCGCAACGATGATGTCGTAGTTGTTTCGCTGAACGCCCTGGACATAGGCAAAGTTGCCCAGTCCGCCTGCGCCCACAGCTCCTGCCATTGCGGTAAGTCCCACAAGATTGATGAGCGTTATCGTGATACCCCTGGACAGCGCCGGAATGCTCTCCCGGAGATACACCCGGAATATTATCCCGATCTTTGAACAGCCCATTGACTGAGCAGCCTCAATAAGCCCCGGGTTCACGCCTGCCAGCGCCGCCTCCGCCTGTCTTGAGAAGAAAGGCACCGTTCCGACGATCAGCGGAAAAATCGACCCGACAACGCCGATAGATGTGCCGCTGATGATCCTTGTCAGCGGAATAAGCAGGAACAGCAGGATTATGAACGGAATAGAGCGGAGCAGATTTATCACGACATCAAGCACCCGGTAAAGCGCCGTATTTTCCAGCAGTCCACCTTTTTTCGTGACGGTGAGGAGTATGCCCAGCGCCATGCCTATCGCCATTATGAACAGGGTGGATATGCCGGTCATTTCCAGAGTCTCCAGGGTCGCCTTTGCAAGCTCCGGGAGCTTCTTCAGGACGTTCGGCATGATGTTTTCAAAGAATTCAGGCACTTAATATCACCTCCACTCCGACGTTTATATCGCAGAGGTACTTTACGGCGTCGCGGATATCGCTGTCCTTTCCGTCGGCGATGACTACCAGTCCGCCTATCGGGTTGTCGCCGATTATCTCAATGCTGCCGAAAATTATGTTGAGATCAATGCTGAACCTGCGCGATATCGTGGATACCAGCGCTTCGCAGGCGCTTCTTTCCAGGTACTTGAATCGGAGTATCTTCTGACCGGGCTTCAGCTGTACCAGGGGTGAATTCTCCTCAATCAGCGTGTTTATTCCGCTCAGGCAGGAAGTCGTGTCCACAAAGGAACGCGTCACCTGCTCCCGGGGATTTGCGAATATGCTGAACACATCGCCCTGCTCCACTACCCTTCCGTGTTCCATGACGGCGGTGCGTGTGCATATCTCCTTGACGACGTTCATCTGGTGGGTTATCATCACAATGGTAAGCCCCAGCTGCGTGTTCAGCTTTTTCAGCAGCGCCAGTATCGACTCGGTGGTCTGTGGGTCGAGGGCTGATGTCGCCTCGTCGCACAGCAGTATCTCCGGGTCGCTGGCAAGTGCACGGGCGATCGCCGCGCGCTGCTTCTGTCCGCCGGAAAGCTCCGAGGGATAGGCGCTCGCCTTTTCCGCGATCCCCACCAGCTCTAAAAGCTCCATAGCCCTGTCGTGGAGCTGGCTGCGGCTTTTTCCGCTGTAGCGTATCGGGAATATCACATTCTCCAGCACCGTTCTTGACGCGAACAGGTTGAAGTGCTGGAATATCATTCCTATCTTCTTTCGCTGACGGCGAAGCTCCGCTCCCCTCAGCGCTGTGATATCCTTTCCGTCGATAAGCACCCTGCCCTTGTCGGGGCGCTCCAGCAGGTTTATACATCGTACCAGCGTGGATTTACCGGCACCGGAAAAACCGATTATGCCAAAGATCTCGCCGTCGTTAATTTCAAGCGTTACGTCCTCCGCCGCATTGAATTTTTTCCCGGCGTTTACATAGGTTTTTGTGACGTTCTCCAGACGGATCATTGCTTCACCCCATTTTCGGTCGTTCATCTGATATAGTTTTCCGGGCGTTTTGCAGCCCCCTGAATGACCGGAAACAGCGCCGTTCACTCAGCTTAAAACTGCCTGCACATTCGTCCGAAGCGGAAGTTCCTGCGCAGAAGTATTGTGAATATCGCGCCCATATTTCCCGTCTCCTCTCATTAACCTATCTTTCCTATAGGCTTTATGTGATGTATTATAACATTGATTTCCGAGTTTGTCAATAGGTTTTTGAGAAAACATATTATTTTTATAGGCTTCGTGCTTATTGTACGATTTCTCTGAAAAACAATTATCACATTTGCACAAAAATGACCCGGATCATTCTGCCGCACATAACTTCCGGGCTTTACAAATGTCAAAATTTGTGATATAATAAACGCAGACCGTTTTTCTGGAAATACTCCGATAGCACCGACCTGAACCAGAACAAAGTCCACACCGCACAAAGACCATGTCGGGAAATTTGTACGGCATTACCCTAAAATGAAAGGAACACACCATGAAAAGAATATTGTCGCTTATACTTGCAGCGGCGGCTTCCCTGTCGCTGACAGCGTGCTCGGGTAAAACCACGGGCAGCTCCGAAACGTCCGCGGCGCAGAGCATTGAACAGACCGTTCCGTACAGCAGCGCGGATCATGAAGTAACAGAAATTACCTCGCAGGACTCCGCAGAAATTACTTCGGAAGTCTCCTCTGAACCGACCCGGGAAGTCACATCCGCACCGCAGGAGGAAACCTCACAGCCCGAACCGACCCGGGAAGTCACAGCCGCACCGCGGGAGGAAACCTCACAGCCCGAACCGACCCGGGAAGTCACAGCCGCACCGCAGCAGGAAACCTCACAGCCCGAACCGGCGGCTTCTATCGCTGAAAACGAGGAAACCACCACATCAGAAAAGCCCGATGAAACCTCGGCGATAAGCGAGGACGGCAGCTATTCCAGCCGGGAAGATGTCGCGCTTTATATCCACACCTATGGGCGTCTCCCGGACAACTTCATCACAAAAAAACAGGCGAGGGAGCTTGGCTGGGACGGCGGCTCGGTGGAGGTCTACGCACCGGGGAAATGCATCGGCGGCGACCGGTTCGGTAATTACGAGGGACTTCTACCGGAGAAGGACGGCAGGAGCTACACCGAATGCGACATTGACACCCTCGGGAAGAGCAGCCGCGGCGCAAAGCGGATCATCTTCTCAAACGACGGGCTTATCTACTACACCGACGACCATTACGCCAGCTTCACACTACTTTACGGGGAGGAATAGGGAATGAAAACACTGCTGATCGACGCCGCAACAATAGGCGGCATGGACATTATCCACGAAAGGTTTTACGCCGCGTTTGATTTTCCTGAATGCTACGGCGAAACGCTGGACTCGCTCCACGACTACCTCGGGGAGATAAATTCAGCCGCTGAAATAAAGATAATCAACAACTCCGCCCTTGAAAGCTCCATCGGCGAAAAACAGGCGAAAGCGCTCCGCAGAGTGCTGACTGACAGCGCTTCAGAGAACCCTAACATCAGCTTGAAATTCCTGGATTGAAAAGATTTTTCAAAAAACATGCAACTGCGCCCGGAAAGGCGCAGTTTTTTTGAAATAATATGATATAATAATGTTATTGGAAAAAAAGCACGAAAAAAGTCCCAAAATATGCAGTTTTGTGCAGGACTTCCGGTCAGATGGGGGATCGGATATCGGGACAAGAATACCAAAGGAGCTGTTTAGTATGCCGAACGATAAGGAACTGCCCGGTTCATGCAACACCCAGCGTTTGAAAATGCTGTACCTCAGGGATATTTTCCTGAAATACACCAATGAGACACAATCGCTGACTCGTCAGGAAATAGAGGAAAAACTGGCGGAACTCGGTATATCCGAGGGAAGAAAGGCGTTCGCAGAGGATATTGAGGCGCTGCGCCAGTACGGAATGGATATCCAGGCTACCACCGGGCGGACTGCTTCCTATCAGCTTGCCAGCCGCGAGTTTGAGCTTGCGGAGCTAAAACTGCTGGCAGACGCCGTAAGCTCGTCAAAGTTCCTGACCTTCAACCAGTCATCGGAGCTTCTCAGGAAGATCGAGAGCCTGTGCAGCGAGGGAGAAGCGCGCCAGATACGCCGCAACGTCTTTGTCACAGACAGGACAAAGCAGCCAAACAAGGGCGTGCTTTACAACGTTGACACGATACACAGGGCGATCTCCGGGGACAACGGGAAGTACAAGATCTCGTTCAGGTATTTCGATTACGACATGAACCGCCGCAAGAAATACCGTGACTCCGCAAGGATATGCACCCCCTATGCGCTGGTGTGGGACAGGGATCACTACTATCTCGTTGCATGGAACGATCACCGCGAGTGCTATTCCAACTACCGCGTTGACCGCATGGAAGCCGTAAAGATCACCAGCGAGCCTGCAAGACCTCTGGAGCGCGAGTTCGACCTGTCAAAGTATGTCACAACCCATATCTCAATGTTCAGTGGCGAGGAGACCGAGGTAAAGCTGCGCTGCGACAAAAGCATTGTGAACGCCGTTCTGGACAGGTTCGGAATGGACGTCCGCATGATCCCCGACAAGGACGAGGAGCATTTCACGCTGTTTGCCCGGGTGGTGACGCAGTCGCCTTTCTATGCGTGGCTGTTCCAGTTCGGAGGGAAAGCGGTGATCCAGTCCCCGGAGTGGGTAAGGCAGGAGTACATAGAAATGCTGAAGAATGTGCTGGACAACGCATGAAAGTAATTCGGAATGCGGAATGCGGAATTCGGAATGCGGAATTAAGGTATCCGGCTTCGCCGGATGATATTTCAAGTGATGAGAAATAAGAACACAGGGCGAAGAATGATCTTCGCCCTGTTTGTTAATTAAATTTTGAAATAACGAAAACAATAATTCCGAATTAAAACCGCGTTCCGTAATTAAGCAAACGGATTCTCGGACGGATACATCATGCCTGCAGGCTGATTGAAGCCGATATCCTCAACGCCAAGGTATCTGAACACATTGAACAGAGCCTTGCCATAGTGACCAAACGCAACTGCGCCGTGGTGCGGATAGTTCTTCTCAATGAGAACATGACGGTAGAAGCGTCCCATCTCCGGGATAGCGAACACGCCGATAGAACCGAAGGACTTTGTAGCAACCGGCAGAACCTCGCCCTGTGCAACGTAAGCGCGGATCTGTGCGTCAGCAGTGGACTGAAGTCTGAAGAATGTGATGTCGCCGGGGATAATGTCTCCCTCCAGTGTACCCATGGTAACTTCCTCGGGCAGGCTTCTCGCCATGATCATCTGGTTCTTCATGGTGCATGCGGACAGCTTGCTGGAGCAGGTGTTGCCGCAGTGGAAGCCCATGAATGTATCGGTGTGCTTGTAGCTGAACTTGCCCTTGATCGACTCCTCATACATATCAGCCGGAACAGAGTTGTTGATGTCAAGCAGGGTAACAGCGTCCTGGGATACGCAGGTGCCGATGAACTCGGACAGAGCGCCGTAGATATCTACCTCGCAGGAAACCGGGATACCGCGTCCGGTCAGACGGGAGTTCACATAGCAGGGAACAAAGCCGAACTGGGTCTGGAATGCCGGCCAGCACTTACCTGCAATAGCAACGTACTTTCTGTAACCCTTGTGCTGCTCGATCCAGTCAAGCAGGGTCAGCTCGTACTGCGCCAGCTTCGGAAGAATGTCGGGCATCTTGTTGCCTGCGCCAAGCTCCTTTGCCATGTCAGCAGCGACCTCGGGGATACGGGGGTCGTTCGCGTGCTTGTTGAACGCCTCAAACAGGTCAAGCTCGGAGTTCTCCTCTATCTCAACGCCGAGGTTGTAAAGCTGCTTGATAGGCGCGTTGCAGGCGAGGAAGTTCAGCGGACGGGGACCAAAGGAGATTATCTTTAAATCGGACAGACCAACGATAGTTCTCGCCACCGGCAGGAACTCGTGGATCATGTCTGCGACCTCGGGAGCGGTGCCCACGGGGTACTCGGGAATGTAAGCCTTTACGTTGCGCAGCTTCAGGTTATAGGAAGCGTTCAGCATACCGCAGTAAGCGTCGCCTCTGCCCTGGACAAGGGAAGTTGCGCTGTCCTCCTCAGCAGCTGCTGCAAACATAACGGGGCCGTCGAAGTGCTTTGCAAGCAGGGTCTCGGAGATCTCCGGGCCGAAGTTGCCGAGGTATACGCAAAGCGCGTTGCAGCCTGCTTTCTTGATATCCTCAAGAGCCTGTACCATATGTATCTCGCTCTCAACGATGCAGACGGGACATTCGTAGATATCAGCCGCGCCGTACTTTTCGGTGTAAGCCTTGATAACAGCCTTGCGCCTGTTCACGGACAGAGACTCAGGGAAGCAGTCACGGGATACAGCCACGATACCTACCTTGATTTCAGGAATGTTGATCATTAGTTTTACCCTCTCATTATTATATTGTTCCGGGAATAATGCATGTTCCCGGCAGTTTACGTTTATAGGATATCACAAAAACTTTTCCTTGTCTAGTGTTTTTTTGTCGTAAATATGCAAAATCTGCCCAAAATCACTGAAAGGCATATTACAAAGTTGTCATTCCGGAAAAAATGTGATAGAATAAACGAAGATATGGCACATAATGCCGACAGAAAACAACAGGGAAAGAAGCGACGAAATGAACAAGGATCTGACCATCGGAAGTCCCGGAAGATCGCTCATCATGTTCACGATACCGCTGTTTATCAGCGTGATGTTCCAGCAGATGTATAACATCGCCGACAGCGTTATCGCAGGGAAATTCGCAGGCGAGGACGCGCTCGCGGCAATAGGGGCAAGCTACCCTATCACCATGATATTCATGGCGGTGGCGGTGGGCTGCCAGATAGGCTGCTCGGTGGTGATAAGCAAGCATTTCGGCTCGGGGAATTTACAACAGACCAAGACATGCATCTCCACCTCTCTTATCGCAGGCACGGCGCTTTCCGCACTGCTGACGCTGGTGGGAGTGCTGTTCAGCGGCGCGTTTATGGAGTGGGTGCAGACCCCGGAGAATATCTTCGGCGACGGCTGCCTTTATCTTATGATATACACTGGCGGATTTATGTTCCTGTTCCTTTACAATATAGTCACCGGCATATTCAACAGCCTGGGCGACAGCAAGACGCCGCTTTATCTGCTGATAGGCAGTTCCCTGGGCAATATCCTGCTGGACTGCATTCTCATTATACCACTGCAAATGGGCGTTGCCGGCGCGGCATGGGCGACCTTCGCGGCGCAGGGAGCTGCCTGCGTTCTGGCGCTGGTGCTTCTGCTCAAACGGGTGAAGTCCATGAAGATACAGGGCGGCAGCCTGTTCAGCGGTCGGGCGCTCGCTGAGATAGGGAAAGTCGCAGTCCCCAGCGTTTTGCAGCAGAGCTTCATTTCGGTGGGCAATCTGTTCATTCAGTATATGGTAAACGGCTTCGGCTCGTCGATAGTCGCAGGCTATTCCGCAGCGATAAAGCTGAACACCTTCGCGATAACCTGCTTCACCACGATAGGAAACGGCATGTCCGGCTTCACCGCCCAGAATATCGGCGCGAACAAGCCGGAGCGCATACGGAAAGGTCTGCGGTCGGTAATGGCGTTCTCCCTTGTGGCTGCCGGGGTATTCTTCCTGCTGTTCTTCCTGCTGGGAGAGCCGCTGCTTTCCCTGTTCATGAACGAAGAAAGCTCACAGCTAGCCATGGATACCGGCACTGATTTCCTGCGGATAGTATCGCCGTTCTACTTCGTCGTGTGCGTCAAACTGCTCTGCGACGGCGTTCTCCGGGGAAGCGAAAGCATGGGCTGCTTCATGGCGGCGACTTTCACCGATCTTATCCTGCGCGTAGTACTCGCCGCGATACTCTCAAACGCAATGAGCAGCGTTCGCGGTATCTGGCTGTCCTGGCCGGGAGCCTGGGCAGCGGGAACGGTCATGTCCGCTGTATTTTACCTCACAGGGGTCTGGAGCAGAAAGCTAAGGAACGAAAACGTTAATTGACGGAATGCTTTATATAGTCAAATAGATCCTGTTTCGGGGCGGACATTGCGTCCGACTTTTCTGCTTTCGGTTGTCGTTTTGCATAAAAATTCCTTTTTCACAGTAAATTTTAAGTATATACTTGCAAAATTTCTGATTATATGATACAATAATAACAGAGACAGGGAATTCCTGGTCTGACGCAAAAGCAGATCATTTGTTCCCTAATATGATAAAAAGGGGGCTTTACCATGGCTGACATCAGTGAAGGCAAGATCATACATTCAGAGGCGGAAATATCTGTTGACCCCAACTGCACCACCGCTTTCATGACTATTGAACCGCCGGCAAACGGAGGACTTGATATGACAGTCGATAAGGCTCTTTCTGCCGTTGCCGAGAAAGGGATCTGCTTCGGCGTCATGAAGGACGAAATAACCCGGGCAGTAGAGGAAAAGCGCTACGGCGAGAACATCTGCATCGCAAGATGGCAGCCCCCCGTCAACGGAGAGGACGGCAAGATAGATTATTTCTTCAAGCGCGAAAGCACGTTCAAGCCCGTTGAGGACGAAAACGGCAACGTGGACTACAAAAATCTGGGGCTTGTCCGTAACATCTACAAGGGGACTTCTATCGCGAAGATCACTCTGCCCACCGAGGGCACACCGGGCACTGATATAATGGGAAAACCGGTTCCGCAGAAGGTCGGCGTTGCCGTACCGTTCAACGTAGGTAAAGGCACGGAGCTCGTGAACGACGGCACCGAGATAGTTGCGTCCACTGACGGAAACCTCGCTTTCGCTAACGGCGCGTTCTGCATTGAGGAGTCGCTGCTGATAAGGGGAGACGTGGACGTTTCCAGCGGCAACATCGACTTTATCGGCGATATAATCATCAAGGGCAACGTCCTGGAGGGATTCGCAGTCACCTCCAAAAAGAGCATCACCATAAACGGCAGCGTCACAAACGGCACTATCACCGCAGACGGAAATATTACCGTAAAGCTTGGGTGCATAAATTCCACGCTCCGCAGCGAGCTTGGCAGCATCAAGTTGGATTTCTGCGAGAACAGCAGCATTTATGCCGGACGTGATGTGGAGGCTTCCTCATTCGTGGGCGGTCAGGTTTATGCCGGCAAGGATATCATCGCAAGCGGCAAGGGCGTTATCATGGGCGGAAAATACACCGCGCTGGAGAACATCACCGCGTCCGTCATCGGTTCTGAAAGCTACGCAAAAACGCTTATCACCCTCGGAAACAACGCCGTGCTGACGGAGGAAATGGAAAACCACAAGCACACCATTCAAAGCTATGAGGATAAGCTGGATCAGCTCGGGAAAATAGTCTCTACCCTTACCGAAATGGCAAAGGTCAGCAAGCTGTCCCCGGAACGCGAACAGATGAAGGTCGAAGCAATGCGCTCGCGTTTCCAGATCCAGGGCGAGATAAAGCGGCTCAACGGCAGGATCCACGAGATCGAGACAACGCTTGAGCGAAAGCAGAACCTTTCTGTCTCCTGCAAGCGCGCATTCTACCCAGGTGTTACGCTTCGTATCAACTCCTGCATATTCCAGGTGAACAGCATGACGCCGCACTCAAAGGCAACTATCGACGATGGCGAGATAGTGATGAAGCCACTCTGATTAGTACATATTGATCTGTCTCTCAAATATAACAAGCCGCCGGTGCATTTTGTACCGGCGGTTTTTTGCTCAAAAAATGAAACACCCCCGGATTGCTCCGGGGGTGCGGTTAGTGTTTGAACTATCTGGTCACTTATTGTCGATTACTTTCTCTTGCGAGATACTACTACAGCAGCACCAGCCAGAGCAAGAACGCCAGCAGCTACAGCTACGCCTGCAACGCCAGTGTCAGGGTTGCCCTTGTTGGAAGCGTCAGCATCGGTGTCGTCAGCAGCGCCAGTCTCATCAGCAGTCTCATCAACGGTCTCGTCAACGGTAACGTCAACAGTCTCGTCAACGGTCTCCTCGTATGTTACGAGAACGTCCTCAGTGTACTCAGCGGTGTCCTCAACCTCAGCGGTGTCCTCAGCCTCAACGGTCTCCTCAACCGGCTCGTCTACCTCAGCAGGAGCGGTGGTGTCAGCAGGCTTTGTGGTCTCAGCGGGCTTTTCCTCGGATGCAGCATCCCTGATGTCCTCGCCCTTGGAGTTCAGAAGCTTGAACTCAACGATCTCGAACTGAGCAACACCCTCAGACCAGTTCTGAGCGCAGATCTGTGCATAAGTATCGGTTGCAGCGAAGATGGGCTTATCCTGAGTATAAGTGAGGGTATAAACGCCTCTCTTCTCAGTGGGCATGAATGTCAGCTCCTTAGCGCCTTCCTGGAAAGACCACTCGTGCTGCTCCCAACCGGTGGAGTTGGAGTTGAACATTAAGCCGCCGCCAACCCATGTGCCATCTGCAATTGCAGACTCGATAGCTCTCTTGTCCTCAGCCTTTACAGTAAGCTCAACACCAACGAGATCCTTCATGGGTTCAAAAGATGTGAACATAGGAACGTTTGCGTCATCAGACAGCAGGCATACGAACATACCGGACTGCTCATTGATGCTTCCCTTGAAAGCTGCAGCAGCGAAAGATGTAACTGTGGTTGTTGCAGCAACTGCGACAGCAGCAACTGCAGCGATAACACTTCTTAACTTCATAAGAAATAATCCTCCTAAAATTTTTTTGAGCGGATAGCAAACACTAAATCCTCTTGTATATTGTACTATAAATCGTAAAAAAATGCAACTGTCATTTTACACACAAATTACAGAAATTTTTAGGCAAATCCAATAATTTTATTAGTAAAAAAACACAATGCGCATTTCCTTACAGAAACACGCATTGCTAATTACCTAAGTTACTTAATTTTAGTCGTCCCTGCGCAGGGTCATGAGTATACCTGCTGCACCCAGGACTGCCGAGCCTGCCGCCGCCATATTGAACGGAACGCCGGTGTTAGGGTTGCCGGGTTTATTATTGTTTGTCCCGTTCGCTGCGTTGTTCGCGCCGTTAGTTGTTCCGTTTGCAGCGTTATTGCCGGTTGTGCCGGTGGTTGTGTTGGTTCCGTTGGTGCCATTGGTTTCGTTGGTGCCATTCGTGCCGTTTGTGGTACCGTTATTGCCATTCGTGCCGTTTGTGGTACCGTTATTGCCATTCGTGCCGTTTGTGGTACCGTTATTGCCGTTGTTATTGCCGGTAACCCCGTCAACGATGTCCTCACCGGCATTTACCACACCGTTTACTATATCCTCGCCGGCGTTCACTACTCCGCCAACTACTCCGCCGCTGTTCGCAGAAGCAGTGCAGGTCAGCGCCGCAGCCGCAGCCATAGCCGCTGTGATGCCAAGAAGCTTTTTCATAAGTTTCTCTCCTTATTATATTATTGTACAGCATAGCTGCACTGTATTATTATCTGCGAGGGATATCGCTTTATTATTGGTGGATTTTTCC
>JALEOL010000044.1 GCA_022766785.1 Oscillospiraceae bacterium
GCAGGCGAGGGCGCTGAAGCTCAGCAGCGCGGAGAAGATATACGCCTGCCACTGCACCGGCTTCAAGGGCTTCGACCTTATGGACGAGATACTTGGCGACCGGCTGATGTACATCGGCGGCGGCGAGGAAGTCGATATATAGACCAACGTAATATAATAGTAATTCCGCGTTCCGGAGAGGGGCGCAGAATTTTTTTCATACGAGTGTAACGTTACGGGGGAGTGGGTGTATACACAGTCGAAAGGCAAAGAGCCTTAACGAAAACAACAGAACAAATCACAATAACGGAGGAAAAAAATCATGGCTACAGTAAACAACGAAGTAATCACAAAGGCACTGGCAGAGGCAAAGAGCGTGGACGAAATGCTGGCGGCATTCGCAGATCAGGGGATCGAGCTCACCGCAGAGGAGCTGGAGCAGGCTGCAAGAGAAGCGCTTTCCGGGGACAGCGGCGAGGAGCTTACAGAGAGCGACCTGGAGGGCGTAGCAGGCGGTTCCAACTACAACTGGGCAGTAAAGAAGGCAGGGGAGATCATCAAGAATGTGGCAACCGAGGTAGGAAAGGCATTCGTAAAAGCTGTGAAGAACTTCTTCGGTTTCTGATGACCTGAAAGAAAATCACAAAAAAGTGTAACGAACCGGAAAACAAGGGAAGCACTGATTAAATCTGGTGCGCAGATTGCGCAGTCAGATTTTTCGTCAGATTGTATAAATTGAGTGCAGGCGGGCTGCCGCCCGTCAAGCAAAATTTGTGCAAGATGACGAAAAATATGCAAGCAAGATGCGTACCAAGCCGTCAGGCGTGATTTATTCAGTGCTTCCCAAAGTGTATATACAGTCGAAAGGCAAAGAGCCTTAACGAAAACAACAGAACAAATCACAATAACGGAGGAAAAAATCATGGCTACAGTAAACAACGAAGTGATCACAAAGGCACTGGCAGAGGCAAAGAGCGTGGACGAAATGCTGGCGGCATTCGCAGATCAGGGGATCGAGCTTACCGCAGAGGAGCTGGAGCAGGCTGCAAGAGAAGCGCTTTCCGGGGACAGCGGTGAGGAGCTTTCCGAGAGCGATCTGGAGGAAGTTTCCGGCGGAAGTTCATATTACGACTGGGCGGTAAAGAAAGCAGGAGAGATCATAAAGAATGCGGCGATCAAGATCGGCACCGGATTTGTCAACAGTGTAAAGAAGTTCTTCGGTTTCTGAGATACAACAAAAAAATAACGGGCGGATATCAGCTATCCGTCCGTTTTTGTGTTAAGAAGTAAAATTACTCAGCGATATAGTCCTTGATCTCATCGAGGAACTCAGCGCAGTCGTCGCTGTGGATATTCAGGGTCAGCTCCTTGGAGAGATCCAGGCTGAAGATACCCATGATGGACTTTGCGTCGATCGCATATCTGCCGGATACGATATCTACATCGTAATCGCAGCGGGATACTATGCTTACGAAATTCTTAACGTCGTTGATGGTATTGATGTTGATCTTTACTGTTTTCATGATAATACTTCCTTTCTGTATCGTCGGATAGTTATGCTCTGAACTTTGTTACTGCGTCAAGCAGCTCGTCTGCCTTTGCGCTGTCGTCGTGTACGACAAAATCAAGCGGCTTTGCAAGATCCAGGCTGAATATGCCCATGATGGACTTTGCGTCTACCGCATATCTTCCGGACACGAGGTCGCTTTCAAACGGGTAGCTGTTGGTCAGTGCAACGAACTCCTTCACGTCCTCAATGGAACCGAGCATGATTTTCATTTTCTTCATAAATGACGCCGCCTTTCTTTATTAGTTCTGAGGGATACCTTCCCTCTGATAATAAGTATATCCTCAAACTGAAAAATAGTCAATAGCTTATTGCAAAATTCGGAATAATAAAGTATAATATTGATATATCAATATTTCGTTTTGGCTAAAATTACAAACGCCGCTGAAATACATGGTGCAACTCCTGCCATGCGGCGTCATTTCATGTCGAAAGAGGTTATCATGACTTTCAGTATACTGACATTCGGCTGCAAGGTTAATTCCTGCGAGAGTGCCGCCATTGAAGAACAGTTCCTTGCCGCAGGCTATTCATGGGCAGAGAACAACGAACCTGCCGATATTTTTATTATAAATTCCTGCGCTGTGACCGGCTCCGGCGTAAAGAAAGCGCGCCAGGCGGTATCCCACTGCCGCAGCCTTAACCCGGACTGCATAACGGTGCTCTGCGGCTGCTATCCCCAGGCGTACCCGGACGAGGCGCTGCGCGACTGCTCCGCCGACATCATCACCGGAAACGCGGACAAGTCAAGGCTCACAGAGCTTGTGGCGCAGTTCCTTGCCGGGCATGAGCGCGTTTCCTGCGTTTCACAGCTCAGCCGGGAATTTGACGAGCGCTCCTCCTCCGCCGACCTCGACCGCACCCGTGCTTTCATCAAGATAGAGGACGGCTGCGACAGGTTCTGCACCTACTGCATAATCCCCACCGCGAGGGGGCGTGTGCGTTCGAGAAAGCCTGAGGATATCACCCGTCAGGCGGAGCAGGCTGCGGCAGCAGGCAACCGTGAGATAGTTCTCACCGGGATAAACATCGGCTGCTACGGCGAGGACATAGGCTGCACCCCGGCGGACGCTGTAATGGCGGCGCAGGTGCCGGGGATAGAGCGCGTGAGGCTCGGCTCGCTGGAGGCGGACACCCTCACCGACCGGGAGATAGAGCGGCTGAAAGCGTGTGAAAAGCTCTGTCCGCACTTCCACCTGTCGCTCCAGTCAGGCAGCGACGCAGTATTGCAGAGAATGAAGCGCCGATACACCACCGCCGAATATTCCGCACTGGTGGAGAAGCTGCGCAGCGCGTTCCCGGGGTGCGCGATAACCACCGATATCATGGTGGGCTTTCCCGGAGAAACGGACGAGGAGTTCGCACAGAGCATGGATTTCGCCGAAAAAACGGGCTTTGCGAAGATACATGTGTTCCCGTATTCCATACGCCGCGGTACTGTCGCCGGAATGCGCACGAACCAGGTGCCGCCGCAGATAAAGTCGGCAAGAGCAAAGGAGATGAACGCCCTCGCCGACCGCCTGGAGCGTGAGTTCCTTCAGCGGCAGACCGGCAGCATACAGACCGTGCTGATCGAAAAGCGCACGTCGCCGGATTACTGCAATGGATTTACCGATAGTTATATTACTGTCAGAATATACGGAGAAGATATTTCCCGGCACACACTGGCAAGGGTGAAGATAACCGGCGCACAGGATAACTATTGCACCGGAACAACAGAATTTGAGGGAGAATAAAACATGATAAGCAATATAAAGCGGCTTCTGGAGCTGGGACCTATCCCGGCGGACGCGGAGCTTTCTGACGAATTGTTCGAGACATACGACAAGCTGCTGAACTTTGGCAGGCAGCTTTCCTACGACGACGCAGCGCAGCTCACCGGGCTGTTTTCCCCGGACTGCGACGGGCTTAACTGGGCGCTGTTAAAGGCGATAGAGGGCGCCTGCTCCACCACTGACGAGCTGCTGAGCCTTGCGGAAAAATGCACAAGCGAGGAATACGCCGGACTTCTTCGCAGCCGCGCGGAGAATAAATGAACAAATACAGACGGTAAGAGCCGGGATATTTCAGTAACACGGCATATTGATTTTATAACGGTTCAGTAGTATAATATAATTATTATTGCAGCGTTTGCTGTGTGAAAATGTTGGAGGAAAAAGATGGTTTACCGAATTTATGTGGAAAAAAAGCCGCAGTTCGCTGTTGACGGGGGCGCAGTTCTCGCCGACCTGAACGTGGCGCTTGGCATCACTTCTGTCGAGAATGTGCGCGTTATCAACCGTTACGACTGCGAAAAGCTGCCCGAGGAGAATTTCAGGGCGGCGATCGCTACGGTGTTCTCCGAGCCGCCTGTTGACGAGGTTTTCTACGACCTGCCGGAGCCTGCCGCCGACGAGCGCATGTTCGCGGTGGAGTTCCTGCCCGGTCAGTTCGACCAGCGCGCGGATTCTGCGGCGCAGTGTATCCAGATGCTCTGCCCCGGCGAGCGCCCTGTGGTGAAGTACGCAAAGATATATCTGCTTAAAGGTAAGATAACCGATGATGAATTCGCGCGCATAAAGCACTACCTCATCAACGCCGTTGAGTCGAGAGAGTGCGGCTTTGACAAGTACGACACTCTGGAAGTGAAGTACACCATTCCCACCAGTGTTGAGACGCTTGACGGATTTATTGAAAAGACCGACGCTCAGCTTGCGGATTTTGTCGTAAAATACGGTCTGGCTATGGACAACGACGATATCAAGTTCTGCCAGGATTATTTCAAGAGCGAGCACCGCGACCCGACTATCACCGAGATACGCATGATAGACACCTACTGGTCTGACCACTGCCGCCACACCACATTCGGCACTATCATCGACAACGCTGATATCAAGCCCTCCTATATTGCCGATACCTACGCAGAGTACAAGGCTGACCGCTCCGAGCTTGGGCGTGACGGCAAGCCGGTATGCCTTATGGATATCGCCACCCTCGCTGCGAAAAAGCTCAAGAAGGACGGTCTGCTGCCTGACCTTGACGAGAGCGAGGAGATAAACGCATGCTCCGTCCGTATCAAGGTGGACGTTGACGGCAGGGACGAGGACTGGCTGCTGATGTTCAAGAACGAAACTCACAACCACCCGACAGAGATCGAGCCGTTCGGCGGCGCTGCGACCTGCCTTGGCGGCGCTATCCGCGACCCCCTCTCCGGCAGAAGCTATGTTTACCAGGCAATGAGAGTGACCGGCGCTTCCGACCCGCTGCTGCCTGTTGAAAAGACGATAAAGGGAAAGCTCCCCCCCAGAAAGATAACCACCACAGCCGCTGCCGGGTATTCCAGCTACGGCAACCAGATAGGACTTGCGACAGGTCATGTCGCCGAGATTTACCACCCCGGCTATATGGCAAAGCGCATGGAGATAGGCGCAGTTATCGGCGCTGCTCCTGCTGAGAATGTCCGCAGAGAGCGCCCGGCTCCCGGGGATATCATCATTCTGCTTGGCGGCAGAACCGGACGTGACGGCTGCGGCGGCGCGACAGGCTCATCTAAGGCGCACAGCGTGCAGTCCCTGGACACCTGCGGCGCAGAGGTTCAGAAAGGTAACGCCCCCGAGGAGAGAAAGCTCCAGAGATTATTCAGAAATCCCGAGGCGACCCGTCTCATCAAGCGCTGCAACGACTTTGGCGCAGGCGGCGTTTCCGTTGCTATCGGCGAGCTTGCGGACGGTCTGGAGATAGACCTCAACGCAGTGCCGAAGAAGTACGACGGTCTGGACGGCACCGAGCTTGCTATCTCCGAATCTCAGGAAAGAATGGCGGTAGTAGTAGCCCCGGAGGACGCCGACAAATTCCGCGCTCTTGCTTCTGTAGAAAACCTCGAATCCACTCCCGTTGCAGTAGTAAAGGCAGAGCCGAGGCTCCGCATGAACTGGAACGGCAAGACTATCGTGGATATCAGCCGCGACTTCCTGAACTCCAACGGCGCAGAAAAGCACACAGA
The DNA here is from genome assembly GCA_022766785.1 of Oscillospiraceae bacterium. Lineage (GTDB taxonomy): Bacteria > Bacillota > Clostridia > Oscillospirales > Ruminococcaceae > CAG-115. Next base: position 5,529 of record JALEOL010000044.1, read on the forward strand.
CGTTTCGGTTCCGGACGTTAATGTGACCTACTCCACCGGCAGAAAGAACACCGCCGCTGACTGGGAGGGCATGGTGACAGACCTGAACATCTGCTCCCAGAGAGGGCTTGTTCAGCGCTTTGACAGCACGATAGGCGGCGCGACCGTTCTCATGCCGTTCTCCGGAAAGACCCAGCAGACCCCGGTACAGGCAATGGCGGCGAAGCTCCCGGTGCTTGGCGCAAAGACGAATACCACCTCTGTCATGGCATGGGGCTTTGACCCGGCGGTATCCACCCAGTCCCCCTATCACGGCGCAATGTGCGCAGTTGTCGAGAGTATCGCAAAGGTAGTAGCGGCAGGCGGCACTTACGAGAAGTGCTGGCTCACGTTCCAGGAGTATTTTGAGAGAACACAGGGCAAGCCGGAGCGTTGGGGAAAGCCCTTTGCAGCGCTGCTCGGCGCATATCGTGCACAGCTTGAGATGGGCTGCGGCGCAATTGGCGGCAAGGACAGCATGAGCGGCACGTTCGAGCATATCGACGTACCCCCGACATTGGTTTCCTTTGCGGTATCCGTGGCAAAGGCAGGGGACGTTATCTCCGCAGAGTTCAAGAAGCCCGGCAGCAAAATAGGCTATATCGCCCCGAAATATGACGAAAACGGTCTGCCCGACTTCGACAGCGTAAAGGCAGTATTCCGCACCGTTGAGAAGCTGATAAAGGACAAGAAGGCGGTCTCCGTCTGGAGCGTTGCGCACGGCGGCGTTGCCGAGGGTATCTTCAAGATGTCTCTGGGCAACCGCATCGGCGCAAAGCTGGACAGGCTCACAGATGAAGAGTTGTTCACACCGGTTTACGGCGCGTTCGTTCTGGAGCTTGACGGCGACGCTGACGGCGTAAAGACCATCGGCGAAACTGTTGCTGAGTACGAGATAACCTGCGGCGATGTGAAGCTTGATGTGGCTTCCCTTGAAAAGAAGTGGGACGGCGTTCTGGAGCCGATATTCAAGGCGCAGCTCCCCGAGGAGCAGGCTCCCGGGAAGATCGCATACACCGGCGGCAGCGAGCTTAAGCACTCCTCCGTAAAGGTGGCAAAGCCCCGTGTTCTTATCCCGGTATTCCCCGGCACAAACTGCGAATACGACATGGCGAACGCGTTCAACACCTATGGCGGCGACAGTGAGATCTTCGTTATCCGCAACCTCTCCGCAAAGGACATGGAGGACAGCGTAAACGAGTTCACAAAGCACATTCAGAACTCCCAGATCATAGCTATCCCCGGCGGATTCTCCGGCGGTGACGAGCCGGAGGGCTCTGCGAAGTTCATCAATGCGTTCTTCCGCAACCCGAGGATAAAGGACGCTGTTGAGGAAATGCTGTACACCCGTGACGGTCTGATGATCGGTATCTGCAACGGCTTCCAGGCTCTCATCAAGCTGGGTCTTGTGCCGTTTGGAAAGATCGTACCGCTTACCGCCGAAAGCCCCACACTGACATACAACTCTATCGGTCGTCATCAGTCGCAGCTCACTCTGACGAGGATATGCACGGACAAGTCCCCGTGGCTCAGCTGCTGCAAGGTCGGCGATATCCACAATATCCCGATATCCCACGGCGAGGGTAGATTTGTAGCCCCCGAGAGCGTGATAAAGCAGCTTATCGCAAACGGGCAGGTGGCTACCCAGTATGTTGACCTTAACGGCGACCCCACAATGGACGTGGCATACAACCCGAACAGCTCCATGTACGCCATCGAGGGTATAATTTCCCCGGACGGCAGAGTTCTCGGCAAAATGGGACACACAGAGCGTCTCACCGACAATGTTGCCAAGAATGTGGCAGGAAACAAGGATCAGCTGCTGTTCAAGGGCGGCGTGGAGTACTTCTCCTAAACACTTTTATATTTTTGCAGGGTGGAGATATCTGCCCTGCTGTTTTTTTTGAGGGCAGTGGGGGAGGTAATATGTGGATTTTTTGTGGATAGAGATTTATCGGGGGGGAAGGGGTTGTTTGGAGGTAATATGTGAATTTGTGTGGATAGAGATTTGAAATATAGACAGTGGCTGTTTGGAGCTTTTTGATTAAAATGTTTTCGCACAGGACTGAGGGGAAACCCTTCGGGAGAAAGGGGGGAACCAATAAATCCGGCAAAAATCGGCATTTCCCCCCTTTCCCCCTACGGTTTTCCCCTCAGAC